>NZ_JBFAIS010000021.1:0-160051 GCF_040654795.1 Streptomyces sp. NPDC050617 | reverse complement strand
GGGGTTCCGCGCCGTCCCCCGCCGCAGCGGCCTGCGGTCAAGCGAGCGAGGGTCAGCGGAGCAGAGAGAGCTTCCCGACGAGCTTGTCGACGCCGTGGTCCCGCACCCCGCCCCTGCTTCCTGCCCCTTGTCCGTTCTCGCGCGGCGGCCCCGTACCGTCCGGCTCCACGGAACCGGACGGTACGGGTCTCGGGGCGACCGCTCACTCCTCGACGACGGCGACCGCCCGCGTCCAGCCCGCACCCGCACCCGCGATCTTCACCGGGAAGCAGGTCACCGTGAAGCCGGTGGGCCCCGGCAGGGCGCCGAGGTTGGCCAGCCGCTCGATCTGGCAGTACTCCCGCTCGCGCCCCACGAAGTGCGCCGGCCACAGCACGCCCCGGTCCCCGGTGCGCTGATACTCCCCGATCATGTGGCCGAAGGGCGCGTCCAGGCTGAACGCGTCGGTGCCGATCACCCGCACCCCGAGATCCAGCAGGAGATGCGTGGCCGCCGCGTCGAGCCCCGCGAAGTCCGTGAAGAACTCGGGCGTCCCCGCCAGCCGGTCCGCGCCCGTGTACAGCAACACGATGTCCAGCGGGCCCGGCACGCTCCCGGCCTCGTCCAGCGCCCGGCGCACCCGGTCCGCGCCGATCGCCCCGACGGGCTCGCCCCGCAGATCCAGCCGGAACCCCGGCCGGTGGAACCAGTCCAGCGGCATCCGGTCGATATGGCGCGGCGTGCCGTACGCCGCGCGCGAGCCGTAGTGCGACGGCGCGTCGACATGCGTGCCGGTGTGCGTCGTGAGCGTCAGGGTGTCCAGCGACAGCAGCTCGCCGCCGGGGAGTTCGGACGGATCGAACTCCACGCCGTGGTGGCGCCGCATCCCCTCCGCCATGTGCCGGCCGCCCTCGGCCGGGCTCATGATCTCGTGCCTGACCGGATCGACCTCCCACTGCCCGGCGTCCACCGCCTGGGACAGATCGATGAACCGCGAGGTCGCGCGGGGTCCCTTCCCGATGTCCTGCCGCACCGTCTCCGTCACAGCAGCCCGGCCCCGCCGTCCACGGTGAGCACCTGGCCGTGCAGCGCGGCAGCCTCCGGGCGGCACAGCAGCGCCACCACGTCCGCGACTTCGCCGGCCGTGGTCAGCCGGCCCGCGGGCGTCCGTGCCGCGATCCGCGCCAGCGCCTCGGCCGGAGGCCCGTCCGGGCCGGCAGGTCCCTCCGGCGCGAGCTTGCCGCCGGCCACCGCGTTGACGGCGACGCCCCGGCCGGCCAGCTCCACGGCGAGATAGCGCACCATCGACTCCAGCGCCGCCTTCGCCATGCCCAGGCCCGCGTAGCCCGGCACCACGGAACGGGCGCCCGTGGCGGAGACCGCGACCAGCCGCCCGCACCCCGGCGCCAGCAGATCGCCGAGCCGCCCGGCCCCGTACACCAGCGGCCCCAGCGCCACCGCGCCGTCCCGCAGGCACCCCTCGACGCGAGGCGTGGCGGTGGCCATGGGATGGAACGAACCGGCGCTGTGCACCATGACGTCGAGCCGGCCGTACGCGGACCGGATCTCCTCCAGCAGCCGCACCACCCCCAGCGGCGTGCCGATGTCCGCGCGCATCAGCCGTACCGCGCCCCCGGCCTCCACCAGTTCCTTCTCGGCACGGAGCGCCCGGTCGTCGTCGTGCGCGTAGTTCATCAGCACCTCGTGCCCGGCGGTGGCGAGCCGCCGGGCTACGGCCAGCCCGACGCCGCTCGTCGCCCCGGTGACCAGCGCCGGTGAACCGCCGCTCACGCCGGTGGCGGCGTTCTGCGCTTGTGCAGTCATATCTGTGGCCCTTTCGTTTCGTCTTCTCCGTACGGGGCCGGCGCCCGGCCCGCGGCAGTCACTCGCCGGCGCGCTCGTCGCCGGGCAGCAGATGGAAGCCGTCGAACACGGCCGCGATCCCCGCGAAACCCGCCAGCGGGCCCCGGTCCGCGAGATAGCCGTCCGGCCTGATCAGGGCGTACGCGCCGGGGCCCGGCCCCAGCGCCCGGCCCACCGCGCCGTCCGGGTCGGCCAGCGCGTACGGCCCGTCGCCGCCCGCGGACCCGGATGTGACGACGCGTACGGACACGGCCCCGCCGTACGCGCCGTCCACCCGCTCCGCGCACCGCTGCCCGTCGCCGAACAGCAGCAGCGTCCAGCGCGGATCGGTGAGCTCCTGGCACAGCGCCCGCCAGCCGGGGTGCCGCTTCTCCTCGTCGGCCGAGCACCCCACCCGCCGCCCCGGCCGGACGCCGTCCATGGCGCCCGCCGCCGGCCGCGGGGTCAGCGGCCCGTCCTCGTAGTGCAGGGCGAGGCCGGACATCCCGGCCATCATCCGGTGCTCGACGCGCCGCTTCGCCGGCCGCAGCGCCTTGAGCGCGGTCAGCCCCACGGGCATCAACACGGGAGCGGCGGCGTTGCGCAGCGCCACGAGCGCCGTGGCCTTCCTGGTCGAGCCCAGCAGCCGGCCGCCCACCGGCAGCCGCTCCGCCGGATAGGTGTCGAGCAGCGCGTCGCGCGCGTGCCCCCGCACCACGTCGGCGAGTTTCCAGGCCAGGTTGTAGGCGTCCTGGATACCGGTGTTCATGCCCTGGCCGGACGCCGGGCTGTGCACGTGCGCCGCGTCCCCGGCCACGAAGCAGCGCCCGGACCGCATGGCCGTGATCATGCGCTGCTGGACCCGGAACACCGAGATCCAGGTGGGCGCCGACACCGCGACGGGCTGCCCGAGCGCCTTCTCCAGCTTGCGGCTCAGCAGGGCGCGCACCGCCTCCGGGTCGCCCGCGTCCACGGTGTCCTCGGCGTACTCCGTGTCCACGATCCGCCACTTGCCGGGCGCGGGGAACGGGACGAGCAGCAGGGTGCCCTGGCCGGTGTGCACGAGGTGGTTGGAGTCGCGGGGGAGCGGGGCGTCGAGCACCACGTCGGCGTTGAGCCAGGTGCGCGCCGCGCCGCCGTGCAGCCGCAGCCCGAGCCGCTCGCGCACGGTGCTGCGCGAGCCGTCCGCGCCCACCAGCCACCCCGCGGTGACCTCCTGCGCCGCCTCCGCGCCCGTGCTCCGCAGCCGGGCCGTGACCTGCTGGAGGCCCGGCGCGAAGTCCACCAGCTCCGTGCCCCACTCGACCTCGACGCCGAGGCGCCGCAGGCCGTCCCGCAGCACCTCCTCCGTCAGTACCTGATCGACCATCAGTGTGTACGGGTAACGGGTGGGCAGCTTCCCGTAGTTGGTGTCGAAGCGGATGAGGGGCCGGCCCCGCATGTGCAGCGTGAAGTGCTCGACCCGCTGCCCCCGCGCGAGGAGTTCGTCCACCAGCCCCATCTGGTGGAAGACCTCCATCGTGCGCGGGTGCGTGGCCAGCGCGCGGCTCGTGGTCGCCGGCCCGGGGGCCCGGTCCACCACCCGCGGCCGTATGCCGCGCCGGACGAGTTCGTGCGCGACGGTCAGCCCCGCCGGGCCGCCGCCGACGACCAGCACCTCGACGTCCGGGGCCGCCGGGCCCGGCCCGTCACCCCGCATGCGCCGACTCCGTGAACCGCTTGGCGTGCGCGAGCGTCGCGGCGCTGTTGCCGCCCACGGCCGCGCGCACATACGCCCGCGCGGACGCCGGGGTCGCCTCCTCGCCCAGCACGGCGGGGATCGCCGACGCGTTCAGCGCGATGGTGTGATGGGACGTCACCTTCAGCCCCTCGGCGGTCTTCTCCAGCAGCCAGGTGCCGGTGTGCGTGGTCATCAGGGGCGGGGTGACGAGCTGCTTGTAGACGATGCGGTCGCCCGGGAAGCAGACGCGAACCGACTCGGTGGTGTGCTCCGAGCCGTTCCCGGCGCGCGTGACCATCGTCATCGCCTGGACGTTCGCCGCCGGCTCGGTCAGCTCCATCCGCGAGACGTGCGGCAGCCGCTCCGGCCACTTCGCGGCCTGGTGCAGGAAGTCGTACGCGACATCGGCCGGGCCGTCGATCAGCTCCGAGTCCGCGAAGGAGAAGACCAGCTCCGAGCGGTCCCGCCAACTCTCCGCCAGATCCTTGATGTTGGCGAGCTCCGTCCGGGAGTTGCGGTCGGTCGCCGTGCCGATCCAGGCCACCTGGGTCGCGTTGTCGCCGTTGTCGTCGACGGCCTCGAAGTCGTGGTGCAGCACCAGCCGCGTCCCGCCGCCGGGCCGCTCCTCGACGACCCACTCGCCGCCCATCGCGGCGACCGGCGGCGAGCACACCTCCTGCCGGAACCGCACCCGGCGCGCCGCCTCGTCCAGGTCGCGGCGCGAAGTCCAGTGCTTCACCTCGCCGTTGGCGGTGGCCCAGATCCGCAGCCGCTCGCCGGCGGCGTCGAGCGCCTCGCGCTCGACGTGGACGGTGGGCGTGAACCGGCCCGGCCACGCCGCGGCGTCCGCGATGATCGCGTACACGGTGTCGGCCGGAGCGTCGATCTCGATCTCGTGCACGGTGCGGTGGCGTCCGTACGAGGTCATGGAGCAGCCTTCCTTCTCGTTGATGGGGGAACGTGGGTTCAAGGGGGGGCAGGTCAGTAACTGCCGAGCCCGCCGCAGACGTTGAGGGCCTGCGCGGTGATCGACGCGGCCTCCTCGGTCACCAGGTAGCCGACCAGCCCCGCCACCTCCCGCGGAGTGGAGTAACGCCCCATCGGGATCTTGTCGTTGAAACGGCCCAGCACGTCGTCCTCGGTGGTCTCCCAGGTCGCCGCGTACGCCTGCCGGACCCGCACCGCCATCGGCGTCTCGACGTACCCCGGGCACACCGCGTTGACGGTGACGCCGGTCTGGGCCAGCTCCTTGGCCAGCGCCTTGGTGAAGCCGATCACGCCGCTCTTGGACGCCGAGTACGGCGCGCCCAGCGGCACGCCCTGCTTGCCGCCGGTCGAGGCGATGCTGATGATCCGTCCGCCTTCCGTGCCCTCCAGGCCGCCGGTCGTCAGCGCCTCGCGCGTCACGCGGAAGACGCTGTTGAGGTTGGTGTCGATCACGTCGTTCCACAGCTCGTCGGTGATCCGCGCCGTCGGCCCGCCGCCGTTCCGCCCGGCGTTGTTGACCAGCACCGTCAGCGGCCCGTACCGGTCGACCGCCGCCCGTACCACCTGCCGCACCGACTCCGGCGACCGCACGTCGCCCTCGCGGCCGTCCACGTCGAGGCCCTCGGCGCGCAGCTCCTTGACGACCGCCGCCACGTTCTCGGCGCTCCGCGCGCAGAGGAACACCCGTAGGCCGCGCTCGGCGAGCGTCCTCACCACGGCGAGACCGATACCGCTGGTTCCGCCCGTGACCAGGGCGGTTCGGGGCACACCCGTGCTGCTCATGACCGTTCCTCCATCGTGTCGCGCGTTGCCTGTGCGCCTCAGGGTGCACAGCGGTCTTCGAGGCTGAGCCGAACGCCGGTGGTGCCGCCGCCCGCCGCCCACCGCCCGAACGCGCCTCGAAAACCTTTCGAAGACCTGCTGCCACGCTCGCCGGGCGGCCGCGGGGCAGCACGGAACGCGGGCCGCCCCGGTCCGGAGAGACACCACCCACCGACAAAGGGGAGAGAGCATGTCGCCTTCGCAGCGGCCGGCCGAGGCCGGCCCGGAAACGGCGCTCTACCAGGAGGTCCAGCACTTCTACGGACGCCAGATGCGGTATCTCGACGAGGCGCGGGTCACGGAATGGGCCGGGACCTTCACCGAGGACGGCGTGTTCACCGCCAACGCGCACCCCCAGCCGTCCACCGGCCGCGCCGAGATCGCCGCCGGGGCCCGCAAGGCCGCGGACCAACTCGCCGAGCAGGGCATCCAGCGCCGCCACTGGCTGGGCATGCTCCAGGTCGACGAGCAGCCCGACGGCACCGTACGGGCCCGGACGTACGCGCTCATCCTGAGCACCCCGCGCGGCGGCCAGGCGGCCGTGCACCTCAGCTGCTCCTGCGATGACGTGCTGGTCCGCCAGGACGGAAAGCTGCTGGTCAAGCACCGCAAGGTCGAGCGGGACGACCTGCGGACCGGCCGGTGAGCACCCCTACCGGCGACGGCACCGCTACCGGGGAAGGGGCCGCCCGCGACAGCACGAGCCGCGACAGCACCGCCATCGGCGCCCCGCTGGAGACGCTCGGCGGACTGCTCGGCGGCCCGCGCATCGACGACCTGCTGCGCCGCGCCGCGGCCCGCGCCCCCGAACGGCTCGCGCTGAGCGGCCCGTCGGGGGAGCTGACCTACGCCGCCCTCGACGAGCGCGTCAGCCGCTGCGCCGCCGCCCTGCGCGCCGCGTTCGGCGGGCCCGACACCGTGGTGGGCATCGCGGCGGCGCTCGATCTGCCGTTCGCCGTCGCCTACTTCGGCCTCGCCCGAGCGCAGAACGTCAGCGCCATCTTCAACCCGCTGCTGCGCGAGGAGCGCCTGGAACACGTCCTCGCGTCCTCCGGCGCGCAAGCGGTGATCATCCCGCCCGCGATGCACCCGCTCATCGAAGCGGTACGGCCGCGTCTGCCCGCGCTACGGGCCGTGGTGCTCACCCACCGGGACGAGCGGGCGGCCGCCGTCGCGGGGGTGCCGACGCTCGACGAGCTGATCCGCGACGCCCCGGCCGGGCCCGTCGGGGCCGAGCACGAGGCCGACTCCGTGGCGAACCTCCAGTTCACCAGCGGCACCACCGGCGCCCCGAAGACCGTCATGCTCACCCACCGCAATCTGACCGTCAACGCCGCCCAGACCGCGCACGTCCACCGGCTGACCCCGGACTCCGTGCTGCTCAACAACCTGCCGTCGTTCCACCTGATGCACCTGAACATCGCCGTGGTCGTCGGCGCCACCCATGTGCTGTGCCCCGAGGACGACAGCGAACACGCGGCTCGCACCGCCGCCCGGCACGGCGCGACCCACTACTACAGCCTGCCCGTCCGGCTCGCCCGGCTGGCCGCCTGCCCCCGGCTGCCGGAACTCGCCGTGCCCACCCTCCGGGCCGTGCTCTCCGGCGGCTCGGCGCTGCCCGGCCGCACCGGCTCGGTGCTGAGCGCCCACTTCGGCGTACCGGTCGGCCAGGGGTACGGGCTCGCCGAGACCTCCCCGTCCACGCACTTCGACACCCTGGACCGCCCCGTCCCCGGATCCTGCGGCCCGCCCGTACCCGGCACCGCGTGCCGCATCGTCGAACCGGAGACGCGGGCCGTGCTGCCCCCGGACACCCGCGGCGAGATACAGGTCCGCGGCCCGCAGCTGATGAAGGGGTACCTCGACCCGGCCACGGGCGCGCCCGGCGCCGTCGACGCGGACGGCTGGTTCTCCACCGGCGACATCGGCTACGCCGACGCGCAAGGGCGGCTGTTCGTCGTCGACCGCATCAAGGACGTCTTCAAGTGCGACAACTGGCTGGTGTCGCCGCTGGAGATCGAGAGCGTCCTGCTGCGCGGCCCCGGCATCGCCGACTGCGTCGTCTTCGACCACCCCGAGGAGACCAGCGGGGCCGTCGCGCACGCCTGGATCGTGCCGCGCGACGAATCGGCGGCCGGCGCCGAGGTCGACGCCGCCGTCCGGGAGGCCAACGGAGCGCTGCCCTACTACGCGCACATCCGCTACCTCGACGTGGTGGAGCGGATACCGCGCTCGCCCACCGGCAAGGTCCAACGCCGCGACCTGCGCGAACAAGCCCTCGCGGGCCGCCTGCCGGAGTGAGCGCGGAACACCCGGACCACCGCAGCTCCGCACACCACCGCAGCCCCAAACATCGCCACAGCCCCGCACGCCACCGCAGTACGCACGGAGAGGACGACACGCCATGTTCACCTTCATCAACCGCTTCACCGTCACCGGCGACACCGCCGAATTCGAGGCCCGGATCGCCGGGATCACCGAGCACATGACCCGGCAGCCGGGCTTCCGCTCCCACCGGCTCTACCACTCCGCGAAGGACGCCGCGGTCTATGTGGAGGTGGCGGAGTGGGACGACGCCGACGCCCACCAGCGCGCCGTGCGCACCGAGGGGTTCCAGCAGGCCGTACGGCCCGTCATGTCGCTGGCCACCGCGGAACCCGCGCCCTTCTCCGTGGTCACCACGCACACGGCGGCGGCCCGCTAGACCCCGCCGCCGGCGCCGCCCGCGGTACGCCCGTACGCCGGCGCTCCCGCACGCCCGCAGCACGTCCCCACGCCCGTACACCCGCACACCCGCACCGAACGGAAGGGTCTCCACCGTGACCGACGCATCGCCCACGGCCATCCCGCCCGCAGTGACGCAACTGCGCGAACTCGCCCTGAGCGCCGCCTGCGCCGCCGCCGTCCGCGCGGCGGCCCGCCTCGGCGTCATGGACGCGCTCGGCGACGAGCCCGCCACCGCCGAGCAACTCGCCGCGGCCGTGAACGCCCAGCCCGAGGCGCTGGCCAGGCTGCTGCGCGCCCTCGCCTCGCACGGCATCGGCGCCGAGCTCCCCGACGGGCGCTTCGCGCACAGCGACACCTCGCGGCTGCTGCGCGAGGACGCCCCGCGCAGCCTGCGCTACACCTGCCTGTGGGCCACCGAGCCCTGGACCTGGGAGCTGTGGCCGCACCTCGACGAGGCGGTGCGCACGGGCAAGAGCGCCTTCGCCGACCTGTTCGGCACCGAGTTCTTCGACTACCTGCACACCAGCGAGGCGCGCGAGTCCTCCGAGGTGTTCGACAAGGCGATGACCCAGTCCAGCATCCTCTCGGCACGGGCCATCGCGGACGTGCTGAACCTGGACGGCGTCGAGCGGATCGTGGACATCGCCGGGGGACAGGGCCGGGTGCTGGCCACCCTCCTGGAGCGCCACCCGGCGCTGCGCGGAACGCTCTTCGACCTCCCGGACGTCGTCGCCGGGGCCGACCCCCGGCTGCGGTCCGGCGGCGCGCTCGCCGGCCGCGCGACGCTGGTGGGCGGCGACTGCCGCCAGGAGATCCCGGTCTCCGCCGACGTCTACCTCCTGAAGAACATCCTGGAGTGGGACGACGAGAGCACCGTGCGCACCCTGCGCAACGCCGCCGCCGCGGCCCGCCCCGGCGCCCGCGTCGTGGTCATCGAGAACCTGGTGGACGGCAGCCCGGAGGCCCGCTTCACCACGGCCATGGACCTGATGCTGCTGCTCAACGTCGGCGGGAAGAAGCACACCGAGGCCGGGCTGAGGGCGCTCGTCGGCCAGGCCGGCCTGCGGCTCGACGCCGTCACCCCCGTCAACTCCTACCTCCACATGTTCGAGAGCACCGTGGTGTAGGAGCGGGCAGCGACCGTACGGAGAACCCCACCGCTTTGGGGAGCGGTGGGGTTCTCCGTGTCGGACGGGCCCGTCAAGCCGCCGCGGAACCGCTCTCGTCGAACAGGTCGGAGCGGACCTCGATGGACTCGTTGCCGAACGCGATCCGCCGCAACAGCGACCGGTAGGCCGGGGTGCGCGAGACCAGCGCCGCGGCCCGCGGCCGTACCAGCGAGGAGACCCGGCCCCGCGAGAGCATCATCCGGCTCTGCATGATCTGAATGCGCGTCATGTTCTTGACGTCGCGCCCGCGTTGAGCGGCGAACGGCGCCAGCAGCGCCTCACTCGCCGCCCCGCGCCGGATGCCCTCGCACAGCAGCGGATGCGCGGCCACCGCGTCCTGGATGGCGAGGTTGATGCCCTGCGCGCCGATGGGGCTGTGGGTGTGCGCGCTGTCGCCGATCAGCAGCAGCCCGTCCCGCGCCCACCGCCGTACGCTCCCGGCGAAGACGTCCAGCAGCGACAGGTCGCCGAAGCCGCGCACCTGCGCGTCGATGGCGTCCGCGTAGTGCGGCGCCGCGCGCCGGAGCTGCTCCTTCACATGCGCGAAGCCCTGGCTCGCCATCGCCGGATAGCCCCCGTGCGGCAGCGTCCAGCCGAGCTGCACGCTGTCGGGGAAGGACGTGTAGGCGAGCAGCGGGCTCCCGCCGGCCCGGAAGATGCGGACGTTCTCCAGCGCCGGCTGCGCGAGCCGGAACCACAGCACGTCCTGGTCGAAGAGGTCGAGGCGGTCGTGGGCGATGCCGGCGAGCCGGCGCACGGTCGAGAAGCGGCCGTCCGCGCCGACCACGCACACCGCCCGGACCTGGAG
Organism: Streptomyces sp. NPDC050617; assembly: GCF_040654795.1. NCBI lineage: Bacteria > Bacillati > Actinomycetota > Actinomycetes > Kitasatosporales > Streptomycetaceae > Streptomyces > Streptomyces sp. NPDC050617. The sequence continues at coordinate 149,997 of NZ_JBFAIS010000021.1, read as the reverse complement.
CGGCGGCCGGTCCCCGGCGGCCCGGCAGACCACGCCCCGCACCGCGCCGCCCTCCTCCAGCAGCCCGGTGACCTTGGCCCCCTCGACGTACTCGAAGCCCGGGTACGCGCGGCAGCGCTCCAGCAGCTCCGCCAGGAGGTGGCGCTGCGGGAGGCTCAGCAGGCAGTTGTACGGGCCGGGCAGCCGCCGGTAGTCCCCGTCGATGAGGACCTTGCCGCGCTCCTCCAGCCGGAAGCCGCCGTGCTCGTGACAGCCCCGCCGCCGCGCGCCCGCCAGCACCCCGAGGGAGTCCAGCAGCCGCTGCCCGCCGGGCTGGAGGATCTCCCCGCGGTAGGCCCGGTCCAGCGACCGGCTGCGTTCCAGGACGGTGACCCGCGCGCCGGACCGTGCCATGAGCAGCGCCAGGGTCAGCCCGGCGGGCCCCGCGCCGACGACGCACACATCGGCCCGGCGGACGCCGCTGTCGCGTCCGCCGGGCCCCTCGTCGCGCGGGCTCACAGTTCGAGGGTGATGCCGTAGGAGGTCAGCCAGGCGTTGAGCCAGAGCACCAGCTCCAGGCTGCCGCGGTCGTACGGGCGGCTGACCGCGCCCACCGGCCGCCCGGCCGTGGCGCGCGCCCGGTCCAGGTCCAGCAGGTCCCGTACGGGCGCGTCCCGGTCGGCCAGCACCCCCGCCAGCTCCCGCCGCAGCAGCAGCTCGTACCCCGGATCCTGGGTGGCGGGGTAGGGCGTCTTGACCCGGTCGAGCACGGAGCGCGGCAGCAGGTCGCGGACCGCGGCCCGCAGCAGGCTCTTCTCCCGGCCGTCGAAACTCTTCATGGCCCACGGCACGTTGAAGACGTACTCCACCAGCCGGTGGTCGCAGAATGGCACCCGGACCTCCAGCCCGGTCGCCATGCTCATCCGGTCCTTGCGGTCCAGCAGGGTCTGTACGAACCGGGTCAGGTTCAGATACGTCACCTCGCGCATCCGCCGCTCCCCGAGGTCCTCGCCGGGCAGCTCCGGCACCTCGTCGAGCGCCTCCTGATAGCGCGCCCGCCGGTATCCGGGCAGGTCGAGCTTCTCCAGCAGCCGCGGGTCGAGCAGCGACTTGCCGCCGAAGTAGCGGGCCGAGCCCGAGGTGAGCCACGGGAAGGTGTCCGCGTTGACGGCCGCCGGGCGATGGAACCACTGGTAGCCGCCGAACAGTTCGTCGGCCGATTCCCCGGACAGCGCCACCGTGCAGTGCCGGCGCACCTGTTGGAAGAAGAGGTAGAGGGAGGGCCACATGTCGCCCCAGTACACCGGCGGCAGATCGGTCGCCCCCAGCACGGCCGACCTTACTGCCGGACTGCTCAACTCGTCGCTGTCCAGCAGGATTTCGGTGTGCTCGCCCGAGACGTGGCGGACCATGTCCCGGATGAACGGGGCGTCCGGGGAGACCCGCACGGCGTCGGGCTCGAACGCCGCGTCCGCGCCGACGAAGTCGACGGAGAAGCTGCGCACCGGGCCGCCGCCGGACGCGGCGCGCGAGCGCGCCGCGAGCGCGGTGACGGCCGAGGAGTCCAGACCGCCGGAGAGCAGGCCGCACAGCGGCACATCGGACACCAGCTGGCGGGAGACGATGTCCTCCAGCAGCTCGCGCACCGTGGCGATGGTCGTCGGCAGGTCGTCGGTGTGCTCCTGGGCCCGCAGCGACCAGTACCGCCTGGCGGCCGTGCCGGAGCGGGTGACCCGCACCAGCTCGCCGGGGCGCACCTCCCGCAGCCCGGCGAAGATGGCCTCGCCGGGCGTCTTCACCATGTCCAGCACCTCGCACAGGCCGGTCGCCGTCACCCGCCGCGGCATCAGCGGATTGGCCAGCACCGCCTTGGGCTCCGAGCCGAACAGCACCCCGCGCGCGGTCGGGTGGTAGTAGAGCGGCTTGACGCCCATCCGGTCGCGGACCAGCAGCAGCTCCTGGCGCCCCTCGTCCCAGATGCCGAACGCGTACATGCCGTTGAGCCGGTCGACGAGCGCCGCGCCCCACTGGAGGTAGGCGCGGAGCACGACCTCGGTGTCGCACCGGGTACGGAAGCGGTGCCCGTACGCGAGGAGCTCGGCGCGCAGCTCCCGGAAGTTGTAGATCTCGCCGCTGAACGTGATCGCCGCGGTGGAGCCGGCCCCGGTCTCGGCGGACATCGGCTGGGCGCCGCCCGCCGGGTCGATGACCGCGAGCCTGCGGTGGCCGAGCGCCGCGTGCCCGCCGAGCCACAGCCCCTCGGCGTCCGGGCCGCGGCAGGCCATGGTGTCGGTCATCGCCTGGGCCGTGGCGCGTTCCCGCGTGAGATCCTTGCCGAAATCGATCCAGCCCGTGATTCCGCACATGTCGTGGGCCCCTCACACCTCGTCGGCGGCGGACGCCGAACCCCCGGCGCCGAGCGCCGAGTTGGTCATGTCGATCAGATCGCGGGGCGTCAGCGCCTTCTCCACGGTGTCGTCGCCGAGCCGCACGGAGCAGTCGCGTTCGATGCGTCCCACGGTGTTGAGCAGGGCCAGCGAGTCGTAGCCGAGGTCCTCGAACGGGACATCCAGGATGTCCCCCTCCAGATCGACCGACTCCTCCTCACCGGCGCACTCGCGCAGCAGAACGAGAAGGTCACCGACGGTGAGCATGGTGGGCATGGGGGAGTCCTCTCCTAGAAAGCGGTGGGAAATCAGTGATGTACGGGCGGCCTGGCGGGGCCGCCCGCCGGAGCGAGGGCGCGCCTCACTCCGGGCGGCGCACCACCAGCGCCGAGTTGAACCCGCCGTAGCCGCGCGCGAGCACCAGCGCGCAGCCCAGCTCCGCCTCGCGGGCCGAGCCGGTCACCAGGTCGAGGGCGGCGGCGGTCCCGTCGACGTGCGCGGTGGGCGGGATCACCTGGTCCCGCAGCGACAGCAGCGCCGTCGCCACGTCCAGCGGCGCGCCGCCCGCCAGCAGCCGCCCGGTCATCGTCTTCGGCGCCGTCACCGGCACGCCGTACGGGCCGAACACCGCGGTCAGCGCCGCGGCCTCCGCGGCGTCCAGCTCCGGGACGCCCATGGCGTCGGCGAACACCACGTCCACGGCGTCCGGCGACAGCCGCGCGTCCGCCAGTGCCAGATGGATCGCCCGGCGCAGGCCCGGCTCGCGGTCCGAGCCGGGGCGGGGGTCGAACGTCGCGGCGTACCCGGCGATCCGCCCGTACTCGCGCGCCCCGCGATCGGCCGCGGCCCTCGGGTCCTCCAGCACCAGCAGCGCGCCGCCCTCGCCGGGCACATAGCCCGTGGCGTCGGCGGTGAACGGCAGATAGGCGCGGCGCGGATCGGTGCGCGGACTCAGCCGCCCGGACCGGCTCGCGCACAGCCAGCCCCAGGGGCACAGCGCGCCGTCCACGCCGCCGGTCAGCATCAGCGGCGTGCCCGTACGCACATGGCGGCGGGCCTTGGCGACGGCGTCCAGGCCGCCGGCCTGCTCGGCGACCAGCGCGCCGCCCGGCCCGCGCATGCCGTGCCGGATGGAGACCTGTCCCGAGTTGACGGGGTAGAACCAGGCGAACGACTGGTACGCGCTGACGTACGAGCCGCCCTTGCTCCACAGCGCCTCCAGCTCCCGCTGGCCGAATTCGAAGCCGCCCGCCGACGCCGCGGTCACCACGCCCGCCGCGTACTCGGGCATCTGCTTGGGGTCGGCGCCCGCGTCGGCCAGCGCCTCGTCGGCGGCGACCAGCGCGAGCCGGGTCATGTGGTCCGTCTGCGGCAGCAGCCGGCCGGGCAGGTGGTCCTGCGGCACGAAGTTCTTGACCTCGCCCGCCAGCGTGCAGGCGTAGCCGCTCGGGTCGAAGCGGGTGACCCGTGCGATGCCGCTCTCCCCGCGCAGCGTCGCCGCCCAGTAGGGCTCGGTGCCGAGGCCGTTGGGGGCGATCACGCCGATGCCGGTGACGACGGGCGGCGCGGTGTCCGCCGGGCGGGCCGCGGGGGCGGGCGCGGGTGCGGGGGAGGCGCTCATGCCGCCCTCCCCGGCTTGGTCACCACGATGGCGCTCTGGAACCCGCCGAACCCGCTGGCCACGGAGAGCACGGTGTTCACCGGCAACTCCCTCGCCACCAGCGGCACATAGTCCAGATCGCACTCCGGGTCGGGCTCGTGGAGGTTGGCGGTGGGCGGTATCAGCGAGTGCTCGACGGCCAGCGCGCACGCGGCGACCTCCAGCGAGCAGATCGCCCCCAGCGAATGGCCGATCATCGACTTGATGGAGCTGATGGGCGTGGTGTAGGCGTGCGCCCCCAGGCTCCGCTTGAACGCCGCCGTCTCATGGCGGTCGTTCTGCTTGGTCGCCGAGCCGTGGGCGTTGACGTAGTCGATGGCCGACGGGTCGATCCGCGCGTGGTCCAGCGCGGCGCGGATGGCCTCGGCCATCTCCTTACCGTCCGACCGCAGCCCCGTCATGCTGTACGCGTTGCACCGCGAGGCGTACCCCGCGACCTCGGCGTACATATGGGCGCCGCGCCGCCGGGCGTGCGAGAGCTCCTCCAGCACGAAGACCGCCGAGCCCTCGCCGAGCGCGAACCCGTTGCGGGTGCGGTCGAAGGGGCGGGAGGCGGTCTCCGGCTCGTCGTTGCGGGGCGTCGTCGCCTTGATCGCGTCGAAGCAGGCCACGGTGATCGGGGAGATCGCGGCGTCGGCGGCCCCCGCGACCATCACATCCGCCTCGCCGTCGCGGATCAGGTCCACGGCGTGGCTGATCACGTCGATGCCCGAGGTGCAGCCCGTCGAGACCACCCCGACCGGCCCCTCGGCCTCCGCGAGCCAGGCGATCTCGGTGGCCATGGAGGAGGGCACGAAGTAGTCGTAGAGATACGGGACGCCGTGCGCGTCGTCGACCTGCCAGAGCCGCCCCTCGTCGCTGACCACGGCGTACTCGCGGTCCAGGCTGATGGTCATGCCGCACGCGGTGCCCATCATCACGCCCGTACGGGCCGGGTCCAGCTCCCCGCTCGCGCCGCTGTCCGCCAGCGCCTCCTTCGCGGCCGTGTAGCCGAACTGCGTGGTCCGGTCCCACTTGCGGATCTGCAACTGCGTCAGGCCCGCCGCGACGGGGTCGAAGTCGCACTCGGCCGCGACCCGGGAGCGGAACTGCGAGGCGTCGAAGGAGGAGATGGTGCGCGTGGCGGTGCGCCCCGCCGTGAGCATCTCCCAGTACGCCTTGGTGCCCACGCCTCCGGGGGCGACCACACCGATCCCGGTGATCACGACGCGTCGCGTGCCGTTGGTATCGGACACTGCGTCTCCTCTGCTGTCATCCCGTCGCCCCGGCCGGGCGGCGAGATCGATTCAGGTCAGAGTGGCCCGCGGTGTTCAAGGCGGCTTGGAGCCCGCTTCGAGGGTCGGCCGCCGCCCCGCGGGGCCGGAGCGCTGTCGTCCAGCTGTTCGTCGAGCTTGGTGCGCAGGGCCCGCAGCACCCCGATCGCGGTGCGCAGATCCCGGGCGGGGATCCCCGCCGCCAGCTCGTCGAGCCATCGCTGTTCGCGGGGGGCGAGGTCGTCGAGCGCGCCCCGGCCGGCGTCGGTGAGCTCGACCAGCGGGCTGCGCTGGTCGTGCGGGTTGGGGCTGGTGGCGACCATGCCCTCGGCGCGGAGGCGGTCGACGGTCTGCTGGACCGCCTGGCGGCGCAGCCCCCGTTCGCGGGCGAGCTGGGCGACGGTGGCGGGCCCGTCCAGCAGCAGGCCGGCCACCTGCCAGCGGGCCGAGGTGAGCCCCGCGTGGGCGGACAGCTGGTCTCCGGCGCGCAGCAGGCGGCCGTTGACCGCGAAGACCTCGGCGGTCAGCTCCACCACGGCATCCGCTCGGGGTGTTGACGATGTCATGGCTTCAGCCTATTTCGAGCCACCCGTATTTCGACAAGAGCTTGTCAAAATGAGTACCCTCTGACTACCTTCGGCACATGACAAGGGCTTGTCGGAACGTCTGCGTACGGAGCCGGTGAGCCGACCGGCCGGGGAATGAGGAAACCGTGTCACCCACGAGTCCGAGCGCCACCGCGGATAAGGGCGCCGCCGGGTTCACCCATGCGCAGATCATGACGGCCATGACCGGTCTGCTGCTCGCCGTGCTGCTCGCGGCGCTGGACCAGACCGTCGTCGCGACGGCCATGCGCACCATCGCCGACCAGCTGCACGGACAGACGGTGCAGGCGTGGGCCACCACCGCGTATCTCATCGCAGCCGCGCTCTCGATGCCCTTCTACGGCAAGCTCTCCGACATCTACGGCCGCAAGCCCCTCTACCTCGCGGCCATCGGCGTCTTCATCGTGGGCTCCTGCCTGTGCGGCATGGCCCAGAACATGGAGCAGCTCGCCCTCTTCCGCGCCCTCCAGGGCCTGGGCGGCGGCGGGCTGATGTCCCTGCCGACCGCGATCGTCGCCGACCTCGCACCGGTCCGCGAGCGCGGCCGCTACTTCGCCTACCTCCAGATGGCCTGGGTCGCGGCGAGCGTCATCGGCCCGCTGGCGGGCGGCGCGCTCGCGGGCATGGGCCACACCCTCGGCCTCGACGGCTGGCGCTGGATCTTCGTGGCCAACGTGCCCCTCGGGCTACTGGCCCTAATCACCGTGCGCAAGGCGCTCGACCTGCCGCACCAGCGCACCGAGCACCGCATCGACGTCCTCGGCGCGCTGCTCCTCGCGCTGTTCCTGGTGCCCCTGCTGATCGTCGCCGAACAGGGCCGGGCCTGGGGCTGGTCCTCGCCCACCGCGCTGGCCCTCATCGGCCTCGGCGCCGTCGGACTCGTCCTGTTCCTGGTGGTGGAGTCGCGCCGGGGAGACGAGGCCGTGCTGCCGCTGCGGCTCTTCAAGACCGGCGGCGTCGCCCTGTGCACCGGGGTCAACTTCACCGTCGGCGTCGGCATCTTCGGCGCGGTCACCACCCTGCCGCTCTTCCTCCAGCTGGTGCAGGGCCGCACGCCGACCCAGGCGGGGCTCGTCGTCATCCCGCTGATGGTCGGCACCATCGCCTCGCAGATCGTCTCCGGCAAGCTGATCTCCGCCTCGGGCAAGTTCAAGAAGCTGGCCATCGTGGGCCTGGGCTCGATGGCCGGCGCCCTGCTGGTGCTCAGCGTCATCGACGCCGACACCCCGCTGTGGACGGTCGCGCTCCTCGCCCTCTGGCTCGGCGTCGGCATCGGTCTCGCCCAGACCGTCGTCACCCTGGCCATGCAGAACGCGGCCCCCAAGAGCGAACTGGGCGTGGCCAACGCCGCGTCCGGGCTGTGCCGCCAGATCGGCGGATCGACGGGCGTCGCCGTGCTGTTCTCCGTCATGTTCGGGGTGGCCCTCGGCAAGATCGCCGACATGCTGCACGGGCCCCGCCTCGGCCCCGTCGTCGCCGACCCCGCGGTCGCGGCCGACCCCGCCAACCACCGCTTCCTGGAGATGGCGAAGTCCGCGAACGGCAAGGCCATCGACCTGAACGACACCTCGTTCCTGCACGACATCGACAAGCGCATCGCCCACCCCGTCATGGACGCCTTCACGAGCGGCTTCCACGTCATGTACCTCATCGGCGGCGTGGTCCTGCTGGCCGGCTTCGTCATGACGTGGTTCCTGCGCGAACTGGAGCCGGAGGAGGCGCCCGCGGAGGCCGCTCCGGCCGGGGCCGCGGACGGCCGGGCCGCCGCCGAGGGGTAGCGGCCGGGCGGGCCGCCGGCGGTGAACGGGCCGGCGGCCCACGGGTCCGGCGGGCCGTTGGCGGTGACGGGTGCCAGCGGTCCGGCGGGCCGGCTAAGGCGTCTTCGGGGCGCGCCCGGCGGGCGACGGCGGCGCCCGGTGCCTCCAAGGGAGTAGTTTGATTTCCGAAGCCCCGGATATTCCGGAACCTTCGGTTCCCTTCCCTTGAAGTCCAATTCCCCCGCTCCTATGGTCCCCAAGAGACGCGGTCGACGGCGGGCCGCAGCTCCTCGGCGAGGGCAGGAGAGGCAATGGAATTCAAGGTGCTAGGTCCGATCGTAGCCGTCAATAAACGACTCGTATTCACACCGAGTGCGCCCAAGGTCAAACAGGTTCTGGCACTTCTGGTACTGCGTGCGAATCATGTCGTCAGCCTGGAGACCATCATCGACGAACTCTGGGGCGACAATCCACCGCGCACCGCCATCACCACGGCGCAGACCTATATCTACCAGCTGCGCAGGGCTTTTGTGATGGAGCTCGGCGACAAGCTCGGGGACCGCGCCATCGTCACCGCACCCCCGGGCTATGTGCTGCGGACACCGGAGGAATCCCTGGATTTCCGCAACTTCGAACGGCTGGCGGAAAGGGCGCGGGCCTGCCGGACGGCCGGCGACACCGAGGCGTCCGCGCGGTGGACGGAATCGGCGCTGGCAATGTGGCAAGGGGTGCCGCTGGCGAATGTCGAACGCGGCGCGGTACTCCAGAACTACGTGAGCCGGCTGGAGGAGAAACGCGTCTCCGTCCGCGAACTCCACATACGGTCGGCCATGGAACTGAAGAGGTATCACGAACTGGTCGCGGAACTCCGCTCCCTGGTCGTGGAGTACCCGTTCAACGAATGGTTCCAGACCCAGCTCGTACTGGCGCTCAACAAGGCGGGCCGCCGGGTCGAGGCGCTCCAGGCGTACCAGAAGGCCCGCGTCCTGCTCCGGGACGAACTGGGCCTCGACCCCTCCGACGACCTGCGCCGCGCCCAGCAGGAAGTGCTGAACTCCCCGTCCTGAGCCGGCGGCGGCCCCGGGCCGGGACGGGCGAGGGGCCGGACCGCGTCACCTCGGCGACACGGCCCGGCCCCTCGCCCGGCCCACGGGCACACCCGCCGGCCCCCGGTCAGCGGCCGATCTCGACGTCCTCCAGCACACCGAGCGCGTCCGGCACCAGAACGGCGGCCGAGTAGTACGCGCTGACCAGGTAGGACGTCACCGCCTGCTCATTGATCCCCATGAACCGGACGTTGAGGCCCGGCTCGTACTCATCGGGGATGCCCGTCTGGTGCAGCCCCACCACGCCCTGGTTCTCCTCACCCGTGCGCAGCGCCAGGATCGAGCTGGTGCCGGCGTCGGTGACCGGGATCTTGTTGCACGGCAGCAGCGGCACCCCGCGCCAGGCCCGTACGGACGCGCCCTGGAACTCGAGCTCCTTCGGATACAGGCCCCGGCTGCTGCACTCCCGGCCGAACGCCGCGATCGTGCGCGGGTGCGCGAGCAGATACTGCGTCTTGCGGCGGCGCGACAGCAGCTCGTCGAGGTCGTCGGGGGTCGGCGGGCCGCTGCGGGTGTGGATGCGCTGCTTGAGGTCGGCGTTGTGCAGCAGCCCGAACTCCCGGTTGTTGACCATCTCGTGCTCCTGGCGCTCCCGCAGCGCCTCGATGGTCAGCCTCAGCTGCTGCTCGACCTGGCTCATCGGGTCGTTGAAGAGATCGGCGACCCTGCTGTGCACCCGCAGCACCGTCTGCGCGACGCTCAACTCGTACTCACGGGGCTTGAGTTCATAGTCCACGAAGGTGCCCGCGATGGCCGGCTCGCCGACATGGCCGGAGGCCACCGCGATATCGGCCTCGCCGCGCTTGTTCTGCGCCGGAACGGACCGCGACGCGAACCCCGCCACATGGGCGCGCAGCGCCTCGGACCGGTCCGCGAGCACCTGGAAGGCGGAGCGGGAGAGGGTCAGCACCGTGGTGCGGGTGAGGGCCCGCGCCGTGAACTCCCAGACGCCGTCCGGCTCCAGCGGCACCCGCTCGCCGAAGAAGTCCCCGTCGGCCAGCACGCCGAGCGTGCTCTCGTCGCCGTACCGGCCGGTGCCCACCTTGCGGACCTTGCCGTGCGCCAGCAGATAGACCCGGTCCGCCGGCTGCCCCGCCACGGTGATCGCGTCCCCCGGCGCGTACTCCCGCTGCACGAAGGCACCCGCGAGCGACTCCAGCACCGAGCTGTCCTCGAAGCCGCGCAGCAGCGGCAGTTCGCCCAGCTCGGGCGGGATGACGCGGACCTCGGCGCCCTCCGTGACGAACTCGATCCGGCCGTCGCCGACGGTGTAGGCGAGCCGCCGGTTCACCCGGTACGTGCCCGCGGACACCTGCACCCAGGGCAGTACGCGCAGCAGCCAGCGCGAGCTGATGCCCTGCATCTGCGGTACGGACTTGGTGGTCGTCGCCAGCTGGCGCGCTGCCGCCGTGCCCAGACTCAGCTGCGGCTGTTCCTCACCCGGCTGCGCGGTACGGCCGGACTCCACTGACGTGGTCATATGTGATCATCCATCTCTGTGCGTGAACGGCGAAGCGGTGGAGCTGGAGAGGCGGAACTGCGGTTCGAGGCCGGGCCCCCTCAGAGTCCGACCTCGACGTTCTCGAGAATGCCGAGGGCGTCGGGGACGAGGACGGCCGCCGAGTAATAGGCGCTCACCAGATAGGAGATGACGGCCTGTTCGTTGACGCCCATGAAGCGCACCGAAAGGCTCGGCTGGTATTCATCGGGAATTCCCGTCCGGTGCAGCCCCACGACGCCCCGCTCCTCCTCGCCGGTCCGCATCAGGAGAACGGACGTGGTGCCCGCCGCCGAGACCGGGATCTTCCCGCACGGCAGGATCGGCACCCCGCGCCAGGCGGGGATCGCGTGCCCGCCGACGTCCACGCTCTCCGGGTAGATGCCGTGGCCGCTGAACTCCCGGCCGATGGCCGCGATGGCGCGCGGGTGGGCGAGCAGGAACCCCGGGCTCTTCCACACCGTGGCGAGCAGGTCGTCGAGGTCGTCGGGGGTGGGCGGACCGCCGCGGGTGTGGATGCGCTGCCCCAGGTCGGCGTTGTGCAGCAGCCCGAACTCCCGGTTGTTGACCATCTCGTGCTCCTGGCGCTCGCGCAGCGCCTCGATGGTCAGCCTCAGCTGCTGCTCGACCTGGTTCATCGGGTCGTTGTAGAGGTCGGCGACGCGGCTGTGCACCCGCAGCACGGTCTGGGCGACGCTCAACTCGTACTCACGCGGCGCGAGTTCGTAGTCGACGAAGACGCCGGGCAGGACCGGCTCGCCCTCGTGGCCGGAGGCCAGGTCGATCGCCGACTCGCCGTGCTCGTTCCGCGGCCGGTCGCGCTCCGCGCGGAACGCCTCGACATGGGCGCGCAGCCCCTCCGAACGGCCCAGCGCCTCCTCGAACGCCCGGCGCGGCAGCGTCAGCGCCGTGCCGGCCGTCAGCGCCTTCGCCGTGAAGTCCCACGCGCCGCCCTCGTCCGCGGCCAGCGCCCGGTCGCCGAAGAACTCGCCGCCCGCGAGCACCCGCAGCACGCTCGGCCGGTCGTACGCGCCCTCGCCGATCAGGTCCACCTTGCCGTGCGCGATCAGGACCACCTGGTCCGCCGGCCGTCCCCGCTCGGCGAGCACGTCACCGGGGGCGAAGTCGCGCTGGGCGAAGCCGTCCGCGAGCGTCTGCAGAATCGTTGCGTCTGTGTAGCCGCGCAGCAGCGGCAGCTCCCCGAGCTCCGCGGGGATCACGCTGACCTCGGCCCCGCGGGAGACGAACTCCACCCGCCCGTCGCCGAGCGTGTGCGACAGCCTGCGGTTGACGCGGTACGCGCCGCCGGGCACCTCGACCCAGGGCAGCATGCGCAGCAGCCAGCGCGAGCTGATGCCCTGCATCTGCGGTACGGACTTGGTCGTGGTCGCCAGATTCCGGGCCGCCGCGGTGCCCAGACTCATCGGCGCCGGTGAATTGTCGGTACCGGCGCCCGATTCCACTGACGTCGTCATAGTTGAATGCCCACCCAATCACCGTGCGGAACAAACAGCGTGATCGCCGCTTGAGCAACACCGAAGCTAGCAGCGGGCTTTGGCGATGGCAGTCACTCGAAAGGGTGGCATAACCCCATTGGTTAAGGTCGGGTAAATACTCCGATGCCATTGGGCACCGGGCGCTCCGCGCCGCCCGACGGATGATTGCGCACCCTGGCGCCGGCATCGCCCGCACCGCGCGTCACCAAGGTCGTCGAACCGCCGCCGTCCAGATTCAGCGCGTCGTCGGCCCCCAACGACCGCATTACCACGGCCAGCTCACTGACCGTCAGCCCGGAGCGGAATTCGGCGGCGCCGTCCAGCGCGAGCAGATACAGCCGCCGCCCCCGGTCGCCGATGCCCGCCGACGTCCGTACGGCCGCCGTCACCGTGTCAAGACCCTCCAGCGGCGCATCGTCGCGCAGCACCGGGAAGCCACCGACCGCGAACCGCAGCGGCCCCCGCCCCTCGGACCGCAGCCGCTCCGTGACCCGCACCCGGTCGCCCACCCGCAGCCGCCGCAGCTCCCGCGCGCCCGCCTCCCGGCCGACCAGCACCACCGACCCCGCCGCCACCGGCCCGCCGCCGGGCTTCTCGGCGGCCGAGACCACCCGCCCGCGCCGGACCGTCACCTCATAGGTCCGCGCACTGCACGGCGCGGACCGGTCGGCGTCCGTGCCGCACGTCGCGCGGACCCGCGAGGCCGCGCCCCACCGCGACGTGAACGCCCCGACGCCGCCCACCGGCAGCGCGTACTGATTGAACCCCCGCAGCCGCACCGCGCCGCGACTCGTCAGCACCACGCCCTCCAGCGTGAGCCGGTCCAGCCGCGCCCGGCGGTCCGCCCCCACGCCCAGCACCGCCTCGGTCGTGACCCCCGGCGGCATCGCCGGACCGAAGCGCTGCCCGTCCGGCACCGCCGCCTTCAGCGGCAGACCGCTCGCGACGGCCGGGCCCACCGGCGCTCCGGTCGGCTCGACGCCCGGATGCTGCGCCTCCGTGATGTTGAAGAAGTCCCCGTTCACCGCGCCCACCGCGCCGCGCCCGTCCGCCAGCCGCGAGAGAGGGGAGCGGGCGGCCACCGCACCCGGATGCAGCAGGTCCAGGGAGACCCGCGGCTCGCGCAGATCCACCGTCAGCAGATGCCCGTAGGCCGGGCCGTGCGAGGCCGGGAGCGAGAACTCCTGGTAGCCGACGCCCGGCGCGAGCGCCGTCCGCGCGCCCAGCCGCAGCGCCCCGGACGGCTCGCCGCCGTCGGCCCGCGCCGTGCCCCCGCCCACCAGCGCGACCCACGCCGCGCACACCGCCGCCACCGCGCGCAGCCGGCCCGAGAATCGCCCCACGGTCCCCCCAGACATCCGGACGTCCCTTGAACTCTCCCATGACACAGGGGAGTTCACCATGGCGCGGGAGGCCGACGAGAACGGCCGGCGACGGGGCGGCGTCATCGCGCGTAACTCTTCGCGCGCCCCTGCCAAACCGTCAGCTCCGCCCCGATACTCACAGAGAGCGACTCGCGCCGGCACGCGGCCGCCGACCAGGCCCCCCGGACCCAGGAGGCACCATGACAGCGCCCACCCGGACCCCGCACACCCGCCGCGCGGCCGTCGTGACCGCCGCGGCGGCCTTCGCGGGCTCCTTCGCCGCCCCCGCGCTGGCCGCCGCGCCGGACCACGGACGCGGCAGACCCCCGCTCCGCCGCGCCCACGCGCACAACGACTACGAGCACCCGCACCCGCTGACCGACGCGCTCGGGCACGGCTTCGGCAGCGTCGAGGCGGACATCTGGCTCGTCGACGGCCGGCTCCTCGTCGCCCACGACGAGGCGGACCTCGACCCCGCCCGCACCCTCGAAGCCCTCTACCTCGACCCGCTGCTGCGCCGGGTACGGGCGCAGCACGGCCGGGTGTACCGCGGCTACCGGCTCTCCCTGCAACTGCTCATCGACATCAAGACCGCGGGCGGCCCGACCTACCGCGAGCTCTCCCGCCGGCTGCGCCGCTACCGCACCATGCTCAGCGTCTGCGTCGGCGGCCACGTCCACGCCGGCGCCGTGACGGCCGTCGTCTCCGGCGACCGCGGCGCGCGGGAGCCCATGGAGGCCGAGACCGTACGGCACGCCTTCTACGACGGACGCCTGAGCGACCTCGGCGGCCCGGCCCCCGCCTCCCTGATCCCGCTCATCAGCGACAACTGGACGCTCCACTTCGGCTGGCGGGGCGTCGGCCCGATGCCGCCCAACGAGCGCGCCGAGCTGCGCCGCACCGTCGCCGCCGCGCACGACGCGGGGCAGCGCGTACGGTGGTGGGCCACCCCCGACCTGCCCGGCCCGGCCCGCGAGGCCGTCTGGCGCGAGCTGCTCGCCGCCGGCGCCGACTACCTCAACACGGATGATCTGGCGGGTCTTGAGGCGTTTCTGCGCGCAGCTCGCTGAGCACCTCGCGGACGTCCGCGTCCGCCACCGAGGGCAGCAGCATCGCGACCGCGAGGACCAGCCCGCCGAGCACGTACGTGGTGTCGGGCGTCGCGCGCACCAGCTCGCGGACCGCCTCGACGTCCCCGCGCCAGACGGACTCCAGCAGCACCGCCACGTCCGGCGCGGCCTGCTCGTCGGTCTGCACCCAGCCCGGCTCGTCGGGGGAGCGGCGGGCGAGGTGGCGCAGCACCCGGTCGGCCACGTCCGGCTGATACGCCTTGCGCACGGACTCGTTGGCGACCCAGGCGAGTGCGGAGACGAGATCCTTGGCCTCATCGGTCCCCATGTCCTCGGGCAGGGCGGCGTCGAACGATTGCTGGTTGCCGTGGCGGAAGGCCAGCAGGAGGCGCGCGGCCCGCGCCTTCGCCTCGGCGACCCGTATCTCGGAGATCTCGGCGGTCACCAGTGTTCGCCATTCGTCAGCGGCGGGTATATGTCGATCTTGGCGGTCACCGGTAAATCGTACTGTTTTTGGATCTTTTTGCCGGACAGCGCCGCGCTGAAAGTACGTCATGACTGCGCGTCCCGGGGTCGGGACCGGGCGGAATGTAGCGGTCCGTGACGAAACGTGTCTCGGGTTCGTCACGAGCGCGCGGTCGCCTGGCGCGGGCGGCGACCCTGGTCCGTATGGCAACGCCACCTGGACAGCCGCCCGGCCCGCCGTCCGGACCCCCGCCGCCGCCGAACGATCCGCCGCCCGGCTACGGCGGGTACGGCCCGCCCGGCGGATATGGAGAGGGCGGTTACGGTCCGCCCGGCGAACCGCCTGGCGGGCATGGTGAGCGCGGCGGCTACGGCCCGCCCGGCGGACACGGCGGCTACGGAGGCAGCGGCGGCTACGGAGGCCCCGGCGGGGGCGGCGGTCCCGGTGGTCCGGGCGGCTTCGGGCCCGGCGAGCCGCCGTGGTCCCAGCCGCCGCCGGATCCGGGCGGTCGGCGCCGGATCGTGATCGCCGTCGCCCTGCTCATCGTGATCGCGGCCATCGCCGTCGGAGCGGTGCTGGTCATCGGCGGCGACAGCGGCGGCGAGCCCGCGAAGGACGCGTCGCCGAGCACGTCCTCCCCGGCCGCCTCGAAGCCGCCCCGCCTCCCGACGAGCGTGCCCACCGGGATTCCGACGAGCCGGCCGTCCGGCATTCCCACCGAGGTGCCCAGCGACCTCGGGAGCTATCTGCCGACCGGTTTCCCCACCAGCCTTCCCACGGAGGTGCCGACGGGGCTGCCCACCGGCGGGCTCGGCGAGCTGTCGGACCGGGGTCCCGCGCCGGGCGCCCCGGCGGCTGAACGCCCGTAGCCGCCGGTCCGGCGAACCTCCCGGCCGTCGGCCGTCCTACTCGTCGCGAATGGCCTGGATGTCGAGCTCGATGCGGATCGTCGCGCCGATCGCGGCGATGCCGCGCGCGAGCATCGTGCGCCAGTCCAGCGTGAAGTCCTCGCGGTGCAGCTCGGTGGCGGCCGAGCAGGCGGTGCGGGTCTCGCCCATGATCCCGGTGCCGATGCCCAGGTAGCGGGTGTCGAGATTGATGCTGCGGCTGACGCCGTGCAGGCTCAGCACGCCCTGCACGGACCAGCGGGAGCCGCCCCGGTGCACGAAACGCTCGCTGGCGAACTGCAGATACGGATAGTTGTTGACGTCCAGGAAGTCCTGCGAGCGCAGGTGCTGGTCGCGCGCCTCGACGCCGGTGTCGATGCTCGCCGCGTCGATCGTCACCTCCAGCTGCGACTCCTCCATGCGCTCGGCTATCCACAGCGCGCCCTCGAACCGGTTGAACCGGCCGTGGATCTCGGCCAGCCCGATGTGCCGCGCTATGAAGCGCACGGCCGTGTGGTCCGGGTCGATCTTCCACCGGCCGGGCTCCGGCATGGCGGGGGAGGGGGCCAGCTCCATCCGCATCGGGCCGGTGGCGGTCCGCGCGCCCGCCGTCGCCTCGCAGGTCTGCCGCACGGGCTGGAAGCCGTCCGAGGTCACGGCGATGCTGTACTCGCCCGGCGCCACGGTCGCCGAGAAGCAGCCGTTCGGGTCGGTCTGGCCGTGCACGACCTCGCGCCCCTCGGTGTCCCGGACCGAGACCTCCGCCCGGTGCAGCGGCAACTGCACGGGGTCGAGCACGACGCAGTCGAGGGCTCCCGCGCCGCGCGGTATCGGTGCGGCGGTTCGCGGGGCGGAGCGGTTGCTACGGCGCAGCAGGGCGAATGCCATCCCGGTGGGCCTTTCTGAATCAGTCGGTCGTCGAATGCGAGAACACCACATTCTGGCACTGCTCAGGAAGAGCTCGCCCATCGCCTATGAAACCGCTGGTATCGCCCCGCTTAACCCTTCGATTCACTCGTCCATGGTCCGCCCCGACAGGATCATCGCCAGGGCTCCCGCCGGATCCGCGTCGCCCGGCCCGGCCGGCTCCCAGCGCCCCCGCTCCCTGCGGTACGGCCACCAGAGACCGTCCCGCGCCCAGCGCAGCTGAGCGTCCGCGCCCACCACCGTCCAGCGGTTCCCGCGGGACGCGCGCAGCCTCGGCGGGTGCTCCTCCCCCTCCCACGCGGCGGCCAGCCGGGCGCGGGCCCGCGCCAGCTCCGCCGGGTCCGGCGTCCACTCCTCGTCGAGCGCGGCGAGCGCCGCGGCCCCGCCGTGCCCCCAGGCCCGTACGGCCCGCGCCAGCCCCGCGCCGTCGCGCCCGCAGCCCGCCGCGAGCCGGGCGGCGATCCGCGGTCCGGGCCCCGCCGCGGCGAGCCGCACCGCGTCCTGCCCGACCGTGAGCCGCTCCGCCGCACTCCCTTCGTGGCCGGGGGCGAGGGCCCGGGCCAGCAGCAGCCGCGCCTGTTCGGCCGCGACGGAGGCCAGGAACTCCAGCGCCTCCGCGTCCACGCCCGCCGCCGGCGCTACCTCCCCGTCCAGCGCGGGCGGCCCGCCCGCCTCGGCCACGGCGGGCGGCGGCTCGGGCAGCGGCGGCACGACGGCCGCGAACGCCTCCCCGGCGTCGACTCCCGCCGCCGGCCGGCCCGCCGCCGGACCGTCCGCCGGGCGGCCGGCCTCCGCGTGCGCCGCGCTGCGCCGCTGCAACTCGTCCAGCAGCCGCGCCACCTGGTAGCACAGCGCCGCCGAATGCGGGCAGTGGTCCCACGCCTCGCAGCCGCACTCCGGCTCCAAGTCGCCTATCTCCGGCAGCAGTTGAATGCCTCGGGCCGCGGCGTCCTCCGCGAGGTCCGGCGGCATGTCGCGGTCCAGCAGCGCCGCGATGTGGCCCGCCCGGTCCGCCGCCGTCTCCAGCAGCCGGTCCCACTCGTCGTCGGAGAGCACCTGCACCAGCACGTCGGAACGGACCTGCGTGCCGTCGCGGTCCCGCACCACGGCCGTGATCCGCCCCGGCCGCACCGACACGGCGCCCACCGCGCCCTCCCGCGCCCGCTGCCGGCCCCGCTTCAGCTGCCGGCCGTCCAGCGCCGTGTCCTCCAACGCCTTCAGCCACGCCAGCCCCCACCAGCTGCGCGCGAAACCGCGCCCCTGCGCCGGCGGCAGCGCCGCGAACGTCCGCTCCCCGCACCCGAGTTCACCGCTCATGTCCCGTGCCCCGCTCATCGGGCGGCCCCCCTCAACTCGACGAGCTCCGCCAGCTCGGCGTCGCTCAGCTCACTCAACGCGGCCTCGCCCGACCCCAGCACCGCGTCGGCCAGCGCCTGCTTGCGCGCCAGCATGTCGGCGATCCGGTCCTCGATCGTGCCCTCGGCGATCAGCCGGTGCACCTGTACCGGCTGGGTCTGGCCGATGCGGTACGCGCGGTCGGTGGCCTGCGCCTCGACGGCCGGGTTCCACCAGCGGTCGAAGTGCACGACGTGCCCGGCGCGCGTCAGGTTCAGCCCCGTGCCCGCGGCCTTCAGCGACAGCAGGAACACCGGCACCTCGCCGTCCTGGAACCGGCGCACCATCTCCTCGCGCCGGGCCACGGACGTACCGCCGTGCAGGAACTGCGCCGGCGCCCCGCGCGCCGCCAGATGCTCCTCCAGCAGCCGCGCCATCCGCACGTACTGCGTGAAGACGAGCACGCTCGCGCCCTCCGCGAGCATCGTGTCCAGCAGCTCGTCGAGCAGCTCCACCTTGCCCGAACGGCCCTGGATCCGCGTCCCGGCGCCCTCCTTGAGGTACTGGGCGGGGTGGTTGCACACCTGCTTGAGACCGGTCAGCAGCTTCACGATCAGACCCCGCCGCCGCATCCCGTCCGCCGCGGCCACCTCCGCCATCATCTCGCGCACCACGGCCTCGTACAGCCCGGCCTGCTCCTTGGTGAGCGCGACCGCCCGGTCCGTCTCGGTCTTGGGCGGCAGCTCCGGGGCGATGCCCGGATCGGACTTGCGGCGGCGCAGCAGGAACGGCCCGACGAGCCGGGCCAGCCGCTGCGCGGCGGCGGGGTCCGCGCCGCTCTCGACGGCCTGCGCGTAGCGGGTACGGAACCGGGCGAGCGGACCGAGCAGCCCCGGCGTCGTCCAGTCGAGGATCGCCCACAGCTCGGACAGGTTGTTCTCGACGGGGGTGCCGGTCAGGGCGACCCGCGCCCTGGCGCCGATGGCGCGCAGTTGCCGCGCGGTCGCCGAGTACGGGTTCTTCACGTGCTGCGCCTCGTCGGCGACGACCATGCCCCAGTCCCCGCCGGCCAGAGTCCCGGCGTCCAGCCGCATGGTGCCGTACGTGGTGAGCACGAACTCCCCGGCGGCCAGGTCCTCCAGGCTGCGCGAGCCGCCGTGGAAGCGGCGCACCGCGACGCCCGGCGCGAACTTCTCGATCTCGCGCTGCCAGTTGCCGAGCAGCGACGTGGGGCAGACGACGAGGGTCGGGCCCGCCGACACCGGGGTCTCCTGCCGGTGCAGGTGCAGCGCGATCAGCGTGATCGTCTTGCCGAGCCCCATGTCGTCGGCCAGGCAGCCGCCGAGGCCCAGCTCCGTCATCCGGCTGAGCCAGCCGAGGCCGCGCAGCTGGTAGTCGCGCAGCGTCGCGGCGAGGGCGGCGGGCCGCCGGACCGGTTCCCGCGCCGCCGCGTCGGGGTCGGCGAGCCGGTCGCGCAGCGCGGCGAGCCAGCCGGTGGCCCGCACCTCCACGGTGTCGCCGTCGGCCTCGGCCCGCCCGGTGAGGGCCGCGCCGAGCGCCTCGACGGGCGCGAGCTTGCAGTCCGGGCGCTCCCGTGCCCGGCGCAGCTCCTCCGGGTCGATGAGCACCCACTGATCGCGCAGCCGGACGGCGGGGCGGCTCGCCTCGGCCAGCGCGTCCAGCTCACGCCGCGTCAACTCCTGGCCGCCTACGGTGAATCGCCAGCTGAAGGTCATCAACGCGTCGGCCGAGAGCACGGACGGCATGCCGGACTCGGCGCGGTCGGCTCCGTCTCCGGACCGCCGCCCGGGATCGCCGGACCGCTCGGGATCGTCGGACTGGCCGGGGCCGTCGGGCGGGCCGATGACGGCCTGCGTGCCGAGGCCCCGCACCAGCTCCTTGGGCCAGTGGACCTGGACCCCGGCCGCGCCCAGCGACCGGGAGGCGGCCCCGAGCAGTTCGGCCACCTCGTCGTCGGCCAGGTCGAGCGCGTCGGGGACGGCCGCGGAGAGCAGCGGGTTCAGCGCGGGCCAGGCGCGGGCGGCGCGGCGCAGCGCGAGGAGCGCGTCCATCCGGGCGCGCGGGCCGAACGCCGCCGCGTCCCCCGCGCCGGACCACACCTCGACGGCGTCCGCGACGAGGGCCGGGTCGGTGAGGCTGTGCAATTGGAGAACGGCCCGCAGGCTCAGCCGGGCCGCCGCGTCCTCTTCACCGGCGTCCTCTCCGCGCACCTCGTGCGCCTCGACGCGCAGCGACAGGCGCACCCCCTCGTCGTGCCCGGCGGCGATGTCCGCGGCCCAGGCGCGCTGTTCAGGCAGGCGCCGCGGCTCGACGGCGGCGAACGCGGGGCCGCCCGCCGCCAGGGCGGCGGCGGGGGAGCGGGGCAGCCCGTCGGCGACCGCGTCGAGAAACGCGCGCACCAGCCGCTCGGGCTCGGGCAGCAGCGGCGGGTCGGACTCCGGGAGCGGTACGGCGTGCGCGGCGGGCGGCATCGCGGCGGCCAGCTCACGGATCCGCCGGAGGTCCTCCGGAGCCAGCGGCCCCACCCGCCACGCGTCATGATCGGTGGCCGACAGGCCCGGCAACAGCAGCCCCCGCGCGGCGAGTTGGAGCGCCAGCACCGCCGCCGCGCCCCAGAAGGCGGCGGCCTCGTCGGCCTTGGCCGTACGGGCGCGGGTGAGGGCGGGCAGCGCGTCGCGTACGGGCAGCAGCAGGGCCCGTACGGACGCGGTCGCGATCTCCGTGCCGCGGGGCGTCACCACGGTCAGTTCCTCGACGGAGCCGGGGGCCGCGGGCGGCTCCTCGCCGGGCCGCCAGAACGCGACGCGCCCGGTGCGCGCCGGGTCGCCGGGGAGGAAGACGGCCGAGCAGCGGGCGAGCCGGGCGATCTCGGCGGGCGTCGGCACGGGCGAAGCGGACGGCGCTGGCGAATCGGACGGCATGGGGGATGTGGACGGCGCGGGTGGTTCGGAGGGGGCGGAGCGATGGGGTCGAGCAGAGGGAGCTGTCACGGCGTCGACGCGTTCCTCAAATTTGACTACTTGAAGTGGAGGCCGCGAATGGTACCCCGCCCGCCGCCGCGATCCCAGCGATTCCCATGTGGCCTGCGTCACTCCGTGCGAGGCCGTTCCCATGGTGGTGCCAACCCCCCTGCCCGGAGAGGGGGGTTGCCCCCCGTAGGGGCCGGGTGGTGACGCCATGGTTCGGCCGGGCCCCGGACCATACGTTCATGAGGTCAGCCGTAACGAGCCCCGGAGACCTCATGCCCCAGACCAGCGCCGTCCTCGCCGAACCATCAGCGGGCAGCGACTTCGCCCCGCTCCTGCGCCAGGTGCGGGAACAGGGGCTCCTCGAACGGCGCAGGGGCTGGTACGCGGCGGGCATCACCGTCAACCTGCTCGCCCTGGCCGCGATCGGCGCCGCGATCGTCCTGCTCGACGGCTCCTGGTGGACGCTGCTGCTCGCGCCGCCCGCCGCCGTCTTCTGGGCCCGTACCGCCTTCGTCGGACACGACAGCGGGCACTCCCAGATAGCCGCCACCCGCCGTGGCAACCGCGCCATCGGGCTCGTCCACGGCAATCTGCTCCTCGGCATGAGCGTCGGCTGGTGGACCGACAAGCACAACCGCCACCACGCCAACCCCAACCATGTCGACAAGGACCCCGACGTCGGCGTCGGCGCGCTCGTGTGGACCCAGCGGCAGGCGGCCGAGCGCGCGGGGTTCGCGCGCTGGCTCACCCGCAACCAGGCCCGGCTGTTCATCCCGATGCTGCTGCTCGAAGGCATCGCGCTGAAGGTCTCCAGCATCCAGGACCTGCGGCGGCAGCGGCCCCGCGAGCGGGCCGTCGAGGGCGCGATGCTGGCCCTGCACTACATCGGCTACTGCACGCTGCTCCTGTCCTGCATGACGCCCGCGATGGCCGCGGCCTTCGCCTTCGCGCACCACGCGTTCTTCGGGCTCCACCTCGGGCTGGCCTTCGCGCCCAACCACAAGGGCATGGAGATGCCCGACCCGGACGGGGAGCGCTGGGGCCACCTGCGCCGCCAGGTCGTCACCTCGCGCAATGTGCGCGGCGCGCTGCTCACCGACTGGTTCCTGGGCGGCCTGAACTACCAGATCGAGCACCACCTCTTCCCGAACCTGCCCCGCCCCCACCTGCGGCTCGCCCAGCCCCTGGTCCGCCACCACTGCCGTGCGGTGGGGCTCCCGTACACGGAGACTGGACTCATCGACTCCTACGGGCAGGCGCTGCGCCACATGCACGAGGTCGGAGCGCCGCTGCGGGCGGAGTGAGGAACCGGACGCACCCGGCGGACGTTGCAGAGAGACAAAGCGGCACGCGCCGCAGGAGGAGGCGGAAAAGATGACCAACAGGGCGAAGGTCGCCGTCGGCGGTGTGGCCGTCGGAGTGATCCTGCTGTGGCTGCTGCCCTTCTGGGCGGCGGTGCTGGTGATGGTCGGGGTGCCGGTCGGGGCGTATCTGCTCCTGGACCCCTCGCAGCGGCGCCGGCTCAAGCGGGTCTCCCGCAAGGAGCTGGGCCGCTGACGGGCCCCGGTTCTTCGGGCCTAGCCGCTGCGGGCGCCGTGGGTCCGGCGGCCCCCGGCGCGCTGCGCCCGGGGCGCGGGCGGCAGGCCGTAGCGGCGGGCCACGGCGTTCCACAGGGGCTGCGGTTCGCACAGGCCGAGCGGCCGGTGGACGTCCGCGTAGGGGACGGTGCGCGGATTCCCGTACTCGACCCAGCTCCGCTTGCCCGGCCCGTTCATCACCCGCCAGCGGGCGCTCGAGATCTCGGCGTAGTACCCCGGCAGACGGCTCTTGTCCTGGCTGGTGATCTTGAGCGCCCGCAGCCCCCGCGGGCCGGCGGCGACGATCAGACACGGCCGGCGCTTGCCGCCCGGCCGGTCCTCGAACGGAAAGTACGCCTCCCACACCTGCCCCGGCAGCGGGGGAGCGCCATGGCGCGGGGGCGGCGGCAGCGCCGCGTGCGGGGCGCGCCCCGCACGGCCGGGCGCGCTCTCGTACCGCCGCCGGGAGAACGCCCGCGGCGGATACCGCCTCAGCCGCAGCACCAGGCACGGCAACCCCGGTGAGAGCAGGGAGACGAGCATCCCCGACGTCGTCGCGGCGGCCTCGCCGGGGCTCGGGCCCGCCCCGGCCGCGACGAACCCGGCGAGCGCGTTGACCGCCACGAGAGCGGCGGCCCCGGCCGCCACCGCGCCGCGAAAGGCGGGCCAGGTCCGGTCCCGGCCCGCGTCCAGCAGCCGCAGCAGCCCGTACACCAGGCCGTACGCGACCAGGAGCGCGACGATCCAGTCGGCGGCCGTGATCGCGGGCCAGTCGGACGGCATCGCCCGCGGGCGCGCCGAGGCGTAGGCGAGGACGGTGGGAACGCAGCACCACAGCCACGTCACCACGAGCGCCGGAACGGACCCGGCCCGCTTCACCCGTCCGACCCGGCCCCCGGAATCCATCGGCAACTCCCCCGCGATGTACTGAGACTGACGCCGCGTAAGAGAGTGTATTCGGCACGGACGTCATCGGCCATGGCCGTGGTCCGGGTGACGGGACCGGCCTGTGCACCGTGCCGACGCGGTACGGGGCGACAGGGGGAGGGGGCCCGGCCGCGGCGTCTCCACCGCCTTGACGCATTCTCGGTCCGGTGCGGCGGTCGTGAGGGGGCGTCAGGCGGCGGGCAGCCCCAGCAGCGAACGGGCCACCGTGTGCGGCGACTCGTCGCGCTCGCGCGCCAGCGCGATGACCGCGCGGCAGGCGAGCTCGTTCACCCCGAAGGCGAGCGCCTCCGGCGCCACCCAGCGCGCCGCCTCCGAGCTCCGCTGCTCGTCGTTCTCGGCGCACGCGGCCACATACGTCGCCGCCGCTTCGAAGAGATTGCGCTGCCTGCCGACCGGGCGCACGGTACCGGGCAGCGTCCAGGCCGCCTCGATTCGCTTGCGGAGTCTGTCGAACACGCGGATCACCCGCCCCACGCCGAGGTCCGTCCCGAGGACCGTTCCAGTGTGCCCGGCGGCGTGGCCGTCAACCCTCCGGGAGCGGCGGCGGCCGGCCCGGCACTCCAACGGCCGGACGCGACCGGAAATTTCACTCCGCTTCGGCCGCCTCCCGGGCCGCCGCCCGGCCCACCCCTCCGCCCACCGCCTGAACAGGGAAGACGGCGCTCGCACGGCCGCCGGGACGGAGTCCGACGAGGGAGGCGGACGGTGCGCAAGCGACGCCGAAGACCGCCGAGACCCTTGCCCCGACGGGTTAGTACGTGTTCGGATTATCTCTGTCGGGACGCCAACCCCACCCGCGTTTCCGCTGCTCAGGCGGCACGCGGCGGGCTGTTCGGGCTGCCCTCGGGCACCTTCGCGCCGCTGCCCGGAACCCCGTACTCCGAGACGACTCCTGGAGGACAAACCGTGTTCGACTTCTCATCCGTCGACCTGCTGGACGCCTTCACCCGTGAACTGACGATGTGCCGGGTACGCCCAGGCGAACACGTGGTCGTCCTCTCCGAGCCGGCGAGCCGCGGCGACTACGTCGCGGCGGCCTTCGGCGCCGCGAAGGCTTGCGGAGCCCACGTCATCTCCGCGACCGTCCCCGGCGGCAGCCCCGCACCCACCCCCAGCACCCACACCGGCGCCGGCCCCGGCCTCACCTCCGTACTCAATGACACCGCCGCCCAGGACCTGCTGAAATCCGCGGACCTCGTGGTCGACCTCACCCAGGAAGGGTTCATCCACGCGCCCGTACAGCAGCAGATCCTGAAGGCCGGCACCCGCATCATCTTCGTCTGCGACGCCCCCGACGTGCTGATGCGCAACCTTCCGCGGGACGGCGACAAGGACCGCTGCCTGGAGGCCGCCGACCTGCTGAAACGATCCACGGAGATGCGGGTCACCTCCCGCGCGGGCACCGATCTGAGCGTCCGGCTGGAGGGCTCCCACCCCGAGTTCCAGTGCGGCTACGCCGACGACCCCGGCCGCTGGGACCACTGGCCGAGCACGATGGTGCTGTGCTGGCCGGAGATCTCCAACGGGCGGATCGTGCTGGCCGCGGGCGACATCCTGCTCCCCTTCAAGGAGTACGTGCGCGAACCCGTCACCCTCGAAATCCGCGACGGCCACATCGACGCCGTCACCGGCGGCGCGGAGGCGGCGCTCCTCACCACCTTCTTCGAGGACGCCGACGACCAGTGGGCGCGGAGCCTCTCCCACATGGGCTGGGGCCTGATGCACAGCGCCGACTGGTTCGCCACCGCCCTCTACGGAAAGGGCGACCTGATGGGCATGGACGCCCGCGCCTTCGCCGGCAACTTCCTGTGGTCCACCGGACCGCACCCCGTCCTCGCTCGGGAGTCCTACGCGCACCTGGACATCGCGATGCGCGGCTGCACCGTCTCCGTCGACGGCGCCGAGACCGTGACCGACGGCGTACTCGCCGACCGCTGACCCGGCCGCAGCCCCCCGCCGGCCCCCGGCCCGCCCTCGCACCTGCCCGCACCGGCTCGCCCGGCCCCCCCGCCGCGCACCGCGAGCCCGCCCTCGCCCTGGAGGAGACTTGGCGCCCAGCCAGTCGTACGAAGTCACCGTCGTCGGCGGCGGACTCGGCGGCCTCACCGCCGCCCTCGCCCTGCGCCACCGCGGCATCCGCGTCACCGTGCTCGAACAGGCCGACCGGCTCGGCGAGGTCGGCGCGGGCATCCAGACCGCCCCCAACGCCAGCCGGGTGCTGCTCTCCCTCGGGCTGCGCGCCCAGCTCGAAGCCATCCACACCGAACCCCAGGACCAGGTCCGCCGGCGCTGGAAGGACGGCAAGATCGTCGCCCTCACCTCGCTCGGCGACTACTGCAAGGACACCTACAACGCCCCGTACTGGCACTACCACCGCGCCGACCTGCACCGCGTCATCATGGACGCCTGCACCGACCCCGACGGCCCCGGCCCCGCGGTCCGGCTGCTCACCGACAGCAAGGTCGTCGGCCTCGACCGCGCCGACCCCGCCCGCCCCACCGCCGTCACCGCGGACGGCGCCCGCTACGCCGCGGACGCCCTCATCGGCGCCGACGGCATCCGCTCCCGCGTCCGCGACCTGATGGGCGCCGAGGACACCCTCGTCTTCTCCGGCGAAATGGCCTACCGCGCGCTGATCCCCGGCGACCTGATCGCGGCCGACCCCGCCACCCGCTGGCTGGTCGACCGCTACCAGAGCACCATCTGGTACGGGCCCGACCGGCACCTCGTCCACTATATGATCCGCGGCGGCCAGTATCTGAACATCGTCGCCTGCGTGCCCTGCACCGACGACGTCGCCGAACGCTGGACCGCCCCCGCCGGCCCCGGCGAACTGGCCGGAGCGTTCCCCGGCTGGGACGACCGGGTGCCCGCGATGCTCTCCAAGGCCAAGGACGACGTCTCCTGCTTCGCCCTCTACCACCGCCGCCGTGACCCCGTCTGGATGGACGGCAACGTCGCCCTCCTCGGCGACGCCTGCCACGCCATGCTGCCCTACCAGGCCCAAGGCGCGTCCCAGGCCATGGAGGACGCCGCCGTACTCGCCGAGGAGCTCGGCGCCGTCACCGCCGGCGGCATCGAGGGCGCGCTGCGCCGCTACGTGAACCGGCGCGCCACCCACGCCGGAATGGTGCAGGACGCCTCGCTGCGCAACAAGACCTTCTACCACTTCCCGGACGGCCCGCTTCAGGAAGAGCGGGACGCGAAACTCCGCAGCTTCGACGGCGAGTCGGACGTGTCCTACGACTGGCTGTGGAGCGGTTCCCCGATCGCCACCCCCGATCTGGGCGCGTTCTCCTACCCGTTCGCGCGCTGAGCCGCGTCACCCCGGCCCGGCCCCCTGGACAGGGGCGTCGTACGGGCCACACTCCCCCCTGAGCCCGTACGACGCCCCGCACACCCCCCAGCGCACCCGGCCCGACGCCGACCGCCCCACCAGCATGAAGAGGAGGACCATGAAGCCTGCCGCGTTCACCTACCACCGCGCGCGCGACGTCGACGGCGCCACCCGCCTGCTCGCCGAGCTCGGTGACGAGGCGAAGCTCATCGCCGGCGGCCAGAGCCTGGTCGCGATGATGAACTTCCGGCTGGCCAGGCCGCGGCACCTCATCGACATCGGCGGCATCGACGGCCTCGGCCACCTGCGCACCGACCCCGACGGGGCCCTGCGCATCGGCGCGCTGACCACCCATCACGCCGTGCACACCGCGCCCCGCGAACGCCTCGGCCCCGGCCACGCCGTCATCCGCGACGCCATGCGCTGGATCGGCCACCTGCCCATCCGCACCCGCGGCACCGTCGGCGGCAGCCTCGCCCACGCCGACGCCACCGCCGAATGGTGCCTGCTCGCCACCCTCCTCGACGCCGAACTCACCGCCCGCGGACCCGACGGCGAACGCCGCATCGCCGCCCAGGACTTCTTCCACGGCTACTACACCACCGCCCTCGAACCCCACGAGATGCTCACCGAGATCACCTTCCCCCGCCCCGCTCCGCACGCCGCCCTCACCGAATTCGCCGAACGCCAGGGCGACTTCGCCACCGTCTCCGCCGCCGTGGCCCTCGACGTCGCGGACGACGGCGCCCTCCGCGGCGGCCGCGTCGCCCTGGGCGGCGTGGACGCGCTGCCCGTCCGCGTACCCGAGGCCGAGGAGGCGCTGAGCGGCGGGCCGCCCGGCCCCGAAGCGTTCGCCCGCTGCGCCGAGGCGGCGGCCGCCGCCATCGACCCGCCCGACGACGCGAACGGCAGCGCCCACTACCGCAAGGCCCTGACCCGCACCCTGGTCGCCCGCGCCTGCGAGGAGGCGATGGCCCGATGAACGCCGAAACCCCAACCCCCGAAGCCCGCACCTCCGAAGCCCGCGCCTCCGCCCGGGACGGCGCCTGGATCGGCGCGTCCGTGGGACGCCGCGAGGACCCCCGACTGCTCACCGGCCGCGGCCGGTTCACCGACGACATCCACCTGCCCGGCATGCTGCACGCCCAGTTCGTCCGCAGCACCATGGCCCACGCCACGGTCGTGGCCGTCGACCTCGACGCCGTACGCCGAGTGCCCGGCGTCGTGGCCGCGTTCACCGCCGACGACCTGGACCTCGACGACATCACCGCCGGCCTGGACCGCCCCCGCTCCGAGTACGTCCCCACCGACATGCCCGTACTCGCCCGCGACCGGGTCCGCTACGCGGGCGAGCCGCTGGCCGTCGTCGTGGCCCGCGACCCGTACGCGGCCGAGGACGGCCTGGAGGCCGCCAAGGTCACGTACGACGCCCGCCCGCCCGTCATCCGCGAGGCCGACGCCCTCGCACCCGGCGCGCCCCTCGTGCACGACGAGGCGCCGGCCAACACCCTGGTCGACGTCTCCATGTTCGCGACCGAGGGCATCGACGCGGTCTTCGACGGCGCGCCCTGCGTCGTCGCCGTCGAGGCCCGCACCGGCCGCCAGAACGCCCTGCCCCTGGAGACCCGCGGAGCCGTCGCGAGCTGGGACGACCGCGAGGAGCAGCTGCTGCTCCAGACGTCCAGTCAGACCCCGCACCAGGTACGGACCGTGGCGGCCCGCTGCCTGCGCCTGGACGAGCGGTCCGTGCGCGTCGTCGTCCCCGACATGGGCGGCGGCTTCGGCCAGAAGTGCGTCGTCGGCCGCGAGGAGATCGCCACCGCCGCGGCGGCCCTGCGCCTGAACCGCCCCGTCAAATGGACCGAGGACCGCAAGGACGCGCTGACCGCCTCCTTCCTCGCCCGCGAACAGCACTACGAGGCCCGCGCCGCCTTCGACGCCGACGGGCGCATCCTCGGCCTCGACGCCCGCATCGTCTGCGACATGGGCGCCTACTCCTGCTACCCCTTCACCGCCGGCATCGAGCCCCTGATGGCCTCCGCCGAGATGCCCGGCGTCTACAAGGTGCCCGCCTACCGGGTCCGGGCCCGCGCCATCACCACCAACAAGGCCCCCTCCGCCCCCTACCGGGGCGTGAGCCGCCCCCAGTACGTGATGGTCATGGAGCGGCTCTTCGAGCGGGCCGCCCGCGAGCTGGGCATCGACGCCGTCGAGCTGCGCCGCCGCAACCTCATCACCGAGTTCCCCTACACCGGCGTCAACAACATCACGTACGACCCCGGCTCGTACCGCGAGGCGCTGGACCTGTGCGAGAAGACGCTGCGCGACGAGGGCTGGTACGAGCGGCGCGAGGCCGCGGCCGCCGAGGGCCGCCACCTCGGCATCGGCTACTCCTGCTTCAGCGAGCGCACCGGCTACGGCTCCACCGCGTTCGCCCAGCGCAAGATGGAGGTCGTGCCCGGCTACGACATCGCCGAGGCCCGGATGGACACCAGCGGGGCCCTGGTCGTCACCACCGGCACCATGAGCCACGGCCAGAGCCACGAGACCACCATGGCCCAGATCGCCGCCGACCAGCTCGGCCTCGACCTCGCCAAGGTCCGTATCCACCAGGGCGACACCGACCGCGTCAGCTACGGCTGGGGCACCTTCGCCAGCCGCTCCATCGCCGTCGGCGGCAGCGCCGTCCGCCTCGCCGCCGCCAAGCTGGGGGACAAGCTCCGGCACATCGCCGCCTCGCGCTGGGGCGTGCCCCCGGAGGAGACGGAGCTGGGCCGGGGGCTCGTACGGCGGCGCGGAGACCACGGCGAGGAGCTCACCTTCGAGCAGCTCGCCGACATCGCCTACCTCAAGGCGCACCTGCTCCCCAAGGACCTGGAGCCCGGCCTGAGCGCCACCGCCGCCTTCGACGTCTTCAACGACGGCACCTTCTCCAACGCCGCCCACGGCGTCGTCGTCGAACTCCACGAGGGCACCGGCCAGGTGGAGATCCTGCGCTACGCCTGCGTCGAGGACTGCGGCGTCGCCATCAACCCGAAGGTCGTCGAGGGCCAGGCGCGCGGCGGCATCGCCCAGGGCATCGCGGGCGCGCTCTTCGAGCAGATCACCTACGACGACCAGGGCGAACCCTCCGCCACCAGCTTCATGGACTACAAGGTCCCCACCGCCCACGAGATCCCGTACATCACGGTCGCGCACCTGGAGACCCCCTGCGCCTTCACCGAGACGGGGGCCAAGGGCGCTGGCGAGGGCGGCACCATCGGCGCGCCCGCGGCCGTACTCAACGCCGTCAACGACGCCCTGCTGCCCACCGGCGTCGAACTCGACTCCACACCCGTCACCCCCGAGACGGTCGCCCGCGCCCTGGAGCGGACCGCGGCGGAATGGACCCGACCGGAACACACCCGCCTGGAGCGCGCCCGATGAGCGACACCACCCACCACCCGCACCACCAGCAGCTCATCAGCCTGCACGTCAACGGCGAGCAGTACGAGATCCTCACCGAGCCCCGGCGCACCCTCGCCGACGCGCTCCGCCACGACCTGCGGATCACCGGCACCCACGTCGGCTGCGAACACGGCATCTGCGGCGCCTGCACGGTGCTGCTCGACGACGCGCCCGTACGGTCCTGCCTGATGTTCGCCGCCCAGGCCGAGGGCGCGCGGATCCGCACCGTGGAGTCGCTGTCCGACGGACGCGAACTGAGCGACCTGCAACAGGCGTTCAGCGCCCACCACGGGCTCCAGTGCGGGTTCTGCACGCCGGGGTTCCTGATGCTCGCCGAGGGGTTCCTCGCGGAGCGGCCCGACGCGACCAAGGAGGAGATCCGCGAGGTCGTCGCCGCCAACCTGTGCCGCTGCACCGGCTACCAGACCATCGTCGAGGCCATCGACGACTGCGCCGCCCGCCGCCGGGCCGCCGCTGCCGCCCCCGCGCAGGACGCCTGACCGCCCTCCCGCGCACCCCGCGCAACCGTGCCGCCGCCGGGCGGCGGAAGGAGATTCCATGCAGCTGAACCACACGGTGCCGGTGAAGGCGGCGCCGGACGAGGTGTTCGCCCTCGTCAACGACGTCGAACGGGTCGCCTCCTGTATGCCGGGCGCCGCCCTGGACGGCCGCGACGGCGACGCCTGGCAGGGCAAGGTGCGAGTGAAGGTCGGCCCGATCACGGCCGCGTACGCGGGCACCGTCCGCTTCCTGGAGAGCGACGCCGAAGCGCGCCGGCTGCGCGTCCAGGCCCGCGGCGCCGACACGCACGGCAGCGGCGACGCGGAGGCGCTCGTCGCGCTCGCCGTCACCGAGGCCCCCGAGGGCGCGCGGCTGGAGCTGACCACGGACCTGGTCATCCGCGGCAAGATCGCCCAGTTCGGGAAGGGCGCGGTGGCCACGGTCTCGGGCAAGATCCTCGAACAGTTCGCCCAGAACCTCGGGACCCTGCTCGACCAGGACCGCGCGGCGGGCGGCGCGGCGGCCCCGGCCCCGGCGGCTCCCGCCGCCGTGGGGACCGCCGGAGCCGTTGAATCCGCTGAGACCGCCGGGTCCGCCGGAGCCGCGCTTCCGCGGCAGCCCGCCTTCGCCGGGCAGGGCGAGCTGAACGGCGTCTCGATGATCGTCGGCCCCGCGCTCGCCAAGTACGGGCCGCCCGCCGCCGCCTTCGCCTTCGGCCTCTTCGAAGGCTGGCTCCTCGGCCGCGTCCTGACCCGCGAGAAGCACTGCTGCCACGCGGCCCGGAGCGCCCGATGAGCGGCGGCCGGTACGGACCGGAGACCGACCGTACGTACGAGCGCGCGGGCTTCGGCGCGGCCGTACGGCGCGGCAGCCGCCCCGCCCTCGTCGTCGTGGACCTCACCCGCGGGTTCACCGAGGACCGCTTCGCGTGCGGAGCCGACCTCACCGACGTGGTGGAGTCGACCGCGACGCTCGTACGGGCCGCCCGCGCGGCCGGGGCGCCGGTGCTCTACACCGTGATCGCCTACACCCCGGCCGAGGCCGAGGGCCACTCCGTCACCTGGCTCGACAAAGCCCCCGGCCTGCGCGTACTGACCGAGGGCAGCGAGGCGGTGGCCATCGACCCCCGGCTGCCGCGCGAGCCCGAGGACGTCGTGGTGGTCAAGAAGGGCGCCTCCGCGTTCTTCGGCACTTCGCTCGCCGCGAACCTCGTGGCGGCCGGCTGCGACACGGTCCTGCTGTGCGGGGCCACCACCAGCGGCTGCCTGCGGGCGAGCGCCGTCGACGCTGTGCAGAGCGGCTTCCCGGTGCTGGTGCCGCGCGAGTGCGCGGGCGACCGGGCCCAAGGACCGCACGAGGCGGCGCTGTTCGACATCGACGCCAAATACGGAGACGTCATCGGCCTGTCCGAAGCGCTCGACTACCTGAGGCGCCTGCCGGACGCCTGACAGCCGCTCACATCCCGTCCTGACGCCCCATCAACCAACGACCTGACCCGCCATCACCTGGAGGAGACCCCGTGTCGCCACGGTCCCTCGGACAGCCCGCGCTCGCCGATCTCGCCGACGCCCCGGCCACGAGCCGCTGGGTCCGTTCCGGCGCGCTGCGCCTGCACGTACTCGACTACGGCGGCGACGGCGTACCGCTGCTCGTACTGCCCGGCATCACCAGCCCCGCGATCACCATGGACTTCGTCGCCCGCGAACTGACCGACCTGGTACGGCCCGTGGTCCTCGACGTACGCGGCCGCGGCCTCTCCGACGGCGGCGACGGCGACGCCTACGACATCACGACGTACGCGCGCGACGCCGAAGCCGTCATCTCGGGCCTCGCGCTGGACCGCCCGCTGCTCCTCGGCCACTCGATGGGGGCCCGGATCGCGGCAGTCACCGCGGTACGCGCCGCGGCGCCCGTGGGCGGCGTCGTCGCCGTCGATCCGCCACTGAGCGGCACCGGCCGCGACCCGTACCCGACCTCGCTGCCCGTATTCCTGGGCCAGTTGGAGCAGGCGGCGCGGGGCACGGACGCCGACGAGGTGGCCCGCTCGTGGCCCCGGTGGCCGCGCCGGGAACAGGAGCTGCGGGCGCGCTGGCTCGCCAGCTGCGGCGAGCAGGCCGTCGCGGCCACCCACCGCGGCTTCGAGTCGGAGGACTTCTTCGACTGGTGGCCCGGAGTGCCGTCCCCGGTGGCGCTGCTCTACGGCGAGCAGAGCACCGTGGTCACAGCGCAAGGCGTAAGGGAGTTGACGGATACTCACCCCGACGCCCGGTTGATTCCGGTGCCGGACGCGGGCCACATGGTGTTCTGGGACAACTCGCCCGCCGCGCTGAAACTGCTGCGCGAAGCGCTCGCGTACGTAGCCGGCCGGGCCGGGAGCGCGCCGGGGCCCTCCCATGGCTGACGCCTCCCCGGCGGGGGCGGAGGCAGTGGCGGAGGGGCCGCCCACGGCTCTCTCGGCCGCCCCCGGCTACCAGGTCCGACGCCTGTACCAGGCGTATGTGGCGGCGTGGGTGCGGTTGGTCGATCCGGCGCTGACGGGTCCGCAGTTCGCGGTGCTGACGGCGGTGGGGGCGGCGCCGGGCCGGGACCAGTCGTCGATGGCCTCGGCGGTGGCGCTGGACACGTCGACGATGGCGGATGTGGCGCGGCGGCTGGAGGGGCGGGGGCTGCTGGTGCGGCGTACGGCTCCGGACGACGGACGCCGCAAGCTGCTGTCTCTCACGGAGGCGGGGGAGGAGGCGCTGGCGGAGGCCGACCGACGGGCCCGGCTGCTCGACGAGCGGCTGCTGGAGCCGTACGGGCCCGGGGAGCGGACAGCCCTGCTGGCGGAGCTGATGGCGCTGGCCGACCACTGGGAGGGCCTGACCGGCAGCATCTGACTTCCGCCGAACGCGTACGACACGACGCCGTGAGCACGTAAACGGCAGGACAGGGAAGCAATATGACGACCCATCACATAGGCATGATCGTACCCAGCTCCAACCTCACCATGGAGACCGAGCTGCCGAGGATGCTGCGGTCCCGCGAGAGCGTGGAGCCGGAAGACCACTTCGTCTTCCACAGCAGCCGCACCCGGATGCAGCGGGTGACCCCCGAGCAGCTGCGCGGCATGAACGCCCAGACGGAGCGCGCCGCCCTCGAACTCGCCGACGCCCGCCCCGACGTCGTCGCCTCCGCCTGCCTGGTGGCGATCATGGCGCAGGGCCCCGGCCACCACTGCACGGCGGAGGCGGAGATCAAGGCCGCGCTCCGCGGGGAGGGGTCACAGGCCCCGGTCGTCTCCAGCGCCGGGGCGCTGCTGAGCGGCATCGAGGCGCTCGGCGCGCGGCGGGTCGCCGTCGTCACCCCGTACATGAAAGACCTCACCGCCATGGTCACCGGCTACCTCGAAGACGCCGGGACCGAGGTCGTGGACGCGCTGAGCCTGGAGGTCCCCGACAACCTCGCGGTCGCCCGCCTCGACCCGGACGCCCTGCGCGAGCACTGGCGGCGCCTGAACCTGGCCGGCGCCGACGCGATCGTGCTCTCCGCGTGTGTGCAGATGCCCTCGCTGTCCGCGATCCAGAACGTGGAAGACGCGTCGGGGCTGCCGGTGCTGTCGGCGGCGACGGCCACGGTCCACCGCGTCCTCACCGAACTGGGCCTGCCGACGGTGGTCCCCGAGGCGGGCCGCCTCCTGAGCGGCGCGTACCCGGCCCCGTCCCCGGCCGCCGCCTGAACGTGCGCGCTGACCTGGACGAGTACGGAGTCTTCCGCAACCGCCACCGCCTCCCTACCCTCTTGGAGGCGGGGGACAGGAAGATCAAGAGCGGCAGGGGAGAGGGGAGCGACCAGTGACGACCGGGCTGCCGATCCCGCGGCGCACGCCCCGCCCCCTCTCCGCCGTCCCGCCGCACCGCGACGTACACCGCGACCAGGAGCCCGTATGAACGACCCCGTTTCAGACCCCCGAATCGTCACCGTCCGGCCCGGCGAGCAGGACTACGCCTGGACGTTCGGCGGGGCCGCGCCGGTGGCCCGCATCGCGCCCGGCACCGTCCTCGACGTCTTCACCGAGGACTGCTTCGGCGGCCGGGTACGGACGGAGAAGGACCTGGTCTCCACCGTCTGCGAGTTCCCCTTCGTGAACCCGCAGACCGGCCCTTTCTACGTCGAGGGCGCGGAGCCCGGCGACACCCTGGCCGTGCACTTCGTCTCCATCGAACCCCGCCGGGACTGGGCCGCCTCCACCACCGTGCCGCTCTTCGGAGCCCTGACCGCCACCCACGCCACCGCCGCCCTGCACCCGCCGCTCCCCGAAGCCGTCTGGATCTGGCAGCTGGACCGCGAGCGTCGCCAGTGCCGCTTCACGGCCCGAGACAGCGAGCTGGAACTCACCCTGCCGATGGACCCGATGCACGGCACCGTCGGCGTGGCGCCCGCGAATCTGGAGGTGCGCTCCGCGCTCGTCCCGGACGCCCACGGCGGCAACATGGACACGCCCGAGATGCGCGCCGGTGTCACCTGCTACCTCGGCGTCAACGTCGAAGGCGCCCTCTTCAGCCTGGGCGACGGCCACGCCCGCCAGGGCGAGGGCGAGACATGCGGGGTCGCGGTCGAGACGGCGATGCACAGCGTCGTGATCGTGGAGCTGCTCAAGGGCGTCTCGACTCCCTGGCCGCGCCTGGAGTCGGACACCCACATCATCTCGACGGGCTCCGCGCGCCCCCTGGAGGACGCCTTCCGCATCTCCCAGCTGGACCTGATCCAGTGGCTCGCGCGGGACTACGGCCTGAGCGAACTGGACGCCTACCAGTTCGTGACGCAAGCCGTCGAATCCCCGCTCGCGAACGTCTGCGACAGCAACTACACCTGCGTCGCCAAGCTCCGCAAGGAGTGGCTGCCGGCGGCGGAGCCGCACGGCGGCCTCCACGACCGCCTGCGGACGAGGGCCGCGGCGCTCGGCTGACGAGAACGGGCCGCCGGGCCTCGGGAACGGCCCGGCAGAGCCGTCCGGCGGCACCCGAAAGCGGCCGGTTTTCCGGCAGGGCCGGAATCGGCACGGTCCGCGCTTCCGGGCCCGGTACCGTCCCCGGCACGCTGGAGGCTCCCGAGCCGACCCGGCGGTCGGCCCGCCGTGCAGCGAAGGAGCAGTGCCATGATCCTCATCAACGTCAAGTTCACCGTCCGCCCCGAGTACGTGGACCAGTGGCTGCCGCGGGTCGAGGAGTTCACCCGCGCCACCCGCGCGGAGCCGGGCAACGTCTTCTTCGAGTGGTCGCGGAGCGTGGAGAACCCGAATCAGTTCGTTCTCCTGGAGGCGTTCAAGGACGGCGCCGCGGGCGAGACGCACGTCAACTCGGAGCACTTCCAGACCGCGATGGCCTGGATGCCGGAGCTGATCGCCAGCACCCCGGAGATCATCAACGGCGAGATCCCGGCCGAGGACTGGGGCCCGATGGGCGAGCTGAGCCCGCGCGAGAGCTGAGCCGCGAGGACACAGACGACGCACGCGGAAGGCGGCGCCCGGAGCGATCGGCTCCGGGCGCCGCCGTCACGCGTCGAGCAGCCGCCGCACCACACGCCCGAAGACCAGCCGCCCGGCCCACGCGGTCGGCGCGTCGAGCGCTCGCGGCATCCCGCGGACCCGCAGCTCCTCGGTCCAGCGCGCCCGAGCCCCGGCCCCGGCCCCGTACACCTCGATCTCGGCCCAGCCGGTGATCGCCCGCCCGCGCTTCTCCAGCCGGCAGCGCCCCGGCGCGTCCGCGGAGGGCGGCTGCCAGCGGACGACCTCCATGAGGTCGTCGACGGCGAGCGGACCGAGGCGGGTACGGGCCGTGAACCGCGTACCCGTACCGCTGGGCGGCGGGGTCGTCACGGTGATCCGGGTGAGCGGTACGTACGCGGCATGCCGCTTCCAGTCGGTGAGCCGCCGCCACGCCTCGTCCGCCGGCAGCCGGGTCCGGCATTCGATGAGGAACGGTGCCATGGCGCCATCGTATTCAGGACGGCGTGGTCAGGACTCGGACACGTACGGCCGGTGTCGCGTGATCCAGGTCCGGGCGTACGCGACGGCGTCGCCCAGCGGGAACAGCCGGGCCCCGGCCGCGCCCACCGTGCCCCGCACCACCGGCCGCTCCCGCTCGAAGTCCGCGCCCAGCTCCTCGAAACGCTCCCCGCTGATCCCGGAGTCCCGCACGGTCAGCCAGCGACGGCCCTGCGGGGTCATGACGGCGAAGGAGTTGTCGACCTCCGGCGGGTCCGCGCGGCACTCGGCGAGATGAAACGCCGTACACGACTCGAAGTCCGCCCCCAGCAGCAGAATCCGCGCCCCCGCCTCCTCCAGCCGCGCCAGCGGACTCCGCTCCCCGAGTCGGCAGTCCAGCGCGTGCCCGTCCACGATCGCGGAGCCCAGCGGCCCGATCGCGGCGAAAGACGTCTGCGGATGGGCACTGCGCACGGCCCCCGGCCAGTTCCGGGCGGTCTCCGGGATGACGCCGATACCGAAGGCGGGCGTGGTCCGCGCGTCATACGCCGGCATCGACGCCCGAATCCACGCCCACCACTCCTCGGGCACCGGCGGATTGCTCCACAACGACGGATCCGAATTCTCCCCGGAATGCGTCGGCACCACGAGAGTCCCCTCCGGCCCGAGCACATCCAGCAGCGCCTGCACCACCGTGCCGGGGCCTCCGCAGACCCACCCGAGCGAACTGAGAGAGGAATGAACGAGCAGGGTCTCGCCCTCTAGAAGACCGAGGCCCCGCAGATCTGCGGCGAGCGAATCGCGGGTGCACAGGGGGCCGGAAGGAAGTGTCGTCGACATAGGCGATCAG
Source organism: Streptomyces sp. NPDC050617 (assembly GCF_040654795.1). Classification (NCBI taxonomy): domain Bacteria; kingdom Bacillati; phylum Actinomycetota; class Actinomycetes; order Kitasatosporales; family Streptomycetaceae; genus Streptomyces; species Streptomyces sp. NPDC050617. Next base: position 112,592 of record NZ_JBFAIS010000021.1, on the reverse strand, counting down.
TCTGCACGTTCCCGCCACAACTGTTCCACCGATTTTGGAAACGGCGACGTGACCGCTGTCGCAGGCGGTGGCAGCGCGCTCCGCCCGCATGATGAGGTGGCACGATGATCAATCACGATGGGACGGCGGCCGTCCGGCCGTCGACGCTGGCCTGGGTGGGCCGTCACCTGGCAGCCGGCGAGCGGATCGTCGGGGCCGAGGCCCTGCACGGCGGCATCACCGCCGAGATGCGGGCACTGACCATCGGCACGCCGGACGGGGGCGCCCGCGAGTTGGTGCTGCGGACGTTCGTGGACGTGGCGGACGCCGAGGACTGGCTGAACCGGGAGGCCGGCGCCCTGACCGAGTGCGCCGGGACCGGAGTGCCGGCTCCTCGGCTGGTCGCGGTGGATCCGACGGCCGCGCACTGCGAGTACCCCTCGCTCCTCATGACGCGTCTGGCCGGCCGTACGGTCATCGACGACGAGGGAGTGGAGGCGCGCGTCCCCCTGCTGGCCCGGCAACTCCTGGCGATCCACGCGCTGCGCCCCGTTGAACAGCCCCGCGAATACGTGGCGTTGACGACGGCCGACACCGTCGTGATCCCCCAGTGCGCCGACGCGTCGGCGTGGGCCGCGGCGATCGACGTGATCCGCAGGCCCGCGCCGCCCTACGAGGGGCGGTTCCTGCACCGGGACTTCCACCCCGGCAACGTGCTGTTCGACGTCCCGCCCGCACGCCCGGCGGATGCCCGTATCACCGGCGTCGTCGACTGGGCGGCGGCCTCTTGGGGCCCGGCGGATCTCGACGTGGCGCACTGCTCCACCGCCCTCGCGCTGCTGCACGGCCCCGAATGGGGGCTGCGGTTCACCGAGGCGTACGAGGAGGCCGGCGGGGTACTGGCAGCGGACGCGGGCGAACGGCTGTACTGGCTGGTGCGGAGCGGACTGGCCGCCTCGGAAGAGGTGGGGGCGGTGTCGCGGCCATGGCGGGAGGCGGGGAGGACGGAGCTGACGACGCGAGCCGTGGAGGAGCGCCTGGACGCCTACGTCACCGCCCTGATGGACGCGTCGGCCTGAGCCCCGACCCGGCGCGCCGCGTCGGGACGACGGCCGCCGGCGCGGGACAGCTGTCGCGGGCGGGGCGTCGTGGGCCTTCCGGACCGGTTCCGGGCGGCGCCCGTCGTTGACGCGACGGCCCCACCGGCTCTCCATCCGGCGGCGGAATCGGCCCGCGGCGTCACCGCAGCGGATGCGCGTCGGGCGTGGTGAAGCGGTATCCGGCGGCCTTGAGGCGGGGGAGATAGACCTTGAGCGCCTCGACGGTCTGGGAGCGGTCGGCCAGCCCCTCGTGCTCGGGGACGTCCTGCCCGCTGAGGGTGCCGTCGTGGTTGAGGACGATCGAGCCCGTACGGGCATCGGCCAGCACCCGGTCGGCGATGCGGCGGCTGCCCGGATTCGACCAGTCCTCCGGGTCGACCGACCAGGAGATGGGGCGCAGCCCGAGCGCGGCGCACTCGGCCATCGCGGCGGCGGCGAAGTGGCCGCCGGGCGCGCGGAAGAGCACGGGCCGCCGCCCCGCGGTGCGCTCGATGACGTCCTGGGTGCGCCGGATCTGGTCGCGGACCTGCGCGGGACGCAGCGTTTCGAGGTTGGGGTGCGACCAGCTGTGGTTGGCGAGCACATGCCCGGCGTCGGCGACCTGGCGCACGGTGTCGGGGTACTTCGCGACGTTGGCGCCGAGCATGAAGAACGTCGCCCGTACGTCGTGACGGGCGAGGACGGCGAGCACCCTCGGGGTGTAGAGCGGGCTGGGCCCGTCGTCGAAGGTGAGGGCCAGGGTCATGGCCCCGGCTCGTACGGTGCGTTCCGGCAGTTCCGGCGCCGGAGGCGGAGCGCCGCGGCCGCCGGCGGCGCGCGCCTGAGGGAGGGCGGACAGCGAGAACAGCCCCGCTCCGCAACCGGTCAGGAAGCGGCGTCTCGGCACGGCTCTACGGTCAGTTGTACGGTCAGTCGCCATCTCCCCAGCCTCGGCCACCCCGGCACCGCGCCCCATTCGCCCCGCCGCTGCCGCCTGCCGCATCACCCCAACGGCCACCGCACCCGCGGCGTCGCGGCGGCCGTCCGGGTGACGAGACGTCATGAAGCCTGCCGAACCGAACCTACGCTGCCGCGTGAGATGTCAGACCAATGCCTTACTCTGCGTGGCATAACTGGAGCTGAGAGACGCATAAGGGTGGGGCATGCGGAAGAGGGCGATGCGGCACGTGGGGGTCTCGCTGGCCGCGGTGGCGGTGCTGGCGGGGGCGGCGGGCTGCGCGGGAGGCTCGGACAAGGCCGGTGCGGAGAGCCGGAGTTCGGGGAGCGGGGGTTCGGGGAGCGCCGGGGGCGCGCGCACCCCTGAGCAGGTCATCACGGCCGCGTACAAGAAGACGTCGGCGGCGAAGTCCGCGAAAGTCGTGATGGCCGTATCGGCGCCGGCGGCGACCGGCGTCAGCATGAAGGCGAAGAGCTCCGGCGTCATGGGCTGGAACCCGGCGGCCGTGGACCTGGTCACGGAGCAGGATTCGACCGGAGGGCCGTCCGGCGGGGCCCGGAAGAGACGCACGATCTGGATCGACGACGTCATGTATATGGAAACGGGGAATGCCAAGAAGGTCACCGGTAAGGGGTGGGTCACATTCGACGTGCCGGCCGCGGTGAAGGAATCCGGCGACGCGCAGTTCGTGAAGCAGACCGCCACCGAGCTGGAGGGCATGAATGACGACCCGGCCCGGAAGCTGGCGCTGCTGCTCTACGCGCCGAGCATCGAGGACGCGGGGCCCGAGGACGTCGGCGGCGGGCGCACCGAGCACTACAAGGGCTCGTTCACGGTGGAAAGCGTGCTCAGTACCGCCAAGAACGTCGCGGCCCTCACGGCCGAGCAGCGCGAGCAGCTGCTCTCGAACCTGAAAACGAAGGGCATCCAGGAATACGCCTTCGACGTGTGGGTCAACAGCGCCGAATACCCGGTCAGGATAAACACGTGGGCGAAGTCGCGAAAGGGCGTTACCACCACCTCCGCGGAATTCTCCGACTACGGGACCAAGCTCGCCGTACAGGCCCCGCCGGCCGACGACACCATCGGCATGCTCGAGCTGGTCAGGGCGGAACAGCAGCAGGAAAGGGACCTGGACCGATGATCGGACGCTGGTACACAGCGCTCGGCGTCAACCTGCTGCTCGGCGTGCCCGCCGTCGTTCCGATCTACCTGCTCAACTACATCGCGGCGACCTGGGTGCACCCGGCGCCGGAGGAGAACGACGGCTTCGGCGTCGTCCTCATCGCCTTCGGACTCCCGGTCGCCCTCTGCGGCTTCCTCTGGTGGGCGGTCAACCGGCCCATCGCCCGCCGCACCCGCCTCCGTCCAACCCGCTACTGGACACTCAGCCTCCTCGGCACGGCCGCCCCCACCGTCACGCTCATCGGCATCAGCCTCTGAGCACGCCGCATGGCGCACGCCGCATGGCGCCTGACGGCTGTCCTGTCGGTGCCTCACCGCTGCCGGGCGGCCGCATGCGCCCGGCGAGGAGGCCCCCGGGGGCCGCCGTTATTACCTCGTGGAATGTCAGACCAATGCATTACTGTGCGTGGCATAGACGGTTTTGAGAGACAAAAAGGGTGGGGCATGCGGAAGAGCACGATGGCGCGCGCGGGGGTGTCGCTGGCGGCGGTGGCGGTACTGGCGGGTGTGACGGGCTGCCAGGGCGGTTCGGACAAGGGCGACAAGGCCGAGAAGGCCGCCGGCGCCGAGAAGGCCGACAAAGGGAACCAGAGTTCCCAGCAGGGCGCGGACAAGCGCACTCCGGCGCAAGCGATCACGGCGGCGTACAAGAAGTCCTCGGCGGCGAAGTCCGCGAAGGTCGTGATGACCATGTCGACGCCGTCGGCGATCAAGAACGGCAACAACGCGAAGGTCTCAGGCGTCATGGGCTGGAACCCCACGGTCATGGACGTGACCGTGGCGGACAGCGCGGGGGGCTCGGGGGCCGGTCAGGCCGGCACGTCGCACATGATCTGGGTGGACGACGTCATGTACGTCGAGGGGAAGCCCGAGGACCTCGGCGGCAAGAAGTGGGCCAAGGTCGATCTGATGGCCGCCGCGAAGGAGTCCGGCGCCGGCGTGCAGGCCGTGAAGCAGATGACCGCCGGGCTGGAGGACATGAACCAGGACCCGTCCCAGCAGCTGGCGATACTGCTCCGCTCGCCGGACATCGAGCATGTGGGTTCCGGCGACGTCGGCGGCGGGCCTGCCGAGCACTACAAGGGCTCGCTGCCGGTCGAGGCCGCGCTCAAGTCCAACAAGAGCGTCGCGGCCCTCACGCCCGAGCAGCGCGAAAAGCTGCTCGCGAACGTGAAGAAGACGGGTATCGAGAGCTATGACTACGACGTCTGGGTCAACAGCGACGACTACCCGGTGAAGATGGACGTACGGATGAAGACGCCGCAGGGCGCGATCAACATGACCGTGGACTACTCCGACTACGGCGCCAAGGCCGCCGTGCAGGCCCCGCCGGCCGGTGAGACCGCCGACATGATCAAGATGTTCAAGGAACTGGGGGCCCAGCAGAAGGGCCGGTGAACCAGCGGCGGACCGGGGGCGTCCCCGCACTGGGCTCGGGGAGCGGGGCCCCCGCTCCCCGCCATAGCCGCCGAAGCCGCCGGCCGGGCTCGCCCCGCTACAGCCACCCGCGCTCGTCCGCGACGCGCAGCGCCTCCATCCGGTTGTGAGCCGAGGTCTTGGCGATCGCCGCCGAGAGGTAGTTACGGACCGTCCCCTCGGACAGGTACAGCTTGGCGGCGATCTCGGCCACCGTGGCACCGGAACGCGCCACGTTCAGCACATCGCGCTCCCGGGCGGTGAGCGGGGACTCGCCCGCCGCCAGCGTCGCGGCGGCTAGCGCCGGATCCACGACGCGTTCCCCCTTCATCACCCGGCGGATCGCGTCCGCGAGCGCCTCCGGCGGGGCGTCCTTCACGACGAAGCCGACGGCTCCGGCCTCCATCGCCCGCCGCAGATAGCCCGAGCGGCCGAAGGTCGTCAGGATCACCACGCGGCAGTCCGGCGCCTGGGCGGCGAGCACCGCCGCCGCGGCCAGTCCGTCCAGGCCCGGCATCTCGATGTCGAGCAGGGCCACATCGGGGCGGTGTTCGCGGGCCGCCGCGACGACCTCGTCGCCCCGGCCCACGGAGCAGACGACCTGGAAGTCCTCCTCCAGCTCCAGGAGCGCGGACAGCGCGCTGCGGATCAGCTCCTGGTCATCGGCGAGCAGCAGTCGGATCGTCATGCCGGGATACCGCCCGTCGGGTCGAGGGTTACGCGCAGCCGCCAGCCGCCGTCCGGTCCCAGCGGCCCGGCGTCCACGCTGCCGCCGACCGCCGCGACCCGCTCCCGGAGGCCGCCGAGGCCGTTGCCGGCGACGGCCGCGCCGCCCACGCCGTCGTCGCGGATCTCCACGTGCGACGCCGACAGGGCGACCGTGCACCGGGCGGCGCGCGCGTGGCGCACGACGTTGGTCAGGCCCTCGCGCACCACCCAGCCGAACAGCTCCTGGTGCGCGCCGGCGACCATGTCGGTGGCCGTCGGCAGGTCGGCCAGGACGCCCGCCGCCCGCAGCAGTTCCCGGCCGCGCGCGATCTCGCCGGCGAGGGTCACGTCCCGGTAGCCGGACACCGCGGCCCGTACGTCGGTGAGCGCTTGCCGGGACAGGGTCTCCACCTCCGTGATCTCGTCGAGCGAACGCGGGGAGCCGCTCGCGGTCAGCCGGCGCGCCAGGGCGCTCTTGACCGTGATGACCGTGAGCGAATGGCCGAGCAGGTCGTGCAGATCGCGTGCGATCCGGGCCCGTTCGGCCTCCGAGGCCAGCCGGGCCACCTCCGCGCGCGCCTCCAACAGCGCGCGGTTGGCTACGGCGATCTCGGAGAACCCGTACACCGTCACGGCCGTGAAGACGACGGCGATTGCCTCGAACCAGCCGGGCCCGCTGTGCCACGGGCGCACCGCCCACGGCACGACGAGCGCGGCGACCGCCCCGGCCGCCACGACCAGCACCGCGTGCCGCTTCAAGAAGGCGGCGGCGAACGATACGACCACGGCGCAGAGGAAGAAGGCGTACTCCCTGGCGACGGGCAGCTCGGCGACGAACAGTGCCGTCATGACGCCGAGCAGCGCCCCGAGGCGGCGCCAGGCGCGCTGGGCCGCGGAGAGTGCGGCGAGCACGTAGCAGCAGCAGAAACCGGCCACCATCACATACCCGGCGACGGCGCCCGCGCCCGTCGCGTACTGCGCCGTCCCGACCGCCGTCACACACGGATAGACGAGCATTCCGGCGGCCAGGACCATGCGCCGCCACCCCCGAGCCCACCGCAGCGAGTCGCCCTCCGGACCGCCGCTCACCGGCTCTTTCCCGGTGTTGTCCATGGCAGGAACGCTAACACCGCGGCCTCGGCGAGATTCCGGGCGTCGCCGCCCGCCGGGCCGCCGTGCGTACGCGGCGCACCCACGTCGAGGCCGTCGCGCGCTCGTACCGCTCGTCCACTCATCGGGCTCACTCCGCCTGCTCGGCTCACTCGGCGGCGAACAGCGTCCGCAGCTGACGGCCGTTCACGAGGAGTACGACGCCGAGCAGCGCCAGCCCGCAGACTCCCTGCTCGATCTTCATCCACATCGGGAACGTTCCGGGCAGCGCGATGATGCACGCGATGGCCACCACCATGACGCCCGAGGCGATCCGCAGCCGGCGAAACGCGCCACGGGAACCGCGCGCGGTGCGGGCGGCGAAGGTGAACGTCAGCAAGGCGCTGGCGACGACGATGACGCCCCGGACCCAGACGGCGTCGTTCACCACCGAGGTGTCGTCGCGCATCACGATGATGGCGGCGAGGGTGAGCACGCTGATGGCGAGGTAGCCGCCGGCGAGGCGCTTCGTGCTGCGGAGCGCCTTCAGGCTGCGCGGGTGGGTCAGGTCCTCGACGCGAAAGGCGGGGGCGGTCTTGGTCTTCTCTGTCATACGGCCCATGGTCTTCGGGGGCCCCGGGGGCCGGGCAGTGAGATCGCGCATCACCCACCCATGACATTTGTCATGGGTGCAGACCCCTAGGGGGTCTTACGGGCCGTCCGTCCCGCGAGCCGTCGTACGGACCGTCTCGCGGCCCGATCGTTCCCAGAGGTTCTCCAGGTGCGCGTGGAGGATGTCCTCGGCCTCCCGGGGGGCGAGGTGCCCGATGAGGACATGCGTGGTGAGGCCGTCCGCGAGGGCGAGGAGGGCGCGGGCCTCGCGCTGTGCGTCCACGGGCGCGGCGGCGCGGTCGTCGTTCCCGGCAGGGTTCACCGCTTCCGTCGCCTCGGTGATGAGGCCCGCGAACACCCCTTGCAAAGCCGCGTAGTTGGACTTCAGCGTCGCGGCCAGTGCCTCGCTGACAGCCGCCTGCGCGACGAAGGCGAGCCATACCCTGGCCTCGGCGCGATGGTCCTCCTGGAGCAGCGAGACCTCGGCGGCCGCGTGCCCCAGCCTGGTCCCGGCCGACTGCGCCGGGCTCCTGACGAGGCGGGCCCGTACGCGCTCGCCGATCCGCTCGCCGATGTGCGCGAGGGCGAACACGAGCATTTCCTCCTTCGCGCGGAAGCACCGCTGAACGGCGCCCATCGACACCTGGGCGCGCGCCGCGACGTCGCGCAGGGTGACGCCTTCGAGGCCCCGTTCGTCGGCCAGGCGGCAGACGGCCTCGGCGATGAGGCGGCGTCGGTTCGCGTGGTCCACCTGCTTGGGCATCCCCTGTGGCCTCCTGGTCTCGCGATGGTTTCGTGGCGCTCCGGGCTGCGGAGCACTTTATTCGATGCGCTCGCATCAGTTCCAGGGTACGGTTCCGATGCAAGCGCATCGGAACGCGATGCGGTGTGCGCCGACGTACGGGTGTGCGTCGGCGCGTGAATGGGACACGTGTGAATGAGAGAAGGGGAAGGCCATGCGGGAAGACGCCCTGTGGAAGATGCCGGCCGCCGAACAGGCGGCGGCCGTGCGCCGCGCCGACATCTCCGCCGTCGAACTGATCGACAGCCACTTGGACCGCATCGCCGAGGTCAACCCCCAGGTGAACGCAGTCACGCAGCTCATGGCGGAGCAGGCGCGCACTGCGGCGCAGCGGACGGACCGCCGACGCGCGGCCGGTGAGGCGATGGGACCGCTCGCGGGCGTGCCCTTCACGGTCAAGGAGAGCACCGCCGTCGAAGGGGTGCCCACCACGTTCGGCACGGAGCGCTTCCGCGACCTGGTGGCCCCGGCCGACGCGCCCCCTGTGGCGCGGCTGCGCGCGGCCGGGGCCATCCCCATCGGGCACAGCAACATGCCGACGCTGATCCTGGCGGGCATGCACACCCGCAGCGAGATGTTCGGCGACACCGTCAACCCGTGGGACAGCACCCGCACTCCGGGCGGGACCAGCGGGGGAGACGCGGTGGCCGTCGCCACGGGCATGGCGGCGCTCGGGCTCGGCAACGACTCCGGCGGCTCGGTGCGCATCCCGGCCCAGTTCTGCGGCGTGGCCGGACTGAAGCCGTCCACGGGCCGGTTCCCCGCCGACCACCGCGTCCTCGGCCCGGACGACCCCGGACCGGCCTCGCAGATGCTGGTCACCGACGGCCCGCTGGCCCGCAGCGTCGGCGACCTGCGGCTGGCGTACGAGGCGCTGGCCGGCACCGACCCGCGCGACCCGCGGGCCGTACCGGCACCCGCCTACGGCGAACCGCTGGCCGGCCCGGTGAAGGTCGCCGTCGTGGCGGACCCCGGCGGACACGGCGTCCACCCCGCAATCCGCGCCGCGGTCGCGGCCGCGGCCGACGCGCTCGCCGACGCCGGATACGACGTGCGCGACGTCGGGGACGTACCGCGCCTGGACGAGGCGCTGGAGGCGTACGGGCGGATCACCGTGACCGAGTTCGCCCCGACCTGGCCCGCGGTGCGCAAGCTGCTCGGCGAGGGCGGGGACCGCTACATCGCCGCCGCGATGGAGGGCACCCCGCCCGCGACCGCGGAGGAGCTCATGAAGCTGATGGGCACCTGGCTGAACATCCGCCGCTCATGGGCCGAATTCCTCGACGAATACCCGCTGTTGCTCGGCCCGTCGTTCACCGAACCGCCGGTCGAACCGGGGCTGGAGTCACGCGACAAGGCCGGCCGGGACCGGGTCGGCTCGGGAATGCGCCTGTGCAGCGTGACCAGCTTCGTCGGTGTGCCCGCCGTAGCCGTGCCGACGGGGGTGGCCGACGGGCTCCCCTCGGGTGTGCAGATCGTCGGGCGCGCGTTCCGAGAGGACATGTGCCTGGCGGCGGCCCAGTCCATCGAGGACCGCCTCGGAGTCCTCACCCCGCTCGACCCGATGTGACCCGGCCGGCCGGACCGACCGGATTGCCCCGGCCGACCCGGTTGACTCGCGCCCGGCTGCCCGGCTGCCGGCTGCCCGGCCAAGCCCGCGGCGGATTCCACTCGGCGCCCGCCCGGCACCTCGGAGTCCGTTGGCGTCCGTATGGCCACGCCGACCACGGCCGAGCCGCGCGTGCGTCAACCCATAGTGACCGTCATGTAGGTCTCCCCAGGGCCGGGCGGACGTATCCAGGACCGCGACTCGAAGGAGTGCAGTCTGCCCTCGGTGATGGCGAGGCCCGGCAGGGCGATGCCGTACTGATCGGCGATGGCGTCCAGGGCGCGGATCGAGGCGGCCGTCTGGGCGGCCATGGCCGGAGTGCCGAAGCCGAGGGATGCCGGGTCCAGTTCGACGGGAACGGTGCCGCGGGTGTCCGCCCTGACCAGCAAGTTCACCAGCAATTTCATCAACAGGTCGGCCGAAGGGTGGTGATGCGGGTCCGTCAGGGCCGGGGCCGGTCGGGGGTGCCCGGCAGACGCGGGGACTCAGGCGACCGCGCTCCGGACGCGCCGTCGTCGTTCGACGGCCGCTGCGTCTCGTCCTTCTTCCACGGGCCGATGCCGAGCTTCCCCGTCGTGCCCAGGTCGAGTTCCGGCGTCACCATCACCGGGTCCGCGCCGGGCTTCACCCGCAGCCGCACGTACGGGGCGTTCACGGGGTCGCCGCTCTCGACGGTGTTGCGCCAGACCAGCACGGCGTACGCGCGCTCGCCGGGCTTCAGGGCCAGTGGCCGCGGCGCGCCGTCGGCTCCGGTGCCGGTGGAGATGGCGGAGCCGCCGTGCAGGACCTCCACGCTGTCGACGGGTTTGTGCGCCGCGTCCAGCAGTTGGAGCTGTGGGTAACCGTTGAGGCGGCTGATGCGGTCGCCGCAGTTCTCCAGGTGGATGCTGACGGCGCGGAGCCCCATCGCGGCATCGCCGTCGTCGGCGTACACACGCACCCCGGAAGCAGGGCAGGCGCCTCCCTTGGAGGGCGCCTCGTCGGCGGGGACGCTCCGCACCGAGGTGATCCGCGCGCGTGCGTCGCCGCGTGCGCCTGGGTGCGGACCGCCGTCCGGGAGCCGCCCGTCCGCGATGACGGTGCCCTTCACCGTCTGGCCGGGCTTCACGGACGGCACGGTCTTCTCCGTGTTCGTCAGGGCTTCCCCAGCCTCCGACACGAACGTGAACGTGATCGTGTAAGTGAGGGCCTGTGACTCGTGGTTGGTGACCGTGAAGTCGGCGCAAGCCTCGGTCCCGCCTCCCATGGCGGTGATTTCAACCCCGTCCTTCTTCAGTTTTGAAGGGTCTCCCGTCGGTGCCGGAGGGGTGGCCGTGGCCGTGGCGCCGGAGGGTCTGACCCCGCAGGGGGAGGCGCTGGAGCGGCCGGCGGAACCGGCCCCTCCGGCGTGCGCCGAGCCGTCGCCCGGCGAGTCGGAACCGGCCTTCTGCGATCCGCAAGCCGTGAGGAGAAGAGCACCGGCGACGGCTGCGGCGGCGGGAAGGGCGAGGGGGACGGTGCGCATGCGGACGAGTCAATCAGGACCAGATCACTTCAGACCATGTGAAAAGCGTATTTCGCGTAACAGCCCTGTCACAGGCTGGCCGGGAGATGGCAGATGACCTGCTGGTTTTGGAGCTGAGCCGGGGGCGCTCCCGGCGGCCTGCTGCCGCGGAAGTGTCCGGATCGGCGCTCGCCGAGCACGACGGGGGTCTGAACAATGGAACCCCCTGGCGCGCCCCCGACGAGCCGTGGTCTGCAAACCCGTACGCTCGCCACGCCCGCAACGCTCGCCACACCCACAACGGCCGCAACACTCGCCACCGCCACCAGGTACTGCCTCTCAAGGAGTGCGAGACGTGAAGATCGTAGTCATCGGAGGCACCGGCCTCATCGGCAGCAAAGTGTGCGGCAAACTCGGCGACCGCGGCCACGAGGCGGTTCCGGCCGCGCCCGGTACGGGCGTCAATACCCTCACCGGAGAGGGCCTCGCCGAGGCGCTGACCGGAGCCCAGGCGGTCGTGGACGTGTCCAACTCGCCCTCCTTCGAGGAGTCGGCGGTGCTGGACTTCTTCACCGTCTCCACCCGCAACTTGCTGGCCGCCGAGGCCGCGGCGGGCGTGGCGCACCACCTGGCGCTGTCGATCGTCGGTATCGAGGGCCTGCCCGACAACGGTTATTTCCGGGCGAAAGTCGCCCAGGAGCAGCTGATCAAGCAAGGGCAGATCCCGTATTCGATCGTCCGGGCGACGCAGTTCTTCGAGTTCGTCAAGGGCATCGCCGACGCCGCCACCAGCGGCGACACCGTGCGCGTGCCGCCCGTGCTCTTCCAGCCCATGGCGGCCGAGGACGTCGCCGAAGCGGTGGCCCGGACCGTCGTGGAGACCCCGCTCAAGGGCACCGTCGAGGTGGCCGGGCCGCAGCGGTTCCGCTTCGACGAGATCGTGGCGGAAGCGCTGCGCGCGTGGCACGACCCGCGCACGGTCGTCGCCGACCCGCACGCCCGCTATTACGGCTCCGAACTGGCGGAACACAGCCTCGTCCCCGAGGAGGGCCGCGCCCGACCGGCGGAAACCCGCTTCGAGGACTGGTTGCGCCGCACTTCATGAGCCGCCGCTCCTCATGAGTCGTCGCACGTCACGAGCCGCGGCACGGCACGAACCGCCGCCCCTCCTGAGTCGTGAATTTTGAGCCTCGAACCAGCGGCACGGCAGGGCGATAAGGGCAGTAAGGTCGATAAGGGCCCATTCGTAACGATAAGAGAGAGGGCGCATACGGGCCCCGTGGTACCTGTGGCCCCGAAGCAAGAATTCGTGAGAGCCGGCCCCCTTCCGGGCGGCGTGATCTCCGCGGTCGGCTACCGCGCCGTGAGGCCGGGCCAGGAGGCGACGCGCCCCCTCCACCGAGGGCTGCCCTCCCCTTACCTCACCCTGATCTTCTCCCTGGACGGCCCCGTCACCAGCGGCGCCACCCCGGACCAGGCGAGGGGTTCCGACGCCATCAGCACGGACATCGTCGTGGGCGGCCTGCACCACGGCCCCGCGTACGTCGTACAGCCCGCGTACGAGACCGGCATCCAGCTTGCCGTGCACCCGCTCGCGGCCCGCGCCCTTCTCGGGCTCCCGGCCGCCGAGCTGACCGGACAGCTCGTCACGCACGGCACGGACGTACTCGGCCGGGACGCCGCCGACCTGCGCCGTCGGCTCGCCGAGGCGCCGGGCTGGGACGCGCGCTTCGCCGCGCTCGCCGGTTACCTGGAGACACAGCTCGCGACCCACGGCGACCGGCCGCAGCCGCGCCCCGAGGTCGCCGAGGCATGGACGTGGCTGGCCCGGCACCGCGGCGCGGGCACCCTGCGCGGCCTCGCGGCGCACGTCGCGCTCAGCGAACGCCGCCTGAGCACCCTCTTCCGCGCCGAGACCGGCGCGACCCCCAAGCAGGCGGCCCGGCTGATGCGGTTCGAGCACGCCAAGGCATCCATCGTCCGCGCGACCGCCGCGGGGGACGGCCCCGACCTGGCCCGTATGGCGGCGGCCTGCGGCTACTACGACCATTCGCACCTCGTCCGCGACTTCCACCAGTACACGGGCCTGAGCCCCAGCGCGTGGCTGGCCGAAGAGTGCCGGAATATCCAAGCCGGGGGGCACGACAACGGCGGAGGCTGAACCCATGGACACACAGCACACCTCAGCACAGACCCGCACCCCCGAGATCTTCCCGACCCTCCAGGCCGATGACGCTCCCGCGCTCATCGACTTCCTCGTCGGCACGGTCGGCTTCCTGCGCACGGCCGTGTACCAGGACGGCGGCCGCGTCGCCCACGCCCAACTGGACTGGCCCGAGGGCGGAGCCGTGATGCTCGGCTCCTACAAACCCGAGAGCGAGTGGTGCGTGAAGCCGGGCACCTTCGGCGCGTACGTCGTCACCGACCACGTGGACGAGCTGTACGCCCGGCTCAGCAAGGCGGGCGTGAAGATCATCCGTGAGATCGAGGACCAGTCGTACGGAAGCCGGGAATTCGCCATCGCCGACCCCGAGGGCAACAAGTGGGCGTTCGGCACCTACCGCGGCGAACCCCGCCCGAGCAGCTGACGTACCGCCCCTGACTACCCCACCATCCCTGTCCCACCGTCCCCGCCCCGCCGGCCCGCACGAGGGCCGGCGGGGCTTGAGGGCGTGGTGGCACCGATCACTGAGGACCGCCCGTACCCGGTACCGCGGCCGAATGCGCGTCCCCTATGCTCGCGATCATGTGCTGCAACTTCTCCTGAACGGACCGAGACGGTCCACGGCATCCGCCCGGCAGGCGCCGGGCCCCGTCGACGTGCGCGCGCACGCTCACCTCAGGAGAATCCACCCCATCATGAACACGCACTCCGCCTGTCCCGCTCTGGACGATCGCGTCGCCCGCCTGCGGCGGCTCGCCCATGCCGATCCCCGCCTGGAGGGCGTCCTCCTCTACGGCTCGTGGACGATGGGCGAGGCCGACGCCCACTCGGACATCGAGGCGTACCTCTACGTCCAGGACGACCGTCTCGCCGACTTCGACGGCCAGGCCTTCCTCGAACAGCTCGCGCCGCTCAAGCTGGCGTACACCAACATGCACGGCATCCTCGCCGTGGTCTTCGACGACCTGATGCGCGGCGAGTTCCACCTCACGGCGGCCGGCGCGGGCATCGACGAGGTGCCCACGTGGCGGGGCATGGTGCACCTGCCGCGCCCCGAAGACGCCGTGCTGCTCGACCGCAGCGGCCGGCTGGCCCGCGCGGCACGGCAGTTGGCGGAGTTCCGTTCGCCCGAGCCCGTAGCGACCGCCGGTCAGCTCATCAACGAGCTGACCAACTGGACGCTCATGCTCGCCCATGTCCTGGCCCGCGGCGAGACCGCCCGCGCCCACAACCTCCTGCACGCCGTCGTCGCACCCCTGCAACTCCAGCTCTGCCGCCTCCTGCGCGACAGCACGGCCCACTGGCTCACCCCCAGCCGCGCGCTGGAACAGGACCTCCCCGCCGCCGACCGCTCCCGCTACACCGCCACCACCGCCGCCGCTCACGAGCACGACGTACGAAAGGCGGCGTGCGAGAGCTGGCACTGGAGCCGTGACCTGGCCGCCGAGGCGGCCGACCGCTGGAGGCTCCACACGCCGCCCGAACTCCGCACGCTCCACGAACAGATCAGCGGCCTCCTGAACGACACCCGCTGACCGCAGCGCACCGCACCGCAGCGCACCGCACCGCAGCGCACCGCGGCGCTCAGGACCGGTTCGCGCCATGGCCGCGCGGCGGGATGTCCTCAACTTCGGCCATTTAGCCGCTGCTTCGGAGTGAGGTACGGGGGAGTCCGGCCGATTTCCGTCGCCGGTCACGCGGCAGGTGAGGGAGTCCCGTACTCGCCGCGTTCGGGACTCCACCTGGAGCACCCGGCAGGCCCGGCACCTGTTGTCCGGCTGGGGGCGCGGCCGGCCACCGCCCGTACGCCCAACCGCACGGCCATCAGGAGCCGCACGGCTCAAAGGCCCCTGTCGGCTTCACGGAGGGCCTCACTAGAGTCCGTCCGTGAGCGATTCCTACGAGGGGCTCTCAACCCACTACGACCTCATCATGACGTCCGGCTACTACGACTACGACGCCTACGCCCGTACGCTTCTCGATCTCATCGGCGACCGCCGCCGGCTTCTGGAGATCGGCGCGGGTACCGGGCTCGTCTGCGAGAAGCTGCTGGACCTGGCGCCGACCGATCTGGAGATCACGGGCGTCGACCACACGGAAAGCATGCTCGCCCAGGCCCGTAGACGGCTGGGCGGGCGCGCCGAGTTCGTGCAGGCGGACCTCCGCCGGCTGACCGTTCCGTCGCCGTTCGACGCGGCGTACTCGGTCGGCGGCGTCTGGTACTTCATCCACGACGACGGCGAAGACGGCGACGGCGAAGACGGAGACGGCAACGACGAAGCCCTCCTCGCCAGCCACCTACTGGAGGAAGACGACAACATCAACGCGCTCAGCAGGGTGCACGCGGCCCTGAAGCCCGACGGCCTCCTGGCGCTGGCCACCCAAGGGCCGCACCGCGACCACGAACGCACCCTGCCCGGCGGGCTGGTCTACTCCCAGAAGATCCGCCCGGCGCCCGACAACACCTTCACCAAGGACTACTACGTCAGACGAGCGGCCGGGAACCAGCGGAACGGGGCCGTCGAGGAGATCGTGGCCCACCAGCGCTGCGACTACCGCCTGTACACGATGGAGCAGGCCGAGCGCCTGCTCAAGCAGTGCGGCTTCCGCTCCGAGGGCATCAGCCCCGACGGCATGTTCCACTACCTGACCCGGCAGTAGCGGCCCGGCCGACGGGCGGCGGGGTACGTGCCGACTGGCGCGCGAGGAAGGTCCCATTCCCCGTACGCGCGTCCGCGGGCGACCGCGGCGCGTACCCCGCCCCTGCGGCTGCTGCGACTACCCCTTGCCCGCCGCGAACGACGTCGTCACGGTCCCGTCCGGCTCGCCCGGGAACGGCCGCGTGCCGGTCAGGTAGGGATCGCGGTCGGCCTTGTTCTCCAGGAACCGTTGGAAGAAGGCCGTCACACGATTGACGGTCAGCAGCCGCTGCTCGCCCTCCGCCAGCCGCGGCTGCTCCTTCTGCGGCTGGTCCCGGTCCGCGAACTGGGACAGGCACGTGCCGGGCCGCTTGCCCGGCACGGCGTCGTCCCGCGACGCCACCTGGCCGCTGCTCGGAGACCACTGGCGGTTGTAGAAGGCGTGGTTGCCGCCGGTCAGCGTGTACTTGTAGAGCGGTACGCGCCCGGCGGCCCGGTTCTGTTCGAAGAAGGAACCGGTGTTGACCTCGTCGCACGTGCCCCACATCACCGCGAACGGCGTACGGGTCACCGGATCGTTGTCCCAGGTGGCCGTGGGAGCGAGGGCGAACGCGGCCTTGATGCCGACGCCCGCGGGCCAGGAGGAGCGGTTGTCGTCCGCGATCTCCTGCATGACACCGCCGCCGCCCATCGAGTGGCCGAGGAGGCCGACGCGCCCCATGTCGAGCCGGCCGCGGAAGCTCGCCGTGACACGATCACCGGTCTTCGCCGAGGTGAGGGCCCCGGCAAGAGGGCCGTCGCCCGAGCGGGCGAGGCGCTGCCAGAGCCGCAGATGCTCATCGATCAGCGCGGCGCGCGCCTGGTAGACGGTGTCGGCCTGCCCGCCGGCCGTGGCGTTGATGCCGTTGGCGCCCATCGAGACGACCACGAAGCCCTTGGCGGCGAGGGCGCGGCCGAGGTAGTCGTAGCCCCTGCTGCTCGGTATCTGCTTCGTGTGCGGGGCGCACGGCCAGGCCCAGAGCTTCTCCGACGCCTTTTCGATCAGCGCTTGCTGGCGTGCTTCCTCGGCCTTGTCGCCGCGCTTTCGCGCTTCGTCACGGGCCTTCGTCGCGCGGGCGCTGTCGGCCGCGGCCGTGGCGTCGGCGCAGGTCTCCCAGGAGCCGTGCTGCATGAGGACGACGGGGTGCCGGCCGCTGCCGAGATCCGCCGGGTAGTAGACGGCGCCGGCGAGTTCGCCGCTGCCCTTGTAGCCGAGCGCGGCCGGGGGATGGAACGCCTGGTCGCCGAGGTCGTAGCGGGCTTCGAGCACCGCGCCGCCGGCCGGCGGCTTCGAGTCGGCGGCGTGCGCGGGTACGGGGGTGGAGAGCACGGAGGGGGCGAGGGCGCACGCCAGGGCCGCGAGGACTGTTGAGCGCTTGGCGCGGCGGGAAGGGCTTCGCGAGCCGCGTGGGGAGGGGCTCTGCGCGTTATGCGTCGAGTTCATCAAGTGGCCTGTTCATCGTGGGGGAGGGACGGTCGCGTCAGCTCAGGTGCTGGGCCTTGTCGTAGAGCGGCTTGGTGAGAGCGGCGGTGAATTGCGTTCCGACCAGGTGGCGCAGGCACTTCGCGTCGTTCTCGCCCTCGCACACCGCACCGGCGGAGTCCATGTGGCCCGACTGCGTGTTGACCCCGACCTGGGTGCCGAGGCCCGTACCGGTCGAGAAGCCGCTGAAGCGCGGGCCCCCGCTGGAGCCGCCGCCCATGACGCACGGCACGCCCCACTGGCCCGCGGGCTCGGGGGCGTCCTTGACGCCCGGGTACTCCCGCGGGATCCCCTGGCAGAAGGCCAGCTCCCTGCCGGTGTACTCGGGCAGGCCCTCGCGGGCGTCGTCCGAGGCCGCGCGCGGGTAGCCGAACTGGTAGGCCGCGCGGTTCCCGGGCGCGTCGAAGGCGATGCCCTGGGCCGCGCCCGCCGCCTCCTCGACGGTCTTCCCGTTCTCGTTGCGGCCGACGACCGCGAACCCCTGGTCGTGGGCGTCGTAGGTACGGGAGTCCATCTGGTCGTTCTCCAGCCAGATGGAGTTGACCACGGCCTGGCGGACCACGAAGCTGCCCAGCGGGGCCCGCCCGTCCCGGAAGCCGGGGACGAACATGAGGTTCGTCTGCCACTCGTCGTTGTCGCCGAGCAGATCAGTGCTGTTCAGACAGTGCGCGGCCGTCGCGAGCGTGCTGTGGTTCGCGCTCTTCACCAGGGTCGCCGTGCAGCTCGTATCCTCCCCGTGCTCGGTGAAGAAGAGACGGCCCACCGTGCTGGTCACGGCGCCGTCGCCCTTCCAGCGCGCGCCGTCCGCCGCGTCGAGAGGCGGGTTCTTCGAGAGCGGGGTGGAGAGGGCGGCGATGCGCTTCGGGGTCCAGTACGTACGTACGCGCTGCTCGTCCCCGGCCGTGGACGCCGCCTGGTGAACCGTCACCTTCCCCTTGGCCGGGGCGGCGGCGGGGGAGGCGGTCGCGGCATCGGCTGCCGGGGCCGCCTGGGCCGTGGGCACGAGGAGCCCGGCGAGCGCGACGGTGGCGGCCATCCCGGTCACGGCACGGCGCGCCAATGCTCGCTGAGGGGGTGTGGTGCCGGTGGTTCGTACGGCGTCGGTGCCGACGTTCGTCGCGCGCATGACTCTCCTAGGGACGCTGGTGGCTGCTGTCGGGACGACAGGCGGGGTGAGGGCGAGGCACGAGGGTTCGTGGGGGCCTTTCGTGCCGTCCCTCGTTGTGAATGACGCGCGGCCCATCCCGAGGTTGCGGCCGTGTCGCGGCCGATCTGCTCGTCCCGTACGGTCCACCGCGCTCGGACATGGACGCGTACGGTCCACCGCGCTCAGACATGGACGCGTATGGTCCACCGCGCTCGCCTATGGACCCGTATGGCCCACCGTGCCCGGACAGGGGAAGGCCGCCCGCGTTGCCGCGGGCGGCCTCCGTGCGTGTCGCTCAGCCGGTCAGTTCATGGGGAGCCCGGTCACCGGGAGGCCGCGGCCCCGGTGGTCGGCAGGTAGCGCGGCGCACGCCAGGCGTCGAGCCGGTCCTCCACGGCGGCGCCCAGCGCCAGCAGCTTGTCGTCCTGGTGGTTGCCTGCCATCAGGAGTACACCGACGGGAAGCTCGCCCACGGACCCGGCGGGCACGGACAGTGACGGATATCCGGCCACGGCCGCGGGCGTGGAGGACGGGATGACGTCGTTGTCGCCCCGGGCGCAGTCGGTCGTCCAGGCGGGCGGGTTCGTCGGCGAGGCGATGGCGTCGAGCCGGTGGGCGGCCATGGTCTCGTCGAGGGAGCGTTTGGCGAGGTCCGTCAGCTCGGCTCGCATGGCCCGGTACTTCGGGTCGGTGGTCGGCGGCGCGGCGAGGGCCTGCTCGAACAGTTCCTGGCCGGCGAAGCAGGTCTGCTCCGCCGGGTGGGACCGGTTGAACTCGATCAGCTCGGCGAGGTTCCGCGGCCCCTTGCGGGTGGCGAGGTAGGCGTCGATGTCCCGGTGGAATTCGCTGAGCAGCGCCGGGAACTCGATTTCGCCGATGCGCTTCTGGTACGGGGGAGTCACCTCGACGACCTCGGCCCCGGCTTTGCGCAGTTTCTGTGCCGTACGGGTCATGACGGCGTCCACTTCCGGTCCGAGCGAGGGCAGCCGCCACAGGCCGATCCGTTTGCCGCGCAGCCCTCCGTGGTGGGTGAATTCGCCCGGGAGGGCTGCGGAGTGCGCGGCGGAGCGCTCGCCGCTGAGCACCGCGTAGGTGAGTGCGACGTCGGTGACGTTACGGGCCATGGGGCCCGCGGTGTCCTGTTCGGCGGAGATCGGCACCACGCCGTCCTGGCTGACCGGGCCGAGGCTGGGTTTGTGGCCGACCACCCCGTTCATCCCGGCCGGGCAGACGATCGAGCCGTCCGTCTCGGTACCGATCGCGACCTGCGACAGCGAAGCGGCGAGCGCGGCGGCGGAACCGGCGGAGGAGCCGCACGGATTCCGGTCCAGTACGAAGGGGTTGTTGGTCTGCCCGCCGACCGCCGACCAGCCCGATGTCGGTTTCGCGGACCGGAAGTTCGCCCACTCCGACAGATTGGTCTTGCCGAGAATGACCGCTCCCGCGTCGCGCAGCCGGGTCACGAGGGCGGCATCGGTGTCCGGCGGGCTTCCGGCCAGCGCCAGCGAACCGGCCGTCGTCGGCAGGCCGCGGGTGTTCACATTGTCCTTGAGCAGGACGGGAATTCCGTCGAGCGGACCGCGGGCGTGACCGTGCCGGTGTCTCGCGTCGCTGGCGGCAGCTTGGCGCAGCGCCGTCGGGTCGGTGCGGAGCACCGCGTGGACGGCGGGATCGACGGTCCTGATCCGCCGCAGATAGGCGCTGGTCAGCGCCGACGAGGTCAGTTCGCCCTCCGCCATGCGAGCTTGCAGCTCCGGGATCGTCACGGTGTCGAGGTCGACGCCCAGCTCGCGCGACGATCCGGCGCCTGGCGGAGCGGCGGCCGACGGATCGGCGGGCGACGGAGTGCGGGAGCCGCTGGTCTCGGCGGCTCCGGCGCTCACATCCGACGTACCCGTGAGAACGGAGCCCGCGACCAGGGCGGCGATCAGCGTGGCAACACTCCTCTTTTCCATGGGGGTCAGCGCACTACACGCCGGAGCCCCGGCGCAAGAGCGGCGGGGGAGTACGGAGAGCCGTACGGGGGCCGAGGAGCGGGGTGGGACGTACCGTGCATCCACCACGGATACCTGCGCGACACCTATTGACCGTGGTCAGCCAACAGGTATGGTACAGACCAATCGGCTAGCGCGGTTCTGAGGTGCCACTTTCAGCCTTCCCGGCGAGTGAGGAGTGGTACCGCCCCCGCGTGAAGGAGTTGGCATGAAATCGAAACGAAGGCTGGCTGTTCTGATCGGCGCGGGCGTCGCCCCCCTCATCGCGGTGACACTTCCCGTCGGTTCGGCGAACGCGCACGGCTATGTGTCCTCGCCCCCGAGCCGCCAGGCCCAGTGCGCGTCGGGCGCCGTGCAGTGCGGACCCATCAAATGGGAACCGCAGAGCGTCGAGGGGCCGAAGGGGCTGAAGAGTTGCAGCGGCGGCAACTCGCAGTTCGCCGAGCTCGACAATGACAGCAAGGGCTGGAAGGTCACGCCCGTGGGCAGCACCACGTCCTTCAAGTGGAAGCTGACCGCCCGTCACGCGACCAGCACCTGGCAGTACTACGCCGGCGGCCGCAAGATCGCGGAGATCAACGACGGCGGACAGCGCCCGAACGAGACGGTCACCCACCAGGTCAACTTCGGCGGCCTCAAGGGCAAGCAGAAGGTGCTGGCGGTCTGGAACATCGCTGACACGCCCAACGCCTTCTACGCCTGCATCGACGTCAACGTCGGCGGGTGACGGAGGCGGGCGACGGAGCGACGGCCTCGTGCCGGGACGCGGCAGCCGCCACCACGGCAGCCTGTGGCAGCCGCCGCGATCGGCTGCCGCGCGTCCGCTGACGGTGCGTACGTACCCCGTGCGGAGGTACCGCACCGCAGGGCCCCGCTTCCCCCGCCGTTCCACCGGCGAGGCCCGCGGACCGCGCAGCCCCCACCTGCCCGCATGACCGCCATCTCCCCCCTGAGCGCCGTTCCACGGGACCATCCCGGGGGACGGCGCTCAGCCGTGTCGAGCCCCCGCGCGGCGCGGGGAAGGGACGCCCGTACGGCGCGGGGAAGGGACGTCCGTACGCCCGCGGCGCCATCAGGTCAGCGGCACAGGGCCTCGTCCACGACGCCGTCGACGTGGTCCATGACGGAGGTGTCGGACGGCTGGGTGGTCACCGCGACGTTCGCGGCGCGGCCGTCACCGGTGGCGCCGCCGCGCGTCTCGTACCCCGTCATGCTGCCGCCGTGCCCCCAGTAGACGCCGCCGCACGACAACGGCCTGCTGACGAGGCCGAGGCCGTAGCGGGCGCCGGGTCCGAAGTACTCGGCGGGGACCGTGGTGCGCATCTGGGCGAGCTGGGCCTTCGGGAGGAGGCGGCCCTCGTCCAGGAGCGCGCTGAAGAACCGGTTGAGATCGGAGCCGGTGGAGACCATCTGGCCCGCCGACCAGCCCCAGGAAGGATCGAATTCCGTGACGTCGAGCGGGGCGCCCGACGCGTCCCGGTCGTACCCCTTGGGATGGGCTTCCCGGATGGTCGTCTCACCGGGGGCGGGGAAATAGGTGTGGCGCAGCCCGATGCGGCGGATGACGCGCCGGTCGATCTCCTCGGCGACGGAGTGCCGCGTGATCTTCTCGACGAGCATTCCCGCGACGACGTAATTCGTGTTGCTGTACTCCCACTTCCGTCCGGGGGCGAACTCCGCCTTGTGCGCGAGGGCGCGGCCGAGAAGCTCGCGCGGGGTGTAGTACCGGGGCTCGTCGTCGAGGTACTTGACGTAATTGGGCAGTCCGCTGGTGTGCTGGAGGAGATGGCGGACGGTGATGCGGCTGCCGTCGATGCCGTCCCCGTGGACGAGGCCGGGCAGGTAGGCGTCGATCGGGGCGTCGAGGCGGACCCTTCCCTCGCCGACCAGCTGGAGGACGACCACGGCTGTGAACGCCTTGGTGTTGCTGCCGATCCGCACCTGCCCGTCTTCGGGGACCTTCGCCCCGGTCGTCAGGTCGCCGACCCCCGCGGTGTACGTACGGGCGTGCTTCCGGCCGTCCTCGACGCTCGCCAGCGCGGCGGGCACGCCGTCGGAGCGCACCAGCGCGTTCAGGCCGTTCTGGACGGCGTCATGGCCGGCGGTGTCCCGGCCGGCGCTCTCCTGTCCGGCGGCGGCGGACGCCGCGGGCGGCGCCGAGAGGCCCGTCGTCGTGAGGCCCAGGGCCACGGCGGCCGCGATCGGGAGAATTCTTCGCCCGCCGCCCCGCCACTGCCGCCCCCGCTGCCGCCGACGGGAAGAACGTACTTTCTGCCATGCCTGCTCACGCACGGGCCAACCCTCCGGGAACGACTGGAAACCAGCGGCACTCGCCGCGGAACCAGCATTTCCGGAAGTGGTCACCGGGAACGATCCAGCTGACCGCCCTCCTCCAGGTAGAGCTAGAACTACCGGCCCGTGCGCGTCCGTACCGGAGCCGGCTCAGGCGGGGATCTTCGCCCAGACGGACTTGCCGCCTCCGCCGGGGAGCCGGTGCCAGCCCCAGGTGTCGCTGAGGGCCCGGACGAGCGTCAGCCCCCAGCCGTCCTCGGCGAGGCCGTCGCGGTGCGGCGGCCCGAGGGGGAAGCGGGGGTCGGGGTCGGTCGCGGCGCACAGCACGGTGTGGCGGGTATGGGCCAGGGCGAGCCATCCGCAGTCGGCCGCGTGCTCGCCGCGCAGCGCGTGACGCAGGGCGTTCGCGGCGAGTTCGCAGGCCACGAGGGTGACGTCGTCGAGCGCCGCGGTCAGGTCCCAGCGGGTGAGCGTGTGGCGCACGAAGGCGCGGACGGGGCCCAGGGAACGCTCGCGGGCCGTGAGGCGGCGGGCCGCGAAGCGCGGCATGCCCAGGCCCATCGCGAGGCCCCAGTCGAGCGGTACGGGCCGCGGGGGAGGGCGGGGGGTGCGGTCGGTCACGGGCTGATGTATTCCGCTTCTGCCAGTACGGCGGAGATCGGTATGCGCCAAGTTCCCGGCGAATCCAGCTCGTTCAGGGGGAGTCATCGGAGCGCGGACTGGCTAGCATTCTCACGTAGCGCCCACCATGCAATTGCATATGGGATTTCCGGCCGTCGACCCCACCGAGGACCGGGCGTCCGGGACGGAGGATGTGCGGAATGTGACCTGTGTGAACTCTTTTGATCGCACGGGTCGTTGACGCGAACGTGGAAGGAAGAGGTCGCAGCATGGAGTTCGACAATGGTATGCCTGCCAACATGATCCCCGGCGCTGTGTGGATCAAGAGTTCCGCGAGCACCGGCGGTGGAAATTGCGTCGAAGTTACCGGCCTCCCTGGTGGAGCGGTGGCGCTGCGCAACTCCCGTGACCCGGAGGGGCCCGCGCTGGTATATACGCGCGAGGAGATCGCGGCGTTCATCGCCGGGGTCAAGGGCGCGGAGTTCGATCACCTGGGCGCCTGACCGGCGCCCGGCCCGCGCCCACGGCTTGATTCAGCGGACATACGTTCCTGTGCCTGGAAAAATAGCTGCCGTCGACTACTCGACAGCAGGAGGGGCGTATGTCCGCGGTTCGCAAGCACCAGGAGGCCCCGGCGGCGTCCGTGCACGCCCTGCCCGGTTCCAAGCGGGAGGCCGCGCCCCGGCTGCTGGGCGAGGAGCTGCGGCAGATGCGCCTCGGACTGGGGCTGACGCTCAGGGAGGTCGCCCCGGTCATCCGCGCCTCGGTGTCCAAGATCAGCCGACTGGAGCGCGGGGAGAGCCCGCCCCGGGAGCGGGACGTCAAGGACCTGGCGCGGCACTACGGGGCCGACCCCGAGAAGATGCAGGAGCTGGACTCCCTGCTGCGGCTGACGCACGACGACGCGTGGTGGCAGCTGTACGCCGATGTGACGCCGTCCTTCCTCAGGCGGCTGATCGGTCTGGAGGGCGCCGCCCAGAAGATCAGCACCTACGAGAACTACGTGGTGCCGGGGCTGCTGCAGACCCGTGACTACGCCCGCGTCCTCGTCGAGGCCGCCATGCCCTCGGCGGACGCCGCTACCGTCGAACGCCGGGTGGAACTCAAGATGGGGCGCAAGGCCCTGCTCCAGCACGACCAGCGGCCGCGGGTGGTCGCCCTGCTGGACGAGGGCATCCTGATGCGCCCGGTCGGCGGCCCGAGGGTGATGTGGGAGCAGCTCACCTACCTCCGGCGGCTCGCGGCGGAGTATGTGACGGGGGATCAGAACGTCAATATCCGCATCGTCGAGTTCGCCAGGGGCGCCAGCGTCTCGCCCCCGACTCCGGTCACCCACCTGCTCTTCGGGGACGGCGGGCCTGCCGAACTCGTCTACATCGAGCAGGTCGACAGCGCGAACTACGTGACGAAGCCGTCGGAGGTGGAGCGGTACCGCCATGTGCTGCTCGAAGTGGCCAACGCCGCCGCCACCCGGCGGGAGAGCCTGGCTCTGCTGGACGGGGCGATCGAGCGGTACCGCGCGGCGGCGGGCGACGGATGACGGACAGCGGCCGCCCCGCCTGCCCGCCGGCTACAGCCGGGCGACGCCGCCCCACTCCACCCAGTCGAGGGCTCGTTTCTCAGGCGGCGTGGGAGGGGCGTCCGGCCGCCAGTCGATGACGTCGACCAGGCCCGGATCCAGAATCTCCATGTCGCCGAAGTAGGCCCGTACCTCGCGCTGTTCGCGCACCCGGCCCCACGTGCCCCCGGTGGCGACCTCCATCAGACGGGTGACGCCGTCGCGCACCGCCGCGTCGTCGCTGACGAGCTGACAGATGACCATGCAGCTGCCCGCGGGCAGGCGCTGGGCCACCCGCCGGATCACGGCGGCGGGGTCCCGCTCGTCGTCGGTGTCGCGCAGGCAGTGCAGAACGGAGACGAACAGCGCGGCCATCGGCTCCTTGAAGTCGATGAGCCGCTGGACGGGCTCGCTGTCGAAGATGGCATCGGTGTCGCGCATGTCCTCGCTGAGGATGGCCGTCTGGTCGTTCTCCTCCAGCGTCGTCCGGCCGTGGGCCAGCACGATGGGGTCGTTGTCGACGTAGACGACGCGGCACCGGTCATCGCTGCGCCGGGCGATCTGGTGGACGTTGTCCTGGGTCGGCAGCCCGGAGCCGTGATCGATGAACTGGCGGATGCCGTACTCCTCCACCAGGACGCGCACGACCCGCTGGAGGAACGCGCGGTTGTTGCGGGCCAGGACCTGGGTGCTCGGCGCGATCCCCAGCAGCTCCTGGCAGGCTTCCCGATCGGAGGCGTAGTTCTCGATACCGCCCAGCAGCCAGTCGTACATACGGGCCACGCTCGGGGTGTGTACATCGATGCTGTGAGAAATGCGTTTCTCCCCGTGCTTCATCGTGCCTCCGCCCCCTGACGCCGCTTCGGCGCATGCGTCCACTGGTGGAACTGACCATGCTAGTCAGCAGGTTGGGCCGGGACCAGCCCTCGGACGGGGGGCCGGAGGGCGGTGCGAAACGATACGTCGTCAGGGCCGGTAGGGGGAGAAAAGGCAGTAGACGCGGCGGAGTTCGGGGAAGGCGGCGCGAGCCACGGCGAGCGGAAGGGTGGCCGGACGACAGGCGCGCGAGAAGGCGGACCATGGGCGAGCGGGAGGCGGCCGGGCCATGTCGTGGCCTTTTGGGGCGGCCGGGGCCCGGCCCGTCGGCGGCTAAAGATCGCTTGGGGGCGGCGTCCCGCCGCTCTCCCCGGCGGGCGGCAGGCCCTGAGGGGGGAACTCCAGGCAGGCGGCGAGCGCGGCGTAGTGCATGTCCTCCCACAGCGGCCGGATGCCGGCGGGGGCCGCGCCCAGCCGGGACACCAGACAGGCGATGACCGGCCAGTCGGGTACGTGCTCACCGGCGAGCATGTCGCGGACCACGTCGGGCGCCAGGTCCGTTCCCGCGCACAGTTCCTCGACCGACGGGCAGGCCGCGGCCAGGTGGAGACCGCGCAGGGCCGTGTGCAGCGCGGCGGCAGCGGCGGTGACCGACTGCCGCGACTGACGGCGGACGCCTTGGGCGCTCTCCCAGAGGATCCGCAGCTCCGGCGCCCTTCCGTCGAGGGCGGTGGCCAGCAGGCGCACCACCGGCCACGCCGGGACCCGCTCGCCGGCGAGGACCCGCGAGACGTACGACGGCGACAGACCGGCTTGCCGCGCGGCGTCGGAGACCGAGATGCCCGAGACGCGCTGGAGATGGGACAGGGCGGAACCCAACGCGCGCGGCGGCAGCACCGGTACGGGCGTCCCGCCGGGCGAACCGGCGGCCCCGCCTCCGGCGGACGGCGCCGGACGCCGGTGCCCGCCCGGCGGCAAGGGCTCGCGCTCGCGGGCCCGCCGGGCCAGCAGACGGCGCGCCCTCGCCTCGCCCCACCGGGCGCGCGCCGTCTGCGCGCTCACCCCGGCGGCCGGCGCGATGTCCTCCCACGCGCTGCCGCCGACGCGCGCGTCGTGGACCGCCGCCGCCCGGTAGCAGGCCAGCTCGTTCTCCAACTGGTCGGCGAGTTTGAGCAGGGCCCGCAGGGACGCCCGCGGCTCGCTCTCGGCGGAGACCAGCCGTGTCGCGAGCAGCTGGAAGTCCTCGGCGATCCCCCGCCCCCACAGCTGCGGCGCGGACGGCGGGGATACGCGGTGCCCGTCGCGAGCGCGCTGCGCGAGACGGCGGCAGCGCGGACCGCAGTACGTCTTGCGGCGACCGGGTCCGGCGCGCTGCGGAAAGCGGGTTCCGCAGAACGCGCACCGTGCGTACTGGGGCAGGGAAGCCATGGCGAAACTCCTCATCCGGCTGCTCTCCCGGCGTCGCGGGGAGCGAAAACCTGGCGGCGAAAATATGCGGGCGGCACACGGCGGACGGGCCGGGTGCGCGGAGCGTGCGGGGAGCGACGGTCTCGGCGGGGCCGCGTGGCGCGGTCAGCCGCCGCCGGCCCTTTCCCGGAAACACATGGTGGAGCGCCCGGCCGTGGCGGCGACGGCCCCGGCTGGAACCCTGCCGAGGGCGGCGAGGCCGTATCGCGCGCCGACGAGGGCGGTGCGACGAGAGCCGTGGGCGTGATGACGGGCGGGCCCGGCCGGCCCTTGATATCCCAGACACAGGACGCCGGAATTCTTGAATCCGGGAATCATGGGATGCTAATTTCGCCGGAAGTCGAGGAGGTCTTTAAAACGCCTCGGCTGTTTCGATTGGACATCTTGGCACCTCTGTTCTGATCGAACGGCCCCGGGTTGCAGCCCGGGGCCACCTGCGCACGCGCCACCGGAATGTCCGTGGCAGGCAATGCAGAAGGTAGCGCCCAAGGCGGCCCATTCGCTACCTCAATCCCCCGACCCGTAAACGCGAGGCGCTATGCAAAACGGGGCGGGGGTCACTGTGGACCGAATAATGTAGCCGGAGCGGTGGGCATCTGAACGCATAATGCGAAAAGAAGACGGCAACGATCGCGGAGCGGTCGCACTGTGTCGACAAAATGAACAGAGACGGTCGCTTTCATTCCTCGCGGATCAAACGACGACAATGACCGGCAAGCGCTGGAAGGGGTCGGCAGGGAGAGGCGACCGGCCGCACGTGCTGGCTTTCACTCCCGCGGGTGAAGAAGACCGCAAGCGGAGTGCCATCATCCGGCTGCGTGCACGTGCAGATGCAAAACATCGCGAATAGCGTCAGTGAATCCTCCGACGGTGAAATGTCCGGCACGGCCTACGCGCTCATGGAGTCGCCCGAGGTCGAGGGGCCTGAAGATGTCGCCGGCGCCCGAGTTATCTTGCTCGGGCAAAGGACCGTTTCCGGGAACAGGCCCCGGCTCGGCAGGCCGCACAGCCTAGGAGTCACTTTGGACGCGCAGCCCCCGCGGCCCTCGCAGGACGCACCGACCTCCCACGACACGGCCCAGAGGCTGCGGTCGATCAGCGACGAGCTGGCGGACCGCTTCTACGAACGGGCCGACGTCGTACGGACCCTGGTGGTGACACTGCTGGCAGGCCAGCACTCGCTGGTGCTCGGCCCGCCCGGAACCGCGAAGTCCGAGATGGCGCGTGAGCTCACGGGCAGGATCGAGGGGGCGTCCTATTGGGAGATCCTGCTGTCGAAGTTCACCGCCCCGACGAGGATGTTCGGCCCCATCGACGTCGCCGCGCTGGCCCGCGGCGAGTACCGCCAGGTCTACGACGGCCGCGCCACGACCGCCCATGTCGCGTTCATCGACGAGATATTCAAGTGCTCGACGGCGGCGCTCAACGAGACGCTGGGCTTCCTCAACGAGCGGATCTACCACCCCGAGAACGGCGGAGAGCCGATCCGCTGCCCCCTGATCGGGGCCATCACCGCGAGCAACGAGCTCCCCAGCGGCGAGGATTCGGCCGCGATCTACGACCGGCTGCTGGTCAGGGTCGAGGTCGGCTACCTCGCGGACCCCTCGAACTTCGCCGCGCTCGTACGCTCCGCCGTCAGCCGCCCGGCGCCGCCGACGCGGACCACGGTCGAGCTGGCCGCGCTGCGGCACGCCGTGACCGACGCCGTGCCCGCCGTGGACGTCCCGGACGCGATCGTGGACGCGGTGTGCACCCTGCGGGCCGCCCTGCGCCGCAAGGAACTGGTCGCCTCCGACCGCCGCTGGCGGCAGGCGGTGCGCCTGCTCCAGGCGTCCGCGTACCTCGACGCCCGCCCGGCGGTCGGCGAGAGCGACCTCTCCGTACTGACGCACGTCCTGTGGAACTCCCCGGCCGAGCGCCCCACCGTTGAGCGCGAAGTGCTGCAACTGGTCAACCCCGACGCCAAAGAAGCGCTCGACCTGGCCGACGCCATCGATGAGCTGGAGGTCCAGCTCGACGCCATGGCCGGGCAGTCGCGTGAGGCGCTGAGCGAGTGGGTCATCAGGAAGGCCCACAACCAGCTCGCCATGGCGGGGACGCGGCTGGAGAGACTGCGCGAGGAAGCGGCGCGCGCGGGCCGTTCGACCGCCGCCATCGAACGGGTCGCCGGCCGCCGGCGCGCCGTCCGCGCCCGCGTGCTCACCGAGGCCCTCGGCGTGGACGCGAGCACGGTGCAGGCCCAGCTCTGAGCACGGGGAGGATGCGGACCATGGGCGAGCAGACGCCGAACGGATCCGACCAGCCGGCGATGGGGGAGGGGCAGCGGCCGGGCCTCTTCGCCTCGGGCCTCTTCTCCTCGGGTCCCGAGCGGCACACCGGAGCCGTGATCGCGGACCGCTTCGACCGGATCGCCTGGCGCGACACCTACGAGCAGTCGGCCGGACTGCGCGAGCTGGCCGGGGAGTTGAACGAGCGCTACGGCCGCGCGGACGGCCTTCTGGCCGACATGTTCCTGGCCGCCTACAAAGCGAACCCGCGGCTGCGGGAGCGCGCGGAGACGGACCCCTCCCGGCTGGTCGAGCACCAGGTCATCGCCTCGCTGATGGAGTCGCCGGAGTTCGCCGCACTGCGTCGGCTGACGGCCGGGGACCCGTACGCCGCCGCCATGGCCGTACTCGCCCAGGCCGCCGCACTGCGCCGGACGCTGGAGCGCTCGCGGGAGGCCCAGGAGCAGGCCGAACGGGCGCGGCAGGCCCAGGGGCCCGCCGGTGAAGGCGGCGAGAACGTCGAGGCCGGAACCGCACCGTCCCCGATGCCCCCCGCCGCACAACACACAGCCCAGGAAGCCCGATCCCCCGCGACGGCGAACCCTCATATCCCCGATATCCCTGATGCCGCTGACATCCCCGGAATGCGCGCCGCCGCACGGCACGCGGTGGCGCAGGCCGCCGAGACCGTGCGGGACGAGGCCGCGCTGATGCGGGCCTGGGGAGTCGCCCCCGGCGAACTGGAGCGGATGACATTCGACCGGCGCGCCCGGCTCGCCGAGCGGCTGCGCACCAGCCGCCTCGCGCGGTGGGCCGAGCTGATCGGCCGTTTCCGGCAGATGGCCGACGGCGAGCGCGCCCGCAAGGTCGAGAACGCCACCGGGGAACTGGTCGGCGTCACGCTCGGCGACGACCTCTCCCGCGTCATCCCCTCCGAGCTGGCCAACCTCGGCCTGCCCGAGCTGCGCGCCGTGTTCGCCGCGCGCTATGCCGCCGGGGAGCTGATGCTCTACGACACCCAGGGCGAGCAGGCTGCCGGGCAGGGCGCCGTCATCGCGTGCGTGGACACCTCGCACTCCATGTACGAGGCCGGGCCCGGCGGCGTCCCGCGGGAGGCGTGGGCCAAGGCATGCGCCCTGGCGCTGCTGGACCAGGCCCGCAGCGCCGGGCGCGACTTCGTCGGCATCCTGTTCTCCGCCGCGGAAAAGATCCAGATCTTCCGTTTCCCGAACGGCCGGCCCGTCTGCATCGCCCAAGTGCTCGATTTCGCGGAGACATTCCTCGGCGGCGGCACCAGCTACCAGGCGCCGCTGACCGCGGCCCGCGAACTGCTGGAGGCGGAATTCGACGACGCGGCCCGAAAGCGCGGCGACATCGTCATGCTCACCGACGACGAATGCGGCGTCACCGAGGAGTGGCTGCGCGGCTGGAACGAGGCCAAGCGGCGGCTGGGCTTCCGCGTCTTCGGCGTGGCCGTGGGCGCCCCGGGCGCCGCTCAGGCCGATTCGGTCCTGGACGCCCTGTGCGACAACCTCCGTTCCGTCGAGGACTTCACCGACGTCCATGCCGCCGCCGATCTCTTCCGCGTGATCTGACCCGTCGGGGGATTCGAATCAATAGGACGCGTACGCAATGGAACGCGCGCTCGACAGGAATGGCGAGTCGTCAGGAACCCCCGAACCGACGGTATTGGCACCTTCTGCTGAATGAGAATTGCTTGACGCCCCGTCAGACGCAGGCTGTGAGGCGGGGACCGTCAGGCGAAGGTCTTGGAGGCCGTCAGGTCGCGGACGTGTCGTGGTCGGGCTCCAGAGGGCAGAGGTAGAACAGCTCCGGGTCCCCCTCGTCCAGGCCGTGCAGCAGCCCGGCCGGGCTCCACCCGGCGCGCCGCAGCAGCCGCTGCATCGGCTGATTCGACACGTTCGTCGAGGTGAACAGCTTCGGTGTGGCGCGCGAGCCCGCGGCATCGGCCAGCAGCCGCGCCCCCACGCCCCGGCCGCGTACGGTGGGCGCCACCATCAGCATCGTGACGAAGCCCTGCTCGAAGAAGGTGTACTCCACCACGCAGTAGCCCAGGGGCCCGGACGCGTCCTCGGCCATGGTCACCAGGCCCTCCCGGCACCACCGCCGGATGCTCGCGCCGCGCTCCGCATCGCCCCGCGCCGCGACCGAATCGATCCGGACCAGCGCCTCCGCGTCCGACTCGCCCGCGCGGCGCACGGCGAAGTCCCCAAGATTCTCCCCATTCATGACAGCCATGGTGTCAGCCCGCCCGCGGTCCGTCTCGCCCGTCCGGCAGCTGGGACAGCCCGCTTCGGCGGCTTGCGGAGCGTCCACGGCGTTCACGTGCCCGACAGACGTTCACGTGGCCCACAGTGTTCACGTGGCCCACAGCGCCGCATGACTCACAGCGCCACGTCGGCGAGGAAGGCGTCACGGCCGGGGCAGGTGGTCTGGGGGAGGTAGAGCGCGTGGAGAGGCGCGTAGACCGGAGGTTCGAGGGTGAGGACCTGCGCCTTGCCGCCCACCGCGGGGCCGGGGGAGGCGGTGACGAAGGCGACGCGGCGGGTGCCGATGACGGCGGTGACCGGGGGAGTGCCCTGGCGGTCCGTACGCTCGACGCGGGGCTCGAACCCGGCGCGGCGACAGTGCGCGATGAGCAGATCGGTGTAGTCGGAGCGGCCCGGCGTCCCCCAGACCATGAAGTCCTCGTCGGCGAGTTCCGGGAGCGACACGGAGGAGCGGTCGGCGAGGCCGTGGCCCTGGGCGACGGCGAGGTGCAGACGCTGCCGGCCGAGCGTGGTGCGGGTCAGCCCGTGGGCCGGGGCGACGCCCCGGCACAGCCCGATGTCGAGGTCTCCGGCGAGGAGGGCGGCGGTCAACTCGGCGGGGTAGCGCTGGTGCACCTCGGGGACGACGCCGGGGTTGGCCTCGGTCACCGGGGCGAGCAGGGTCACGAGTTCGTCGCCGGTGACGGCCGGGGTGTGGCCGATGCGCAGCGTCTCCGTCTCGCCCCGCCCGATGCGCCGGGCGCGCTGGACGGCGGAGCGGGCCATGCCGCCGAGGACCCGGGCGTCCTCGATCAGGGCCGCTCCGGCGGGCAGCACGGTGATGCCGGCGCTGCCGCGCTCCAGCAGGGGGACGCCGACCTCGCGCTCCAGGACCCGGATGGAGGCGGACAGGGCCTGCTGGGAGAGGTGCAGCCGGGCGGCGGCGCGGGTGAGGCTGCCTTCCTCGGCGATGGCGACCAGGTGTTCGAGCTTGTTCAGGTCCAGTCGCACGTCGATGTTCCTCGGCTTGGTCTTGGCGGTGGGTGGTGAATGGTGGATGGTGGGTGGTAGTGGTACGGGCCGAACCCGGCCGGTTGCGAGCCGACGCCGATGCCGACGCTGCGACGCCGACGGGCCGACCGTACCCGGATCGGTCCGTACGGTCGGCCCGTGGCCGGGCGCGCGGTCCCGGCGTGCGGTTCCGGCGCGCGGTCCGGCCCGCCGCCCGGTCTGCTGCCCGGCGCGTGAGTCAGCGGGTGGTGTAGCCGCCGTTGGGGAACAGCGTCTGGCCCGTGAACCACCAGCCCTCGGTGGCCAGGAACTTGATGATCGGGACGATGTCCTCGATGTGGGTGAGCTGGTTGCCCATCGCCTGCGACGCGTGGAACTCGGCCCGCTCCGGGGTCTCCTGCGGGTAGAAGAACGGCGTGTCCATCGGGCCGGGCGCCACGGTGTTCACCGAGATGTACCGGTCCGCGAACTCCTTCGCCGCCGCCCGGGTGAAGTGCTCCAGCGGCGCCTTGCCGCCGGCGTACGTCGAGTAGCCGTCCGTGAAGGCGGCCAGCAGCGAGGTGCCCAGGCTGATGATCTTCCCGTGGTCGTTCAGCCGTCGCCCGGCCTCCTGGATGAAGAAATACGCCGCCTTGGAATTGATGCCGAACATACGGTCGTACTCTTCCTCGGTGGTCTCCAGGATCGGCTTGCGCAGCACCATCCCGGTGGTGTTCACCGCGATGTCGACGCCGCCGTAGGTGTCCACCGCTGTGTCGAAGAGCCGCCGTACGTCCGCGACCTTCGTCAGGTCTCCTTGTACGGATACGGCCTGGCCCCCGGCGTCCTGGACGGCCTTCACCGTCTCCTGGGCGTCGTTCTCGGAGCTGTGGTGGTGCACGACCACCTTCGCCCCGGATTCCGCGAAGGTCCTGCTGAGCAGTCCGCCCAGGTTCTTCGCGCCTCCGCCGATGACCGCGACCTTGTCCCGCAGTGTGTTCTCAGCCATGTTCCGCACTCCTCACGTCCGTGCTGGCGGGTGATCGAGACGGCGCTCGTCTTGATCACGTTCTACGGACGAGACTAGGCGGACATTTCGGTCATTGGGTAACAGAAGTTTCGAGTTGCCCCACAAATGTCATCGATACCCCGGCTCAACTCGGCTCGGCCTGGCCCGGCCCGGACGACCGCCTCTCGGGGCCGCGGGCCGTACGCGCGACCGCTCGTCGCGCACGCGGGGGAACAGGAGTAGAACAGAGCCTGCCTGCCCATTTCCATGCCGACCAGGAGCCTGAATGCCCACAGTGAATGCCACCGTGCCGACCGAGGACGGCGTCTGCGCCGTGACGCTGCACACCCCGGCGGAGCACGGCAGTTGGCCCGCGGTGATTCTCTACCCCGACGCCGTCGGCGTTCGGGAGACCTTCCGCGCGATGGCGGACCGGCTCGCGGGGCTCGGCTACGCCGTGCTCCTGCCGGACGTCTACTACCGAGCGGGGGAGGTCGCCCCCTTCGACATCGCCACGGCGTTCGGCGATCCGGCGGAGAGGGAGCGGCTGTTCTCCCTGATGCAGAGCCTGACCACGGAGCGGATCGTCCGTGACGCGAACGCGTTCCTGGAGTTCCTCGCGGGCCGCCCGGAGGTGTCCGGGGACCGGGTGGGCACCACGGGATACTGCATGGGAGGCCGGATCTCGCTGATCGTGGCAGGGCACCGCCCGGACCGCATCGCGGCCGCCGCGTCGTTCCACGGCGGGTTCCTCGCCGTCGCCGACGAACCCGAGAGCCCGCACCTGCTCGCCGACCGGACCGCCGCGAACGTCCTCGTGGCGGGCGCCGAGAACGACGACAGCTTCCCCGCCGAACAGCAGGAGCGGCTGGAGCAGGCGTTCATCGCCGCCGGCGTGCAGCACAGCATCGAGATCTACCCGGCCCAGCACGGCTTCGCGGTGCCGGACGCTCCCTCCTTCGACGCCGCCGCGTCCGAACGCCACTGGACGGCCCTCGCCGACCTGTACGCCAAGAGCCTCGGCAGCTGATCCCCGCCCGGCCTGCCCCGGCTGATCCCCGCCCGGTCCGCCCCGGCCGCCGGATGAAGGTCAGCCGGACCGCCGGCCGCCGCCGGACGGGAGGAGGACGGTCCGGTCGAACGCGCCGCTGTGCTCGGCCGCGCACGCGACGGCCTCGTTGACGGCGTCGAGGCCGAACGTCCGGACCCGTTCGGGGGCGAGGTCCAGCGCGCCCGAGGCGAGGAGCCGGATGATGCCGACGTTCGCCGTGCGCGGGTACATCCACTGCCCGCGCACGGTGACCGAGTTGCGCATCAGCCACGGATAGGGCAGTGCGAGGTCGTCGCCGCCGAGCATGCCGACGCCGCCCATGAGGACCACGCGGCCGTACTCGCGTACGGTCATGGCCGCCGTGCGCGCCACCGAGCTCGGCGCGCTCGGCGGCAGCAGATCGATCACCATGTCGACCGGGCCGTCGGCCGCCTCCGACATCGCCGCCCGGTCGGCGGCCTCGTCCCCGGTCAGCGGGACCGGGCGCAGCCGCGGCCCGAACCGCTCGGCGAGGAGATCGAGCACGGCGCGGTTGCGGCCGGGCGCGACCACGCGGCCCGCCCCCATCGCGAGGGCGACGGCGACCGCGCTGCTGCCGAGATTCCCCGTCGCCCCGCTGACCAGCAGCGTTTCCCCGGCCGCGAGCCCGCCGGCCAGCAGTCCGCCGTACGCGATGACGTGGACGGCGAGCGCGGCCCAGCGGGCCGGGTCGGCCCCGGCCGCGGCGGGCAGCGGGAAGACGTTCTCCGTCGGGACCCGCATGAACTCGGCGAACGCGCCGTCGTGCAGATGGCGGGCGAGCCGCGCGCCGCCCTCGCCGCGCGAGCTCCATCCCTGAAGCGTGATGTCGGGCGTCAGCGCGTCGTCCCGCGAGCGCACCGTCGAGTCGCACCACACCAGGTCGCCGGCGCGCAGCCGGGTGGCGTCCGGCCCGGCGTGCACGACCCGGCCCACGCCGCCGATGCCGGGCACGACGGGCGGGACGAGGGGATATCGCCGCTCGCCGCTGAAGACCTCGTCCGCGTAGGGAGGCACGCAGGCGGCGAGGACCTCGACCACCACCTCGCCGCCGACCGCCGCCTCGGGGGCTGGCCTCTCCTGAATCCGGAGCGGTTCGCCGAACCCCGTCAGAACTGCTGCTCGCATGTGATGACCTCCATATACGTCCGTACTCGACCATGCGCGGCACCGGTACTCGCCGGCATGTCGATATCGAGGCTAGGAAGCGGAACCCCATGCGGGAAGCGACGATCGAGCATCTCTGGTATGCGTAGGTCGCATGGACCTTTCCAGTACGGACCTCCGGGTCCTGAGGCAGATCGCGGAGTCGGGCAGCTTTACCGCGGCGGCCGGCCGGCTCGGCTATACCCAGTCGGCGATCTCGCGCCAGGCCGCCTCCCTCGAACGGAACGTGGGCGCCGCCCTGTTCGAGCGCCGCTCCGACGGGGTGCGGCTCACCCCCGCCGGGCTGACCCTGCTGCGCCACGCCCGTACGATCCTGGACTCCCTCGCGGCGGCCGAACGCGACCTCACCGGCGCCCTCCCGCAGACCGAACTGGTCCGGCTGGGCGTGCTCCTGAGCGCCGGAGCCGCCATCCTGCCCGCCGCGCTCACCCGGCTCGCGGCGACGGACCCGCAGGTCACGGTCGTGACGAGCGAGGGCACCACGCCCAGCCTGACGCGGGCCCTGCGCGCGGGCACGATCGACCTCGCCCTGCTGACGTCCCGCCCGCCGCACCGGCCGCCGGACGGCGAGTCGCCGCGCCTGCACACCGAGACCATCGAGGACGGCGACCTGGCCGTGGCGGCGTCGACGACCGGTACGTTCGCCGGCCGCGCCTCGGTCCACATCGACGAACTGGTCGACGCCGCGTGGATCGCCACCCCGTCCCCGGCATCCGAACCGCTGCTCGGCGTCTGGCCGGGCCTGCCCGGGCGCCCGCGCATCGCCCACACCGCGCGTGACTGGCTGACGAAACTGCACCTGGTCGCCGGCGGCTTCGGCGTGACGACGGTGCCGTCCCGGCTGTCGGCGGTGCTGCCGCCCGGAGTGACCCTGCTGCGGGTGGAGGGCGCGCCGCGGGAGGTCCGCCGGCTCCTCGTGGCGCGCCTGGCCGGCCGTCCGTCGGCGGGGGTCTCGGCGGTCGCCCGAGCGCTCATGCCGACGGCCTGACCGCGCCGCCGCGACCACGACGTGCGTACGCCCCGGGGCCGCTGGGGCGTACGCCGTACGAGGCGTAGTGCGGCCGGCGGCCGGACGCCGCTGCCGCTGCCGGGCGTGGCGGTCAGCCGGCGGGCTTCTCCCAGACCGAGACGTGCTGACCGCTGTCGTTCGTGAAGGGATCGCGCGTCCAGCCGTCCCAGCGCTCGCGCAGCCGCAACCCGGCGAGCTGGGCCATCAGGTCGAGCTCCGACGGCCACACGTAGCGGAAGGGGATGGAGCGGTACTGGCCGCGACCGTCGACGACCTCGACGTAATTGGAGCTCATCTTCTGGGTGGCGACGTCGTACTTGTCGAACGCCCACCGCGTCGGACTCACATGGAACGGCACGACATCCTGCCCGGCCGGCAGCTTCCGCAACGCGGGGACCCCGACCTCGACGACGAAGCAGCCTCCAGGCGCCAAATGGTCCGCGGCATTGCGGAAACAGGCGACTTGGGCCGCCTGCGTCGTCAGATTCATGATCGTGTTGAACAGCAGATACGCGACGGAGAACGTCCCGTCCACCCTGGTCGTCGCGAAGTCGCCGATGGTGACGCCGACCCCGTCGCCACCCGGCTTGGCCCGCATCCGGGCGACCATCGCCCGCGACATGTCGATCCCATGCACCGCGACCCCGCGCCGAGCCAACGGCAACGCGATCCGCCCCGTCCCCACCCCCAGCTCAAGCGCCCTGCCACCGCCGGCCAACGCCTCCAACACGTCGACCGTCGCCCCCACGACACCGGGCTCGAACCTGACTGCTGACTCCGCGTCATACTTCGCCGCGACGCGCTCGCCGAAGTAACCGTCCTCGTCCTCCACGTCATCCATCGGCAGACCGTACTGCCGGAGCTTCCCGCGCCGCACCGCATTTTCGGACGGGAGGCGACGCGGGTGACGGCCACTGCCGGTGACGGCCGCTACGGACGCCAGTAGAGCGCGGGGTCCGGGTGGTCGGTGAAGCCGAGGGCGCGGTAGAGGGGGTTCGCCGTCGCGTGAGGCGTACAGGTCCACGCGGGCGACGTCGCGCTCACGGAACCAGTCGAGCAGGCTCCGTACGATCGCGCGGCCGTGGCCGCGTCGCCCGGCCAGCCGCACCGCCGGCGGGAACCGGAACCCACCGATGGCGATCATCATGGCACCGGCGGCACGGACGGCACGGAGGCGGCAGCGTGGTCGGAACGGAGCCGGGGCCGCTGCCGGTTCGCGGCGCGACATCAGGCGAGGAGTGCGGACAGCCGGGCGGCCTGCCGCTCGGCCGTTCCCGGTGGGTTGCGCAGGTGCTGCGGGTCGTCGAAGGACAGGAGGAACAGCCATACGAGCGCCAGCAGCCGCCGGCATTTCGGCAGCCGTGCGCGCTCGGCGGCGTTCAGGTCGAAGAGGCCGAGGAACGCGTCGGCATCGAACGGCGGCCCCGCCCAACTGGCCACGTGCTCCGTGATCTCCGCCAGCTCGAAGGGCCGGTCGCTGAGGCCGGAGTCCTCGAAGTCGACGATCCGTACGCGCGTGCCGTCCCAGAGGTAGTTGGCGAGGTTGCCGTCCCCGGGCCCGAATACGGGCGGGACCTCCGGCCGCTCGCCGGCGCCTTCCATGCCGGAACGGGCCAGCCATTCCAGGCCGCGGTCCATGGCCTTGCCCACCTCGTCGCCGACCCGCGGGCGCAGGCGCGGCGTCCACGTGTGGATCTGGTCGATGAGGTGCCGCTGTCGGCCGGGCCGGACGGGGACGCCGGCCAGGACGTCCGCCGGCACGGCCGCGTACAGCTCGTTCACCGCCACGGCCATGGCTCCGAGCTGCCGACCGACGAGCGGCTCGCCGCGCATCGGCTCGCCCGGTAAGCGGGACATCACCACCACCGGCTCATCCGCCGTGAGATCCGCGCGGTGGGGGACGGGGGCCAGGCCCGGCGCGTACGCCGCGAGCAGCGTCAGCGCTCGCCACTCCCGCTCGCACGCGCCGCGGCTGCCGTGGTGAAACTTCTTGATCACGCTGTCGGGCCGCAGCTCGACCGCGTTCCTGCTCCAGGGGGCGGACGTCATGGCACGTGATTGTGGACCGGCGGCAGAGATCTTCCCAGGGGCGGCCCGGACGGTCCGGGACGCGCCGGTACGCCGCTCCGCCTGGCCCGACCGGGTGGGCGGCTGTCGGCGGTACGCCGCTTCTCGGGGCGGTACGTCACCTTCCGGCGAGGTGGGCGGCCAGGCGGGACAGCAGGCCGACGCCGTCCCGCAGCCGCCGCTGCTCCTCCGGGCTGAACAGGTCGTGAATGGCGGCGTTGACGGCCTGTGCCCGCTGAGCGCGTTCGCCGCGCAAGCGGTCGCGGCCGGCGTCGGTGATGTGCAGCAGGAGCTTGCGGCCGTCGCTGGGGTGGGGCTCGGCGCGTACGAAGCCGCCGCTGGTCAGTTCCTTCACTGACTTGGCGGCCGACTGATGCGTCACCCCGCGGCGCTGGGCCAGGTCGGCCGTGGTCAGCGGGCCGTTGCGGTCGAGGTAGCCGAGGGCGGCCGACTCGCCGGGAGGCATGGTGTCCACGCCCCGTACCGCTCGGACCAGCTCCCCGACCGACTGCCGCAACTCCTCGGCCAGCGCGTCTTCATCCATGCGGGCATCTTAACCGGGTTCTATGGAATCGATGTGTACAGTTAGGTTGTGTAAGTAGGTTGTAGGTATTTTCCGCAGATCTTTTCCGAGGAAGGATTCCGACGATGCAGCTCACCAAGTTCGGCCACGCCTGTGTCGGCATCGAGAAGGACGGCCGCCGCCTGGTGGTGGACCCGGGCGGCCTGACCGAACCGCAGGCACTGGACGGCGCCGACGCAGTCCTCGTCACCCATGAGCACTTCGACCACTTCTCGGAAGAGGCGCTGCGCCGGGCGGCCGAGAACAACCCGGCCCTGCGCATCTGGACCAACTCCGCCGTGGCCGGACAGCTGGACGGACTCGGCGCCCGCGTCACCGCCGTGGGGGAGGGGGACGCGTTCACGGCGGCGGGCTTCGAGGTGACGGTCCACGGCGCCTGGCACGCGGACCTCCACCCCGACATCCCGCGCGTCGCCAACATCGGGTTCCTCGTCGACGGCGCCCTCTTCCACCCCGGGGACGCCCTCACTGTCCCCGAGACGGGCGCCTCCGGGGTGAACACGCTGCTGCTGCCGGTCCACGCCCCCTGGTCCACGGTCGGCCACCTGATCGACTACGTGCGCGAGGTCGCCCCGCGGGACGCCTACGCCATCCACGACGGGGCTCTCAACGACGTCGGCACCGCGATGGTGGGCGGCTTCCTCGGTGGCGACGGCCCCGGAACCGGGGCGCGCTACCACCGGCTGACCTCGGGCGGGACGGCCTGGATCGGCTGAGCTGGGGTGTGACGGCCCGGAGCGGCTGCCCCAGGGTGCGGCGGCCTGGATGAGCCGAGCTCCGCTTTCGCTCATAACGGTTCGTGTCATAACGGTTCGCGATGACTCGTAACGGACCGTACGGCCCCAGCGGAGCCATACGGGTCCGTGGGGCCGCCCGGCCTCCGTCAGTCCTCGGGCGACTGCTGGAGCATGGCGAGGGTCAGCACATTGCCGCCGATGCCCCAGCCGCCGTCGGTCACCTCCTCCACGAGGACCATCGTGTTGGCGCGGGCGCGTTCACCGTAGATCTCGACGTACAGCTCGGTGGCGCGGGTGACGATCCGCTCCTTCTGCTTCTCGTCCAGGCTTCCGGCGGGGACCTTGAAGTTCGCGAACGGCATGGTGGACCTCTTTCGGTTCAGTGATGAGTCGGTGGTCGGGAGGGGCTGGGCGCCGGGCGGTCAGACGATGCCGCCGTTGGCGCGCAGGACCTGGCCGTTGATCCAGTGGCCGGCCGGCGACGCGAGGAAGGCGACGGTCCCGGCGATGTCCTCCGGGGTGCCGAGGCGTTCCAGCGGGGGCTGGGCGGCCAGGCGGGCGACGGTCGCCTCGTCCTTGCCCTCGAAGAACAGATCGGTGGCGGTGGGGCCGGGGGCGACCGCGTTGACCGTGACGTTCCGGCCGCGCAGCTCGCGGGCGAGGATCATGGTGAGGGCCTCGACCGCGCCCTTGCTCGCGTTGTAGACGCCGTAGCCGGGGAAGGCCAGGCCCACCACCGAGGTGGAGAAGGTGACGACGGCGCCGCCGTCGCGAATCCTGCGGGCGGCCTGCTGAGCGACCACGAACGTACCGCGGACGTTGGTGCGGTGAACCGCGTCCAGTTCCGCGAGGTCCAGGTCGGCGATCGGGGACAGATGCATCCGCCCGGCCGCGTTCACGACGACGTCGACCCCGCCGAACTCGGACTCGGCCGTGTCGAAGAGAGCGGCCGTCTGCCGCTCGTCGGCGACGTCGGCCCGTACGGCGACGGCCCGGCCGCCGGCCGCGGTGACCTCCTTCACGGCGGCCTCGGCCAGCTCGCGGTTGCCCGCGTAGCCGACGACGACGGCGAACCCGTCGGCCGCCAGGCGGCTCACCGTCGCGCGCCCGATGCCGCGCGAACCGCCGGTGACGACGGCCACGCGGGGCGGATCGGCGCCTTGCCCGGCCGCGGCACCGGTCGTCGTACTGGCTGCGGCGCCGGTCGTGGTACTGGCCGTGGTACTGGCTGTGC
Source organism: Streptomyces sp. NPDC050617 (assembly GCF_040654795.1). Classification (NCBI taxonomy): domain Bacteria; kingdom Bacillati; phylum Actinomycetota; class Actinomycetes; order Kitasatosporales; family Streptomycetaceae; genus Streptomyces; species Streptomyces sp. NPDC050617. Next base: position 71,050 of record NZ_JBFAIS010000021.1, on the reverse strand, counting down.
CGCCGGCCGCGGTATCGGCTGAGATGTGGCTTTCCATGGTTTCGGGACCTGTTTCGTGGGAGGACATGGGGACTCCTGAGAGAGGGAGGCCGGGGCGAGGGAGACGACGCCACGACGGGATCGTGGCGGCGTGTACGCCGGTCGAGCCTGGGCCGTGGGCCGTGGGCCGCCTGTGACGCTTCGGCCCGCCCGCTCCTTCACCACTCTGAGCCGACTTCCCGGTGTCAGCCATGGCTCTCCCCACCCAGGGGTCACCGTCCCCTGCCTCACCACACCGACCTGCGCGACGATGGGAAGCGTGAACCTTTCCGAACTCGCCGCGTACCTGAAATCCCGGCGCGACCGGATCCGCCCGTCCGACGTCGGCCTGCCCAGCGGCCCACGGCGCCGGGTGCCCGGCTTGCGGCGCGAGGAGGTCGCCCAGCTGGCGGGCCTGTCCGCGGACTACTACACGGAGCTCGAACGCGGCCGCGGCGCCCAGCCCTCGACCCAGGTGCTGGTCGCGCTGGCGCGGGCGCTGCGGCTGAACGGCGACGGACGCGACCACCTGTTCCACCTCGCCGACCGCCCGGTTCCGCCGGCGGCGCACGGCCCGAGCGCGCACGTACAGCCGGGGCTTCTGCACCTCCTGGACCAGCTCACCACCACCCCGGCGCAGATCATCACCGACCTGCACGAAACCCTCGTCCAGAACCCGCTGGCCGTCACGCTCGTCGGCCCGGCCCCGGAGGCCCGCGGGCCCCGCGCGAGCTTCGTCTACCGCTGGTTCACCGACCCCGACGCCCGTACCGTCTATCCGACCGAGGACCACCCGCACCACTCACGGGTCTTCGTCGCCGACCTCCAGGCCGTCGCCGCGCGGCGCGGCCGCGCCGCCGAGGTGACCCGGATGGTGGCCGAGTTGCGCGAACGCAGCCCGGAGTTCGCCGCCCTCTGGGACACCCGTGACGTCGCACTACGGCGGACGGACCACAAGCGCATCGCCCACCCCGTGCTGGGCGTCATCGAACTGGACTGCCACAGCCTGTTCAGCGAGGACGGCTGCCAGCGCCTCCTGTGGTTCACCGCCCCGCCGGGCACCGAGGGCGCGGCCCAGTTGGAGCTGCTGTCCGTGATCGGCACGCAGGACATGTCCGGTGAGAACGAGCCGGGGCGGCTGCGGACGTAGCGGCTTCCGGTCGCCCTACTCCGTGAGCCGTGGTGCCGTGAGCCGTGGTGCCGTGAGGTGTGGTGCCGTGAGGTGTGGTGCCGTGAGGTGTGGCGTCGTGAGTTGCGGCGCTTCCCGGTCCGGACGGCCGGGCGTACGCGCCGGGGAACCCGCGAAATCCGGGGAACCCGCGAAATCCGGGGAATCCGGGGAGTCTGGCGAGCCCAGGCCGAGCAGGGCATCCGAGGTCGCGTCGTCCGCCGGATGGAAGGCCCAGATCCGGTGGCCCTCGCTCCCCGGCAGTTCCAGGACGTGCTGGTCGAGGGTGAGGGGCCCGATCCGCGGGTGGTGGAAGACCTTGCGGTCCATCGCCTTCTCGTAGAGCCGGTGCTCGTCCCAGGCGGACCGGAAGTCCTCGCTGCCCGCGGCCAGCTCTTCGACCAGCCGCGTCAGGCGGGTGGACTCCGCTTGGGGGCCGGCCTGCGCACGTAGCGCCGCCACCATGCAGCGGGCCAGCTCGGACCACTCGGCGAAGAACGACGGTGCTCGGGGGGCGAGGAAGACCAGGCGGGCGTAGTTGTCGCGGGGCTCCAGCCCTTCGTGGAGAAGATCACCGAGCGCGTTGCCGCCCACGATGTCGAGCCGGCGGTTCACGAGCAGGGCGGGCACGGTCAGGGAGTCGAGCAGCCGGTGTACGGACACCAGCCGATCGGGGCCCATGCCCGGACCCCTCCGGCTCTCGCGCTCCTCCCCGTCCGTGACCGTCGCCGCGGCGACGAGTCCCTGTAGGTGCCGCGCTGCCACGCTGTCCAGCAGCAGCGCCTCGCACAGACCCTCGACCACGGCTCGGGACGGCCGCCGCTCCCTGCCCTGTTCGAGGCGCACGTAGTAGTCGGTGCTGATCCCGGCCAGGAACGCCACCTCGTCCCGCCGCAGCCCCGGCACCTGGCGCTGCGCCCCCGAGGCCAGCCCGTGCTGTTCGGGCCGTACTCGGTCGCGCCTGGCGCGCAGGAAGCCGGCCAGCGGCCCGGCGGCGTCGCGGCTGCTCGAAACGTTCATGCAGACCAGCGTAAGGACGAGACGCGCGCCACCAGCCGATCGTCGTCCGGGGGCGGGGTGGGTGCGCGACTCCTACCCGCGCCCGGAGAGGCGCGATTACGGTCCCGAAGGCGTACCCCGACACGGAGTGCCACCGACCCCACAGCCTCCACCGAGACTCCACAGCCTCCACAGTCCAGAGAAGAAAAGAGACAAGTCGATGTTCGTCATAACGGGTGCCAGCGGCCGAACCGGTCGGGCAGCCGCCGCGCACTTGCTCGCGCACGGGCACTCCGTCCGAGCCGTCGGCCGCTCGGCCCAGCGCCTCGCCGACCTCGCCGAGCGCGGTGCCGAGGTGTGGGAGGCCGACCAGACCGACGCGGCGGCCCTGACGGACGCCTTCCGCGGCGCGGCCGGCGTCTACGCGGTGATCCAGCCCAACTACATCCCCGACCACCCCGACTTCGGCGCCTTCCAGGACCGGGTGACGGGCTCCCTGGCCGAGGCGGTCACCGCGTCCGGCGTGACCCGTGTCGTCGGACTCAGCAGCTGGGGAGCCCAGCACGCCGAGGGCACCGGGCCGGTCAGGGGTCTCCACCGCTTCGAACAGCGCCTCTCGGCCGTCCCCGGAGTCGACGCGCTGTGGCTGCGGGCGGGCTATTTCATGGAGAACCTGCTCGACCACGTCGATGCCGCCAGAGCCCACCGCCGCATCAGCGCCCCCTTCGACCCTGACCTCCCCCTGCCCTTCGTCACCACCCGAGACATCGGGATCCGAGCCGCGGAGGAACTCGCCGGCGGTACCTGGCGGGGTACGGAGATCCTGGAGCTCCAGGGCGAACGCGACGTGAGCATGCGGGAAGTCGTGGACCTGATCGCGAAGGCTGTGAGCGCCGACGGCCGCGCCGCTGATGGCGCCACGGCCGGCGACCTCGCTGCCGGTGATCTTGCTGCCGACGCCCGCACCGCCGGTGCCCCACCCGCCGGCGACCTCGCGTACGAGCAGATCAGCATCGCCGCATTCCGCGCGGAACTTCGCGGGAAAGGCGTGTCCGCCAACGTCGCGGACATGATGGCCGAGGTCGGGGAAGCCCTCAACACCCGCCACACGCGAATGCAGCAGCCGCGTACCGCCCGCACATCCACTCCCACCACCATCGAGCAATTCATCGAAGAGGAATTCGCGCCCCGATATCGCGCGGACGCCTATGGGGCAGTTGCGCAGCCGCGCTACGCGTCCTCGAAGCGCAGTACGTAGCGCCGCTGCCAGGGGGTCTCCACGGCGCGACCGTGGTAATTCCGGCGGACGTACTCCACGGCTTCGTCCGCCGGAACTCCATCCAGAACGGCCATACAGGCCAAGGCTGTTCCCGTTCGCCCGAGCCCGCCTCCGCAAGCGATCTCGACGCGTTCGTCCTCCGCACGGGCCAATGCCTCCGCCAGGACATCCCGAGCTTGCCGACCGTCTTTGGGAAGCCGAAAGTCGGGCCACGGCAACCATCGGGCCTCCCACTCGGTGGGCGGAGGCTGCTTGCCGAGCAGGTAGACCGCGAACGACGGCGTCGGCCCCGAGAGCGGGGGATGACGCAGTCCCCGGCCACGTACCAGCACGCCGGACGGAAAACGCATGGTCCCGACGTCTGTCGCGCTCCAGTTCTCAGCCATGCGAGCACCTTACGGGCCGGTGGCCGGCCGGAGCGATCGAGGCGGCCTTGTACGTGCCGGGCCCGCAGAGAGCCGTCCGCACTGTCTTGCTTGGCCGAGCAAACCGCTCTAAGGTCTTGCTCATGCAAGCAAGGAACGGTACGGGCAAGCAAAAGACGGAGCGAAGGACCAAGCCCTCCTTCACGGAGACGGGGCGCCGCGCCCAGATCGTCGCCGCGGCGATCGACGTCATCGCCGAGACCGGCTACCACCAGGCGTCGTTCGCGAAGATCGCGGAACGCGCCGGACTGAGTAGCACGGGGATGATCTCCTACCACTTCGACGGCCGGGACGACCTGATGCGCGAGGTCGTCGCCGAGGTGATGCGGGTCTCGGAGGCGTACGTGCGTCCTCGCATCGAGGCGCACGAGAGCTTCTCGGCCCGCCTGCGCGCCTCCATCGAGTCCAACATCGACCTGCTCGCCGAGTACCCGAATCACCTCCCGGCGATCGTCGAGGTCCTCGGCAACCTCCGCGGCGGCGCCCCCGGCATGGCTGCCTTCCTCGACGTGGCGGAAGGGAACCTCGCCCTCCAGGTGGAGCAGCTCCGCAAGGCGCAGCGGGCGGGCGAGTTCTGCGCGTTCGACCCGTGGGTGATGATGCGCGCGATCCGGGCCGCCATCGACGACGTGGTGCGCCGCGCCACCCACGATCCGGATTTCGACGCACGGGGCGCGGGTCGGGAGCTGGCGGATCTGTTCGATCGCGCCACCAGGAATACGACATGACCATCGACGGCATGGGGGCCAGCACTATGCGAGAGGACGCTTCTACCGGGGCGGACACGGGCACGTACGCCACCGACCAGGCAAGCGGCGGAACGCCGCAGGCGGGCACGGGTGTGGGGACGGGGACGGGCACGGGCATGGACGGGGGTACGGGCGTGGGTACGGACACCGACGCGGTTGCGGCGGCGCCCGCCCGGCGCCGTACGGCCGCGCTGCGCCGCCGGCTCGCCGCGCAGCTGTTCTTCGAACTCGCCCTGCCGCTCGGCTCGTACTACGGACTGCGCGCGGCCGGCGCCGGCCAGTGGCTGTCGATGGCGGTCGGCGGCTTGCTGCTGCTGCCGTGGATCGGCTACGGCATCGTGCGGCAGCGCCGCGTCGAGGCGATGGCGGTCTTCACGCTGATCCTGGTGGTGGCCGGTGCGCTGCTGTCCCTCATCACCGGCAGCCCGCGGGTGCTCATGATCCGCGACAGCTGGCTGACCACCGCGATCGGGCTCTGGGTCCTCGGCACGCTGTTCACCCGACGTCCATTCATGATGACGGCCTCGCGCGGCATCGTCATCGCCAAGGTCGGGGAGGCCGGACTGGTCGAATGGGAGGCGCGGTGGGACGCGGAGCCGACCTTCCGCCACCACCTGCGGCTGATTACGGCGGTGTGGGGCGCGGGTTTCCTGCTCGATGCGGTATTGCGGGTGGTGCTGGCGTACACGATCCCGGTGGACGCGTTTCCGCTCACCAGCACCGTGCTCTGGCTGGTGCTGCTCGGCGGACTGTTCGCGTTCCACAACTCGTACATCACGCGGCACGGCCTGAAGCTGTAGGCAGTCGGTGCTCGGTGCTCGGTGCTCGGGAGGTGCCGTGGGGCGCGTGGGCTGAGCGTGGCGACGCACTGCTCGCCCTTACAGGCGGTCAAGGTCAACCGCGAAGGAAGTACAGAACGGTCGTGGTGCCGGCGGAGGCCACGAGGAGCCCGCGCAGCAGCCACGCGGGGAGGCGGCGGGCGAGGTGGGCGCCGCCGAAGCCGCCGGCCGCGGCGCCGGTGAGCATGGCGAGGAGAAGCAGCGGGGAACCCAGGGCGTCGGACGTGATGAGGAGAAGCACGGCCGCGCTGGCGTAGATCGCCGCGAGCTGGGTGACCCGCATCGGGTTGCTGACCGCCGCGTCGAGGCCGAGGCCGACGCTCCACACGGCCATCATCATGATGCCTACGGCTCCGCCGAAGTATCCGCCGTACACAGCGAGGACGAACTGGCCGATCAGCACGGCCCGCCCGCTCATGCCGACGGGGCGGCCGAGGGCGGTGGTGAGCGCGTGGGAGAGGCGGCGGCCGAAGGCGACGAGGAGCGTGGCGAAGGCGAGCAGCCACGGCACGGCCGCCTCGAACGACGCCGCGGGCAGGGCGAGCATGAGGCCGGCGCCGACCGCGCTCCCGGCGGCGCTGATCAGGGTGAGGGCCTTCGTGGAGGCCGCGCCGACCGGCACGAGGTCGCGCCGGCTGACCGACGCGCTGACCACGGCGCCCGGTACGAGGGCGATGGTGGACGACGCGTTGGCCGTGACGGGCGGCAGGCCGGCCGCCACCAGGGCGGGCAGCGCCACGAACTTGCCTCCGCCGCCGATGGCGTTCAACACCCCGGCTCCGACGCCGGCCGACAGGACGAGCGGTATCTCTGACACCTGCCGATGATCACCCTGCGACCGGCGTCCCCACAATGCGCGAACGGCGCACCCTGCATTAGGCAGTGCCTTAGGCTCACGGGGGTGCGCTACGACCTGGACGACCTGCGGCTCTTCCTCGACATCGTGCGGGAGGGATCGATCACGGCGGGCGCCCGCCGGATGCATCTGAGCCTGCCGTCCGCCAGCGCCAGAGTGCGCGCGCTGGAGCACCACGCGGGTGTGGCCCTGCTGATCCGCGGCCGCAGAGGGGTACGCCCCACCCCGGCGGGTACGACCCTGGCCCGGCACGCCCGCGAGGTCCTGGCCCAGACGGCGCGCCTCGACAGTGCCGTCGCGAGCTACACCCGGTCCCCGAGCGCACCGCTGACGCTGCTGGGCGGCGGCTCCGCGATGCACCGGCTCGTTCCGCGGGCTCTCGTCTCGTTCCTGCGGGCCCATCCCGACGTCGACGTCACGGTCTCCGAGTGCCGCACCCCGCAGACGGTACGGACGCTGGCCGACGGCGAGGCGGATCTCGGCGTCGTCCTCGACGGCGAGGCCCGCGACTGCGGCCTGACGATGGAACCCCTGGGCGACGACTCCCTGGTGGTGATCGGCCAGGCAGGCGGAATCCTCACAGGCCGCACCTCGCTCACGTACAGCGAAGCAGCCGAACACCCCTTGGTCGGCCTCGCCGCCGACTCCTCCCTCCGCCGCTGGATCGAGAAACACCTGGGCCCCCACGCCCCAGCCGTGCGCTACCGCACCAGCGTCGCCGACCTCGGCGTCCTGATCGCCCTCGTCTCCGCCGGCATCGGCCTCGCCGTTGTCCCCCGCCGCGCCATCGACCCCAGCCAGTCCCTGGACGTCTGCGAACTACAGGACCCCTGGGCCCGCCGCCACCACTTCCTCGCCTGGGGCGTCAAGAACGGCACACCGCCCACGGCCACGAAGGCCCTCGCCGAACACCTGAGGCAAGCGGCGTTGTCCTTGCCGACGACGGTACGGCCGGAATGACCGTGCATTTTCCCCCAGATGACCGCCTGCGTTCAGGGCAGTGGGAGAACGTGGCCATTCCGTGGCGGAGCCTGACCGTCGAAGTCGAAGTCGAAGTCGAAGTGGGAGACGAAGACCAGGCCGGTGTTTGAGCAGCAAGGCCTTGCCCCTCGACTGTGGTCAGCCAGTGGGTGGCGTCGGTGGTTTCGCGATGCCGACGAAATTGCCGGAGACGGGACGGATATGGGCCGACCACCCGAGGGCGGTGAGGTCGTTCGTGAGGGTCTCGGCGTCGTGGAATACCTTGACGATGCGGTAGGGGCGGCCGTCGGCCAGGCGGCGCACCGCCGTGGGGACGGAGTGGTCCGGGAGCACATCCTCTTCCGGGGCCATGGCGGGGCCGTCATCGATGAACACCGTTGTGCCGCCCGGCGCGAGGGCGGCGGCGACGGACGTCCAGAAGTCCGGCAATCGCGCCGGTGGGACATGGGACAGCCAGAAGGCGAAGAACACCGTGTCGTAACGCCGCGGCGGCCTCCACTCGAACAGGTCGGCTTGAACGAACTGGACGTTGGAGGACGGGATACGAGTGCGGGCGATGGCCAATACCTCGGAGGCCGCGTCGACGGCCGTCACCGAATGCGCACGGGCGGCGAGCAACGGAGTCCACCGGCCCGTTCCGCAGGCCAGTTCCAGCACATCCCCGGCAATCGGGAGGTCGTCCAAGACAGCCGGCAACGCCCGCAGATCTTCGCGCTCCGCATAAGGCCGGTCGTACTCGGCCGCGCCGGCCCTGTAGTAGGCCATCTGCTCTGCCAGGAGAGCGTGGTCATCCATGCGCGTACCCACCCACCTTCCGGACGGTCCGGTTCGGGTTATAGGACCGGCGGGCCCTGCTCGATGCGGCGCAGCACCGGCTCCAGCCGGTCGATGTCGTCGCTGACCTGGATCTGCCGCTCATCCCACCACGTGGCTCCCGCCTCCGCCAACGGTGCGACCAGATCACGGACCTTGGCGGCGTCGCCGCCCGGCGTGGCGCCGCCGAGTACGACCTCGAAGGAGGAGGAGCCGGCGCCGGCAAGGTTCTTACGCTGCTCGCGAAGGTAGGCGATCAGGTCGCGGGCCTGGTCCACCGGCGGTACGTAGCCATGCTTGGCGTCTTCGAACAGCGGGACCGCGCCGTCCCAGCGGGCCGCCCGGCGCATCGGCGGGCGGCTCGGCCAGAAGCCGGCGATCCAGACCGGCGGCCGAGGGCGTTGCACGGTGGCGGGCAGCAAGGTCACGTCCCGCGCCTGGTAGTGCCGTCCGTCGTGGTTCACCGGCTCGCCCGACCAGAAGCGCTGTAGCAGGTCCAGGCCCTCGTCCAGCCGTTCGGCCAGCACCTTCAGGTCCGCGGTGTCGCCGAAACTCTCGTACTCGTCCTCTACGGGCCCGCCCAGCCCGGCGCCGAAGGTGACCCGGCCGCCGCTGACGGCGTCCAACGTGGCGATCTGACGCGCCAGTTGCTGCGGGCGTCGGCGGGGCACCGGGGTGACCAGCGTGCCCAGCCTCAGGCGGGACGTCGCCAGCGCGGCGGCGGTCAGCAGCATCCAGGGGTCCCCGAAGGGCCTCTTCCCGTGGTAGCGGTGCAGTACGTGGTCCCAGACGAACAGCCCGTCCCACCCTGCTTGTTCGGCCGCCGAGGCTACTTTGGCCACGGTCCGGGGATCGGCGAAGTCGCCGAAATTCGGAATGTTCACCGAGAAGCGCATCCCCGCATCCTGCTGTACGGCACCGCCCCCGGCAACCGATATTCGTGCCGCATTCATGCTGCGCGCGGGGCCGGTGAGGACTCACAGGCCCCGACGGCACCACCTCACACCGAACGCCCACTGAGGATGTACGTCGCGGTAAGCGACACCGCGCGGTCATCGTCATGTGACAGATCAATCAAGGCACTTGACGCAGCGACACCCGGAATATCCGCGAGCGCCTGCGTCAGCCGCCGACGCGCCACGGCCGGATCAGCCGCCGACGCGCAGCGGGCCAGGCCGTCGACGAGCCCGCTCGCGATCCGGTCCGCCAACGCGAGATCGCCCGCGAGCGCGCTCAGCGCATCTGCGGCATCGGCGTCGTTCACCCCCTCGACGACCATGTCGACGAGCGTCGGAATCGCGTCGGCCACCCCACGCGCGCCGAGCGCCGGCGCCGCATATCTACGGACCACGGCATCGGCGTTCGTAAGAGCGTCCCGCAGCAGCTCGGTCGCCTCATCGCCCGGAATCTCGGCAATGGACTGGACGGCGCTCTTCCGCACGTCGGCCACTGGTGAGCCGAGGCCCTCCGCCAGCAGCGCCAAGCCACCGTCGCCCGATTGAGCCAGAGCCCATCGAAGGGCTCCGGCGACGATCGGGTCGGTCTCGCTCAACACCGCCTCGACCAGGGCGTCTACCGGCATCAGAACCCCTTCGGCCGAGGCCGAGGCCGACGCTGCCGTAGGTGCCGTCCCCGACGCCGGCGAAGGGGTCGAGAACGCCGAGGACAGCGCCGCGCGCTGGCGATTCCCGGCGCTCTCCGACCCCAGGCCCTGGAGGAGAGCGACGATCTGGAGGACGCCCTCCCAGTCGGCGGGTTCCGCGGCTTCGATCCGGCCGAGCCGCGTGAGCAGTTCCGTTTCACGCGCGATGCGTTCCCGGGTCTGGCGAATGAGATCGTCGACGAGATCCGAAGGCTTGAAGCCGGGGTCGTCCAGCGCGCGTCCGACCTCCCGCAGCGAAAGCCCCAATGACCGCAGGCTCTCGATATGAAAGATCCGCCGGATATCGTCGCCGGAGTACTCCCGATAGCCGGCCCCGGTACGTCCCGTCGGCCGCACGAGCCCGAGCGATTCGTAGTGCCGGAGCATGCGGGCACTGACCCCCGACCGCCGTGCCACATCACCGATCAACACTGCCCGCTACCTCTCCTGACTCTCCGGTCCCAGAAGGACGATGCGCTTCGCCTCCTCGATCGCGAAGTCGAATTCCGCGTCCGGGTCGCGTGACAGCCGTTCCGTGGCGATCGCGTGCTGACGCACCCGAGGGTCGGGATCCGCCGTCGCGGCGCGCAGAACCGGCGATATCACCTTACCGAGCCCGATCAGCGCCCGGCTGAGGCTCAACCGCGTCGCCCGTTCACCCCGCCCGAACTGCGTCGCCAGCACCCCGGCCAGCTCGGCCTTTTCACCTTCGGGTACGAGCACGACCGCGGCCCGCCAGGCGCTCCGCGCCACCTCGTCATCGGCGTCGGTCAGCAGCTCCCGTGTGATGGCCGGCCACGCCCGCCGGTCACCGATCTTGGACAGCGTGTGCAATGCCTGACTCCGTGCTTGCGCGTGCTCCGATTCCCGGATCTCGTCAATGAGCCCGGCAATCACCATCGAGGGCGAATGGCGGGTGAGCGCCCAAGTGAGCGCGTCGCGTACGTAGAATTCGGGCTCGACCGCGCACCGCTCGACGAGCTTGTCGACGAGCCGAGGGTCGGGGTTCGTGCCGATCGCGAGCGCCGCCTGCAGCCGCACCGACGCGCTGCCGTTCTCCAGCCCCTGGAGAAGCCGCACCGCTTTCATGTCCTCTTTCGGCATGGTCATCGGGACCACCTCCTCGGCCACAGTGAACGGCTTGTCACTGTGTCAAGGTCAAGCCGAATTCCGCTGCCCCAGAGCGAGCAGCGCCTCGCGAAGCTCGATATCCGCCGAGTGAACCACTGGGCGATCCGCCGAGTGCCGCGCGTCATGGGTCGCCGGCGCACCGTCGCCTTCTCCCGTACGCGCCCAGTTCCGGCGCAGTTGGCCGTACCGCCCGGGAACGGCCGCCAAGAGGGAGACCTCGTGTCGGCTCTCGACTCTGAACGTGGCGAAGAAAACCCGCTCGGTCTCTCCGTCCCCTTGGACCGGAGCGCAGATCAACTGGACGGGAGCGCAGATCAACGAGCCGGGCCGGCTCTGCGTCACCCAGGAAGGCGGGAGCGAACGCACGGAGACGGTACTGATCACCAGGTCGTGAGGGGCGTTCTCGCGCCATCCGTACCAGCCGTCGGCCGCCGCACTGTGCACATGGCTCAGCCCTGGCCCGCCGACGAGCGTGCGCGCGCTTTCGACTTTCACAGGATCGACGTCAACGCCCATCACCCGGCCTCGGGGCCCCACCCGTTCGGCCGATCGCACGAGGAGCCCGCCGCTGCCGCTGCCTACGAGCAGCACGCTGCCCCCTTCCGGGGCCGAATCGATCGCATCTCGAACGCTTCTCATCGGATGTCCGTTCCATGAGGAAGAAGAAGGCGGAAGGAGGAGACGGAGAAGAAGTGGAACAAACGGGAAGCCAGGCCGAAGGCGGCCCGCGGTGATCGTCGCATTGATCAACTGTTCGGGGCCAGACGGGCGTCATAGAAAGGCTATCCGGCGCATTGGTCTCGGCCATCTAGTCGCATCCGACTGCTGACGGCTGTTCAAGGTCCATGACATGCGGCTATCTCGACATCCGCGCCCTGCTCCGTCGCCGGCGCAGGTTGCCGGATTCCTCAAACAGGGTCAACAAATCAGCGCTGTAATGCGTATCGCGGACACCGTCCGATACCCAACGGCTGTGCCTTCGCGGCGCGTCCGTGCAGCACGCGTTCTTCGATCGATGATCGAGCGCCGCCGGGTAAACCGTATCTTCCCGCCGCCGCACTTATGCCCCTGGAAACGGAACCGGAGTGCGCGGTCTCAGGTCGGTCAAGGTGGCCGAATTCCTCCCGGGGCTGTGGCTGGCATCTATTTACGAACGTGTGCCCTGTGTACAGTCCTGAACTGTGTCCGCCGTGCGGAGCGGGGTATTCCGCTGCCATCGCGTTCGGGCCGGTCATCCTGCGATGAGGAGTACGTCCATGTGCCCAGCAGGTCCTGAACCGCCAGCCAATACCGGCGCCGGATCCGAAGCCGGCGCCGGTGCCGGAGTTGACGCCGAAGCCAGAAACGGCGTCGAAGCCAGAATCGGACCCGGAATCAGCCCCGGACCCGGACCCAGAATGACAACTGGAACCCCAGCGGAAAGCGACATCGCGACGGATCCGGGCATGCTTGCCCGGATCGACCCGGAAGTCGCCGCGCTGTTGGCGGCGGAGCGCGAGAGGCAGAACCAGGGAATTCACCTCCTGGCGCCCTCCATGCTCGCCACACCCGCGATTCGCGAGTGCCTCGCCTCCGATCTGCTGAACCTGGACGGCGAGGGATATCTGCGGAACAGCCATGCCGACATCACCGACTACGCCGACTTCGAGCGTCACTACAGCGCTGACGGCGGAAGCAAATACAACCCGTCAGGCCCGGTAGCCGAATACGTCGAATTTCTCGCCACCCGCCGACTCGCGCGGATGCTGTGCGCCGGCACGGGGCTTGCGCCTGAAGAACTCCACGTCAACGTCCAGCCGGTCTCGGGTTCCTTCGCCAACCTCGCGGTGCTGCGAGGGGTGCTGTCGCCCGGCGAGACGGTCCTGTCCCTCGGCCTGTCGTCCGGTGGGCACCTCAGCCACGGCGCGCCGTTCCATCAGTCCGGTCAGGACTACACCATCGTCTCCATCGACCACGGGGTCGATGACCAGTGCCTCGATCTCGAAGCCCTCTACAAGACCGCCGCGACGCACAAGCCCCGAGTAGTGATCATCGGCGCCAGTTCCTTCCCTCGGAGGATCTCCTGGCAAAAGGTCGCCGATACCGTCCGGGCGCTCTCTCCGCGGCCGGTGGTGGTCGCCGACATCGCGCACTTCGCCGGCCTGGTCGCCACGGGAACGTACGACAACCCGCTGCCGTGGGCGGACGTGGTCACGATGGTCGGATACAAGACCCTGGGCGGGCCGAAGAGCGCCGCCATCGCCGTACGCGACCCCGCGCTCGCGCGACGCATCGACCGCGCCCTCTTTCCCGGGCTGCAAGGCGCGCCCCGGATGGCGGAGATCTGCGCGCTGGCGACGGCCGCGCGCGTGGCCCAGGGCGAGGAGTTCAGGGGGCTCATACACCGCAGCGTGGCCAACGCGGCTCACTTGCAGACCGCACTCGGCGACCACGGCCTCCCTTGCGCGTTTGGCGGGACGGATACCCACATGCTCGTCCTCAAGGACCAGCCGCACGCCGCCCGGCTCGCGCAGTACCTCGAAAGAATCGGCGTTTTCACCAATTCCAACATGCTTCCCGGCGACCGCGGCCCGACGGCTGCCAGCGGTATCCGACTGGGCACGGTCGGGGCCACCCAGCGGGGACTGGAACCGGCCGCCGTTCCCGAACTGGCCGCGCTGCTCGCCGACGCCTTCACCGACTTCAGGAATTCCGGAACGGACGCCGCGCGACTCGACCAGTGCTGCCGCCAGTTCGCACGTACGCACCTCGTCGACATCGAGCTCTTGAACCGAAAGGAGCGCACACGATGAACCAACGTCGAGCCGTCTGCCTGTTGAGCGGAGGGCCGGACAGCGTCGTCGCCGCCGCGATCGCCCGCGACGCCGGATATCTGGTGAGCGGACTGTTCGTCGACTACGGGCAGCGCACCGCGAGCCGAGAGGCCGAATTCGCCTTGCGGAACGCCGCCTGGCTGGGGGTGGAATCGCTGCGCACCGCCGCGATCCCGTTCCTCGGCGAGATCAAGGGGTCCGCCCTGACGGACACGGCGAGCAGGGTCACCGATGAGACGCGGCACCTGGAATACGTTCCGTTCCGCAATACCGTTCTCAACAGCCTGGCGGTCGCCTGGGCGGAGACGCTGGGCGCGGAACGCGTGGTGACCGGGTCGATCGGCGGACCCTGGATCACCCCCGACAACAGCCCCGACTATTTCCGGGCGCTCAACGACCTCATCGCCGTGGGCACCAGGTCCGAGATCACCGCCTGGGCGCCGTTGGGGGAGTGCAGCAAGGCGGAGAGCCTGCGCCGCGGAATCGATCTCGGCGTGCCGCTCGGCGAGACCTGGTCGTGCCAGAACGACGCGGACGTGCCATGCGGTGAATGCAACAACTGCCTGGACCGGTCGCGGGCCTTCAAGGAGCTCGGCCTCCAGGACCCCCTGGGATGACGAGCATCGCGAACGCGGCACGGGCCCTCGAACCGAGCCTCGTGGTTTCCGAGGTATTCGGTCCGACCTGGCAGGGGGAGGGGCCGTCCCTGGGGCGGCTCGCCGTATTCCTCCGCCTCGGTCACTGCAATCTCACCTGTGAATGGTGCGATACCCCGTACACCTGGGACTGGACCCGCCACGAGGCGGCCGCGGAATTGACCGTGATGACGGTGGACTCGGCCGTTCGGCAGGTGGCCCGCGTCGGCGCCCCCCTTCTCGTGATCACCGGGGGCGAGCCGCTGATGCAGCAGCAGGCCCTCGGCACCCTCCTCGGGCGCCTGCCGCCCGGCATCGACGCCGAGATCGAGACCAACGGGACGATCGTTCCGACCGAGGAGATCCGCGCACGCGTCGCCCGGTTCAACGTATCGCCCAAACTCGCCAACTCCGGAGTCCGCGACGCCAAGCGCGTCAGATCCCGCGCGCTCGCCGAGCTCAACGCCACCGGAAAGGCCATGTTCAAGTTTGTGGTCAGCTCCGCGGAAGACCTGGCGGAGGTGGGCCGGATAGTCGAGGAGTACTCGCTGAAGCCGGTCTACATCATGCCCGAGGGAACGAACTCCGACGCGATTCTGCAAGGGCTGCGCGATATGAGCTCGGCCATTCTGGAGCGCGGCTGGAACATCACCCCGAGGCTCCACGTCCTCATCTGGGGCGATCAACGGGGCGTCTGACAACGAGGCGCCTGACAACGGAGCGTCTCCAACGGGGCGTCTGATCGATGAGGTGTCTGATCAACGAGGTGTCTGAGGCGTCTGACGGATGCCCGGGCGGAAGAACATCGCAGTATCCGTACAGGTCCGGGAGGCCGCATGGAACTGAGCAAGGAATTTCGCTTCGAGTCGGCACATCAACTGCCCTACGTGCCCGAGGGCCACAAATGCGGCCGGCTGCACGGGCACTCCTACCGCGTCACCATCCATATCGACGGCGACGTCGATTCCTCGGCCGGCTGGGTGGTGGACTACGGCGACATCAAAACAGCGATGAATCCGCTGATCGAGCAGTTGGACCACAACTTCCTCAATGACCTTCCGGGCCTGGAGAACCCCACCAGCGAGGTGCTCGCCTATTGGGTATGGGATCGCCTGCAGCCCAGTCTGCCGCTGCTCTCCGCGATCACCGTCCACGAGACGTGCACGTCCGCCTGCGTGCTGCGCAAGCCGGCCTGATCAGCGAGAGGACCGAATCGCATGGAGCAGACACTGCCCGGTCACACCGAGGTGATCGACGGCAAGAAACCCCTGCCGGCCCACCGGGTGCAGGATGTGCAGGCGGCGGAGAAGGCCGCGCGCGAGATGCTGGTGGCCCTGGGAGCCGGCGACGACGAGGAGGTGATGCGGAACACGCCGCGGAGGATGGTGCAGGCGTACAAGGAGTTCTTCACCCCCCAGCCCTTCCAGCCGACCGTCTTCGACAACCACGACGGATACGACGAACTGGTGGTCGCCTACGCAATACCGTTCCGGTCCATCTGTGAGCACCATTTCCTTCCGTTCATCGGGACCGCGAGCGTCGGCTATATCCCCGGCGCGCACATCATCGGGCTCTCCAAGCTGGCCCGAGCCGTCGAATACTGCGCCAGCCGCCCCCAGGTGCAGGAACGCCTCGTCGTGCAGATCGCGGACTGGCTGGAGGAGAATCTCCAGCCCCGCGGCATCGGCGTCGTACTCGAAGCCGAGCACACCTGCATGACCCTGCGGGGAGTGCGCTCCCGAGGGGCGAGGACCCGCACGTCCGCGCTCCGCGGACTGGTCCGCTCCTCGGGAAAGCTGCGCGCGGAATTCATGGCCCTCGCCCTGCACGGCTCGTCGCCCGGCGCCGTCGCTTCGGTCCCGCCGTGCGAAGGCCCCGACTCCGACGATGATGGGGCCGGGGGCGCAGAGCATTGACCGCGGTAGGTGCCGATGAGGCCCTCCTCGACGTCCTGGAACGGTCCGCCGTGTTCCAGGCCATCGGGGGGACGCCACTGGTCGGCTTGGAGAATCTCGCCGCCAAAGCAGGCGCCGACGGGCACCGCCTGTACGGCAAATTGGAGGGAGCGAATCCTGGCGGGAGCATCAAGGACCGTATCGCCCGGCAGATCCTCGTCGACGCGATCGCCGCGGGACGGGTGACGCACGACACCGTGATAGTCGAATCCAGCTCCGGCAATACCGCGATCGGCCTGGCCCAGTTGTGCGCCACCACGGGCCTCCGGATGATCTGTGTCATCGACGCCCGTACCACCGCCGCCCACCGCGATCTTCTGCGCGCATACGGTGTGTCGATCGAGGTCATCGACACACCGGACGCGGTGTCGGGCGAATTCCTTCCGGCCCGGCTGGCCCGGGTCCGCCGTTTGCTCGCCGAGCATCCGAACAGCTTCTGGACCAACCAGTACGAGAACGAGGCCGTCACTTCGGCGCATATCTCCACCACCATGCCGGAGATCTACCGGGCGCTGCGCCGCCCGCCCGACTATGTGTACGGCGCGGTCAGCACCTGCGGAACCCTCGCGGGGTGCCAGCGGTATGTGGAGCAACGGGGCTGGCCGACACGGATAGTGGCCGTCGACATTCTGGGAAGCGGCATCTTCGGCGTGAAAGCGCGGGGGAACCGCACACTGCCGGGCATGGGCGCCCCGTACCCGCCCCCCTTCGCCAGATTCCTGGAGAAGGCCCATGTCCGCCATGTCAGCGAGGAGGACTGCCGGGCCGGATGCATCCGCCTGCTGACATCGGAAGGGCTGATGACCGGCGCCTCTTCGGGGGCCGTCGTCACGGCCGCGCTGACGCATATGGCGGCCACCCCGCCGGGCTCCACACACGTGCTGCTTCTGCCGGACCGCGGCGAAAGGTACCTGGAATCGGTATTCCTCCACGACACTCGGGTACCGGGAGCCGCCTCATGAACGCCCGCGTCACCGTCCGCCGCGGCGACGGCCTGATCCTCCCGCTCGACCACGCGCAGTGGGACCGCCGGTCCGTGGCGGAGATCGCCGCCGACGCCGGAGAAGCGGACCCCGTATGGATACGTATCGCGAACTTCCACCGCCGGCCCCTGGAGGTGCTGAAACACCTGCCGGCCGGGGCCCGGGTCCTCTGGAAGCTGGAATTCTCCGGATACGCCGCCGACTGCCCCCTCGTGCCGGCTTCCCGGGGAATCGACCCGCACGAATACATCGAAGAGGTGCTGTCGCTCCCGCACCACGTCGTGCCGTACACATTCCTGGACTGGAACCGCGACGAACTGCTCAGGCTCTACCCAGCCCTGCGTAAGCGCCCCCTGCACGTGATCCCGATCGCCCAGAAGCGGCCGGTGGCACGGATCGGGCGGCAGGCGATCCGCGCGATGTACGGAATTCCGGCGGGCGGCTTCGTCTACGGGGCCGGCGGGAACGAACTGCACCCCGGAAAGCGCGTCGGCGAGGTGGTCGAAGGGTTTCTGGAGACCTGTACGGACCCGAACGCCCATCTGCTGTGCACCCTGGTCCCTCGCGAGTCGGCGACGGCCGCGGCGCGGTGGCCCGCCGCGGCGGCCGCACACCCGCGCGTGCACGTGCGCGTCGGCGAGTACCACGAATGGGCCTGGATGACCGGCTTCTACCGAGCCGTGGACGTGCTGCT
Organism: Streptomyces sp. NPDC050617; assembly: GCF_040654795.1. Taxonomy (NCBI): domain Bacteria; kingdom Bacillati; phylum Actinomycetota; class Actinomycetes; order Kitasatosporales; family Streptomycetaceae; genus Streptomyces; species Streptomyces sp. NPDC050617. The sequence continues at coordinate 53,070 of NZ_JBFAIS010000021.1, read as the reverse complement.
GGCCAATTCCGTCAGCGACTCATGGGGGCGGATGGTCGCGGAGGCGGCGGGTGCGGGCGTACCGGTGGTCGTCCGCCGGGCCCGGTGCGGCACCAACCTGCTGGCGCCGGACCTCGCGATCACCGACAGCCTCCGCGACTTCACCTCCGAGGGCTTCGTCCAGGCCGTCAAGGACGCACAGGCCGCCGCACCCGCCCTGCGCGCGTTCTTCGAGCGAAACTACCGCACCGAAGCCGTGGTCCAGCGCCTGCTCGCCGTGACCGACGGCGAATTGCCCCCGGAGCTCGCGCGGCGGACCCGTCTCCTCGCGGAGGATCGTGTGGACTATGAGCGAGTTGCCGAGGTTCTCACATACTGATGGCACGTCAGGTCCAGTGTTGGCAGGGGAAATCCAGTGACGGCAGGGAAAGGCCAGTGATGGCGGGAGAAGACCGGTGACGGCAGGGGGCGGGGAGCGGACCGGCTCGCGCGGCGCCGACGCGGCGGACGGCGACGCCGCCGACGACATCGTCGTCGCGGACGGGCTCACCAAGAGGTACGGCGACCGGACGGCCGTACGCGGTATCGACATACGGGTCCGGCGCGGCGAATTCCTCGGATTCCTGGGCCCCAACGGCGCGGGCAAGTCCTCCACCCTGCGCATGGTCGCCTGCGTCTCGCCCCGCACCGACGGCCGCCTGTCGATCTTCGGCATGGATCCCGACCGCCGCGGCCCCGCGATCCGCGCGCGCATCGGCGTCGTCCCGCAGCGGGACAACCTCGACACCGAACTGAGCGTCAGCGAGAACTTGCGGGTCTACGCCCGGTGCTTCGGCATCCGGCGTCTCGAAGTACGCCGGAAAGTAGCGGAGTTGCTGGAGTTCGCGGCCCTCACGGACCGGGCCGGAGCGGAAGTGGAAACCCTCTCCGGAGGAATGCGCCGTCGGCTGACCATCGCGCGGGCCCTGGTCAACGACCCCGAACTCGTCCTGCTCGACGAACCCACCACGGGGCTCGACCCGCAGGCCCGGCATCTGCTGTGGGACCGCCTGCTCGGACTCAAGCGCGCCGGCGTCACCCTCGTCCTCACCACGCACTACATGGACGAGGTCGAGCGCCTGTGCGACCGGGTGGTCATCATCGACCAGGGGCGCATCATCGAACAGGGAACCCCGGCGGACCTCATCGAACGGCACGCGCCGCCCGAGGTCGTGGAACTGCGGTACCCGCCGGACCGCCAGGCCGCCGCGGCCGAAAAGCTCGCCGGCCTCTGCGACCGCATCGAGACGCTCCCGGAGCGCCTTCTCCTCTTCGTCCGCGATTCCGAGCAGGCCCTCTCCGACGTCTACCGGAGCGGACTGCCGCCGGAATCCAGCCTGGTGCGCCGCAGCACCCTCGAAGACGTATTCCTCCACCTGACAGGCCGCAGCCTTGACGACTGACTACGCGCGCGTTCCGAGCCCCCGGCCCACGACGCCCTCCACCGGCGTCACGGGGATACGGGGATGCCTGATGATCCTGGAATGGCAGGCGGTCCACGGAATCCGCAACTGGCGCGGAGCCGTGGTCGGCGGCCTCGTCATTCCCGTCGTCACCCTGGCGGCGATCGGATTCGGACTCGGAGCGGTGGTTCCGCACGGGGCGGTCGGCGACCGCTCGTATCTGAGATTCGTGGCCCCGGCCGTGCTCGCCACCGCGGCCTTTCAGTACGCCGTGGCCGAGTCGACAGAACCCGTGATGGCCGGCTTCAAATGGCAGCGCACCTACGAAGGCGTGGCCGTCACCCCCGTGACGCCCCCGCAGATGGTCATCGGGCAATTGCTCTGGACCGCCGTCCAAATCGCCGCTTCGGGCGTTCTGGTGGCGGTGGTCATGGTGGTCTGCGATGCCATGGACCCACTGCCGGCCCTGCTCGCTCTGCTCTTCTCCACCGTCGGCGCGCTGGCCTTCGCCGCGCCCGTGATGGCCTTCTCCGCCATGGTCCGCGACGGCTCGGCGTTCACGGCGCTCAACAGGATGATCGTGCTCCCGATGACCCTGGTGGCCGGTACATACTTCCCGGTCTCACAGCTGCCGGCGGCCGCGCGCGGGCTGGCCATGGCGACCCCGCTGTGGCACACGGTCGAACTGTGCCGCGCGGGCGTGACCGGACATTTCTCACCAGGGGCCGTCGTCGTGCACCTGGCCGTCCTGGCGCTGTGGGCGGCGGTCGGCCTCACCGTGACGATCCGGCTCTTCAGGCGGCGCCTCACTTCCTGACTTCCCCGCGCACGAAACCCGGCCCACGCACGAAACCCGCCCCCCACCGCGTACGAAATCCGCCCCCCGCATACGAAACCCGCCCCCGCATACGCCCCCCCGCACACGAAATCCGCTCCGCGCACGAAATCCCCCTGCGCGCGAACCTCATGAACCCCGTGAAAGGAGTTGACGCGGATCATGCCAACCTCGGCGGCTGCCCCCCGTACGCGACGGAATCGGCACGAGTCCTTCGCGGGCCGCCCCGGCGTCATACTGCTGCGCTCCGTGCTCGTGTACCGCCGCGCCTGGTGGGAAATCCTGTCCGGGCTCTTCGAGCCGCTGTTCTACCTGGTGATCCTCGGCAACGGAATGGGGGCCCTGCTCAAAGACAGTCCGGGTCCCCTCGGCGCGGGATACGCCGCGTTCATCGCTCCCGGCCTGCTGGCCGCGTCCGCCATGAACGGCGCGGTCTATGACACGACGATGGGCATCTTCTTCAAACTCCGCCACGCCCGGCTCTACGAGGCCCTCATGACAACGCCGTTGGGCCTGCTCGACATCGCGCTCGGCGAAGTGCTCTGGGCCGCTCTGCGGGGCGCCGCCTACGGCACCGTGTTCATCGGCGTGATGGCCGCGCTCGGGCTCGTACCGTCGCCGTGGGCCGTCGCCGTCCCCGCGGCGGCATTCGTGGTGGCCCTGGGGTTCGGCGCCCTCGGACTGGCCGCGACGACCTTTATGCGCACTTGGCAGGACACCCAATTCGTCCGGCTGGTCACCGTTCCCCTGCTGATGTTCTCCACCACGTTCTATCCGATCTCCGTATATCCGCAGCCGATTCAGTGGATCGTCCGTGTCACACCGCTCTACCAGGCCATCGAGCTGATGCGAGGGCTGGTCGGCGGCCATGTCGAAGCGTCGCTTCTCGTCCATCTCGGCTATTTCGCGGCAGCACTGGGACTCGGGCTGCTGGTGGCCACCCGGCGCCTGAACCGACTGCTCATCCATTGACGCACCGCGATCCGCGGACCCCGGGAGACCAAGAGAAAGGCCGGTGTTGTGTGTGCGTACTGATGCGACGCCCTTCGCGGGGCGCATTCTCCGGAAGCTCATAGCCCTACTGGCCCTGGCCCTCCCGGCGATTGTGACGCCGCAGCCCGCCGCCGCGACGGCGCGGTCATCGGGCACGCCCGAGTGCCCTCGCACGACGGTGGCGGCCGTGGCGCACCAGGACGACGATCTGCTGTTCATGAGCCCCGACCTGGAAAAGGACTACCAGCGGGGGAACTGCCTGAAGATCGTGTATCTGACGGCGGGGGACGGCGGGGAAGGCGCGCTCTTCTACGAGTCCCGTGAGGACGGAGTCCGGGCGGCGTACTCCCTTCTCGCCGGCGTTCCCGACGCGTGGCAGAACGAGCGCGTACGCCTCGACGGCCACCGCATACGCACCTCGCGGCTCACCGTGCCGTCCGGCCGCCCCGATATAGAGGTGACGTTCATGCGGCTGCCCGACGGATTCGAAAGGGGACAGGGCTCGGCCGCCGGCCGCTATCAGAGCCTCCAGAAGCTGTTCGACGGACGAATACCCGACATCACGGCGATAGACGGCAGCGCCACATACACCGAACACAGCCTCGTCAGAACGCTCCGCACGATCATCGGCACGCCCCGCCCCGATATGGTGCGCACCCTGGATTACGACAACACCAGGCTCGGGCGGAGCATCGAACCCGGCGCCGACCACAGCGACCATTCCGTAGCGGCCCGCTTCGTACGCATCGCCGAAATGGCCGACCTTACGCAGGGCGGCCCCGGTGGCCGCCGCCCCGTACCGCTGATCGCCTACCGCGGATACGCGATCGACCAATTGCCGCAGAATCTGTCCCCGGCACTGGAACAGCGCAAGGCCCAGCTCTACCTGGCCTATTTCCGGCACGAGGGCTGCCGCCCCGCCGACTGCCCGCCGCAGCCTCCGCCCGTACTCCCGTCCTACCCCGCCTGGTGGGCGCGCGAATACCACCGCACGCCCCCCGCGGTCGCGCCCGGCGCCCTCGTCTCCTGGATCGGCTCCAACACCGCGCCCAACACGGACGACGACACCGGCCGCTGCCTGGACGCGTCCGCGAGCCCCGGAGCGGACCCCCGGCAGGTCCGCACCGCCGCCTGCGACGGAGGCGCGGCGCAGAACTGGAGCACGGGCGGGGGCACGCTGCGAGACAAGGCGACCGGCCGCTGCCTGACCGTCGGCGCGACCGTGACGACCGCGAGGTGCGACGGACGGCCGGAACAGCGCTGGCGCCTCGACCGACTCGGACGGATCTCCGCGTACGGGCCGGAAAACCCCGCCTCCGGGCAGTGCCTCACCCAGGACGACCTGCTCAAGACCTCCCCGGCCCTGCACCGACGCCCCTGCGACGAGGACGAACCGGGCCAACGCTGGTACAGCCACCCCACCTGAGCCCCGAGGAGCCGCTTCCCATGGACAATCCCTCTCCCTCGACACGGTCCGACCTGCCCGCGCTGGGAATTCTGACCGGCGCGGACGTACTGCGCAGATTGGAGGGGCGGCGGGAGGAGTGCGTGGACGTCGTGCGCCGCGCGTATCTGTGCCACGCCGCCGGCCGCAGCGCAAATCCTGAAAGCTCTTTCCTGCGATTCTCCGAGCGCCCCGAGGCGCGCATCATCTCCCTCCCGGCCTACCTGGGCGGCGAGTTCGAGGTCGCCGGAATCAAATGGGTCGCGAGTTTCCCGGACAATCCCCGCCGCGGTATCCCGCGCGCGTCCGCGATTCTGCTGCTCAACGACACCGGAACCGGCTATCCCTTCGCCGCGATGGAGGCGTCGATCGTCTCGGCCAGCCGCACCGCGGCTTCCGCGGTGCTCGCTGCCGAAACACTGACCGGGGGACGCCGCGCCGCCCGTATCGGCGTCGTAGGGACCGGCCTCATCGCGGGGCACGTCTGGCGATTCCTGCGCGACTTGCGGTGGCAGACCGGCGGCTTCACCGTCTTCGACCTGCACCGCGAACGCGCCGAGCGCTTCGCCGACTCCCTGGCGGCGGACGGGGCCGGGCCGACCGCCGTGTCGGACACGGCCGCGGAGGTCCTGCGCACCTCCGACCTGGTCGTCATCACCACGGTGGCCGGCGAGCCGCACCTCGCCGACCCCGAGCTGCTCGCCCACGGCCCCGTCGTGCTACACCTGTCACTGCGGGACCTGGACCCGGCGATGATCCTCGCCGCCCAGAACTTCACCGACGACATCGCCCACGCCGTACGGGAACGGACCTCCCTGCACCTGACCGAACAGCGCGTGGGACACCGGCGGTTCATCGACGGCACGCTCGCGGACCTGCTGCACGGCACCGTCGCGCGCACTCCGGGACGGGCCGCGGTGTTCTCGCCGTTCGGCCTCGGCGTGCTCGACCTGGCGGTCGGGAAGTGGGTGTGGGAGGGCGCGGTGGCCGCGGGGGCGGGCCGGACGCTGCCGGACTTCTATGGGGACGCGGTGCGGGAGGGCACGGCCTGAGACCGCCGTTGCCGCCATCGCTGTCAGTGCTGCCACCGCCGTTAGTGCTGCGCACTGCTTGACGGCTTCGGCCGATGGACGGGTGCCGTCAGGCGGTGCGCAGCCGACTTTTCCGGGTGTCTGTCCGATCGTCGGCGGACGCGGTACGCGACCTGGTCCGATGCCAGTCCACCCCCTCGGCCAGCAGAATCCTACGGACTTGGGAGCGTCCGACTTCGATCCCCAGGCGCCTGGCCTCGGCCACGAGAGCGTCGAGCGTCCACTCCGGCGGGTCGGCACCTTCGGCGGGGGAGCGGTCGGCCTGCTCGCCGAGCCGCCCCGAACCCGGTGGCGCGTCGTCGACCAGGCCGACGATCCTCGAACGCTCGGTCTCGGTGATGCGCCGCTTGCGCCCCTGCCCGCCCCGGTCCTCCAGCCCCTCCAGCCCCGAGCGGTTGAAGCGGTGCAGCCACCGCCGCACGGTCTTCTCGCTGCACCCCGTCTCGACGGCGATCGCCGGGACCCGCCGCCCCTGCCAGCTCAACTCGATGATCCGGGCGCGCGTCACCGTGTCGCGCGGCGCTTTCCGCGCCCGCGCCAGCCGGCGCACCATGGTTTCCTCGTCCGCATCACGGCTGTGCCGTGCTCGTAACGCCATCGGCGATTCCTGTCCCCGAATGCCCGAATTCACCTGCCGGTAAGGCCGTTGGCTGCCCGTGAACGGACTCGAATGGAGATCGACGAAGATATGAATGCTTATCTGATGCTGGCACTTCTGGTGACAGTGGGGAGTACAGCTCCATATTAGAAACAATTCAGCCGTGTCACCAGATGCTTTGTCCGCTCCTGATAGGCGGCAACGGCCTTCACGCCGATGCGAGGGCTGGAGCCCCTACACCATAGGCACCGCAGGTCGCAGCGGACGCGGGGTGAGCACGGGTGGGCAACTGGATCGACAGATCCGGCCCGGTTGTCGAGCGCCGGCGGGGGAGTGGCGCCGGGCGGCCGGGTTACACGGTCGGGTTCGCGGCGGCGGCGCCCCGTACCGTGGGCAGCCAGTCGCGGTAGCGGCGCAGCGCCCGCCGCTGCTGAAGCTGCTCGACGGCCAGGGCGTACGCGGGGTGGGTGCGGGGCGTGGGGCGGTCGCCGCGGGCGATGCGGCGCATCTGGTGACGGACCTGCGCCATGCCGGCGGCGGAGGCGAGGGCCTTGTCGGACCAGTTCACCGGCCGCAGCTGCCGGTCGGCCTCGCGGCCGTCGCGCCAGCGGGCGGGCAGGTCCGGGGTGACGGCGAGAGCGGTGCCCATCCCGACGAGCGCCACGCCGCTGTCGAGGACCTTCTCGGCGGTCTCGCGGCGGGTGATGCCGCCGGTGAGCATCAGCGGCAGCGGGCTGGTCCTGACCAGATCCCTGGCCAGGTCGAGGAAGTACGCCTCGCGCGCTTGCGTACGCGCGTCGGCGGGGCGGCCGGACATCGCCGGGCTCTCGTAGCTGCCGCCGGACAGCTCGACCAGGTCGACGCCGAGGGGTTCGAGCATCTCGATCACCTGCCGGGCGTCGTCGGCGTCGAACCCGCCGCGCTGGAAGTCGGCGGAATTGAGTTTCACGGCGACCGCGAAGGACGGCGAGACGGCGGCGCGTACGGCGCGCACGATGTCCAGCAGCATCCGGGCCCGGTTCGCCAGCGACCCGCCCCACGCGTCGGTGCGCTTGTTGACCAGCGGGGAGAGGAACTGCGACAGCAGATAGCCGTGCGCGGCGTGGATCTCCACGCCGTCGAACCCCGCCTCCTCGGCCCGCGCGGCCGTCACCGCGAACCGGACCACGGTGGCCTCGATCTGCTCGGCGGTCATGGCGACGGGCTGCCCGAAGCGGCTGCTGTGCCGCCCCAGGTCGAGGCCGACGGCGGACGGGCCCCACACCACGCCGGGCATGTCGGCCTGTATCTGGCGGCCGGGGTGGTTGATCTGCATCCACACCGATCCGCCACCGGACTTCGCGGCCTTCGCCCACTGGATGAACGGCCCCAGCGGCGCGGCGTCGTCGAGCACGACCCCCGCGGGGCCGGCCAGCGCCTCGGCGTGCACCATCACGTTCCCGGTGATCAGCAGCCCGGTGCCGCCGGCGGCCCAGCGTCGGTACAGCGCCAGCAGCTGCCGGTCGGGCAACTGCCCGTCGCCCGCCATGTTCTCCTCCATGGCCGCCTTCGCGACCCGGTTGCCCAGCACCGCGCCGGAGCGCAAGGGCAGTGGTTCGAAGAGCTCGCTGGTCATCTGGGTTCCTCTTCCGTCTCGTTCCATCTGGATCGACTACGATGTATGCGCTGCTCACATTAGGGAGTGATGTGAGCGTTGTAAACATGAGAGGGTGTGACCTATGCCGCAAGCGAGTACGTACCACCATGGCGATCTGCGCGCCGCCTGCCTGCGCGCCGCGCGCGAACTTCTGGAGGAGGACGGCAGCGCCGGGCTCTCCCTACGGGCGGTGGCGCGGCGGGCCGGCGTGTCGGCGACGGCCCCCTACCGCCACTACGCGGACCGCGACGCGCTCGTCTCCGCCGTCGCCGCCGAGGGCTACCGCGAACTCGCCGCCCACCTGGCCGCGGTCCACCCCGCGCCCACCACCCCCGACGACCTCGCGGCGGTCGCCGTCGCCTACGTGCGTTTCGCGCTCGACCACCCGCCGCTGTTCCGCGTGATGTTCGCGGAACCCTGCGACCCGGACAACGCGGAACGCGCCGCCGCGACCGCCGCCATATCCGAGTACGTCCGCGACATCGTCCGCCACGCCTTCCCCGGCGCCGACCCGGACGCCCTGTCCACCCCGGTATGGGCCCTCGTCCACGGCCTCGCGTTCCTCCACCTCGACGGCAAACTCGACACCTCCAGCCCCGAGGCGGTCGCCGCCCAGGTCCGCGACAGCGTGCACGCGCTGTTCGCCGCGTCGCCGGCGCTGTCCCAGGCGGTCGCCGCACCGTCCAAGCGGCCGCAAGCGCGGAAGTGAGGTGTGGATTTCTTCCGCCGCACGCCCGCTGACCAAGGGGACCATGGGGATCACGGCGATCACGCGCCGACGATCAGGCCGGCGCGTTTGAGCGTACGGGTCACAGGGGCGCTCTCGACCTGCGTCAGGCCGGGGAGGGCGGCGACGGGGCCGGTGAGGTAGCGGTGGAGGGCGCGGTTGTCGAAGCAGGCGACGGCCGCGTAGAGGTTGGTGGGGCCGGTGGTGGACGCCGCGAACGGCACCTCGCCGTGCCGGCCGAGCGCGCGGCCGGCCTCGCCGAGGCGGACGCGGCCGTGCGCCGCTTCCGTGCCGGCGCGGGCGGCTGAACCGGGCGGCCGCATGCGGACGCCCGCACTCCTCAAGACTCGGGGAGTACGGGCGTCCACATCACCCGTCAGGGCCGGGCCGGAATCCACCCGGCCTCCGACGGAATCGCTCAGGAATCAGCGCCCTCGGCGTCCTTGGCGTCCTTGGCGTCCCCGTCGTCCTCGTCGTCCTCGTGGTCGAAGTGGACGACGCCGTCCTCGTCCAGGAAGGGATGCATCTTCTCGGGGCCGTGGGTGTCGACGTCGGACGGGCGCGGGCCTTCGGGCCCGTCGGGGCCCCAGCGCACCAGCCGGCGGGCCCGGCAGATCCGCCGCACGGTGCCCTGGAACTCGACCTGATTGGCGCGTTCGGCCCGGAGCCGGTCGGCGACCCGCACGTACTCGGCCAGCTCCGCGGCCGCGGGGTCGGCGCCCGCCGCGGCCACCGAACGGGCGTCGACGGTCTTGGCGTCGGCGTTCCAGGCGATGAGGCCGTGCTGGCGGGGCTCCAGCCAGACGAGGCCGAAGTCCATCGTCTTGCGGACGTCGTGCGCGGTGGCGTGCAGACCGCTGCCGATCTTCCAGCCGGGGCCGCCGTCCCCCTCCACGACCCGGAACACCGCGGGCAGCAGCAACACGTCGGGATGGGTCCGTACGGCCCGCTCGGAGTCGGCGCGTACGTTCTGGGGATACCGGGAACCGGCGTAGGCCAGACCGCTCAGCGCCAGCCGTTCGGCGGCCTGGGTGGGCGTGATGGGCGCGTCCGGGTCCAGCACCAGGCCGTCGTCGACCTTCGGCTCACGGGCGCCGCGGTCCCAGTTCGGGGCGGCGGGCTCGGGGTCGGTCGGGCGGGGCTGCTCGATGCCGTCCCGCCCCATGCCGGTGTACTCCTCGGCGCGTACGACCCGGTAGCGGGTCCCGAGCACGGTGAGGTCGTCGACGCGCTCGGTCTCCAGGCGGGCGACCGCCGCCAGCAGCGCGCGCCGTTCCGCCCGGTCCTGGGCGTCGTCCTTCGCCCGGAACCACAGTTGCGACTGGAGGCTGTCCCGCGCCTGCTGCGCACAGCCGGCGTCCACCGCGACCACCACCCGCCACCGCGACGCCTCCCCGGCGTCCTGTGCGGCGACCCCGAACAGCGGGCCCCGTACCAGCAGCGTCTCGATTCCCACCGCGGCGTCCAGCGCGTCGGCCTCCGCGACCGACTCCACCGGATCCTCCGGAAACCGCACCACGATCCGTCGCATCCGCTCCGGCTTCACATCCCGATGTTCCATGCCCACATCCTGCCGACCCCGGCAGGCGCCCATCGCGGCTTTCCGGATTTCCCACCGTCTTCAGCGACACCGGGCTCTGAGGGGGCAGATCGCCACCGGCGAGCGAGCGGGCCTCGGCCAATGCCGCCCGGTGTACGGCCGTGCGGACTGGCAGGCGGACCAACCGGGCGGGTCGGCCGTGCCGATGGCCGCGTGGCCGACGAACCCGGCTCCTGATCCAGTAACATCACCTGATGTGAACACCGGATCGGCGCTACGCCACACACAGAACGGCTATCCGGTGGAGGGCTGACCGCGGGGCGGGTGCGCGGACGGCGCTCCCTCGGTTCGGCACGCGGGCCTCCCCGCGCTCGTGCACTGCGAGTCCGTTATTCGTGAATTCGAGTGTTCGTGCCGAGCAGAATGAGGTCAGCCGAATGGCCATCGCGTTCAACCACACCATCATCGCCGCCAAGGACCGCGACGAGTCGGCTCAGTTCTTCCGCGATCTGCTGGAGATCGGGGAAGCGCCGTCCTGGGGTCCGTTCACCAATATCCAGCTCCCCGACGGCGTGCTCCTCCAGTTCGCCGAGCCGCCGGTGGAGATTCAGATGCAGCATTACGCGTTCCTGGTCGACGACGAGCTGTTCGACCGCGCCTACCGGAGGCTGTGCGATCGCGGCGTCGTGCACTGGGCCGATCCGCAGATGCGGCGCCCGGGTGAGATCAACGCTGAGCACGGCGGCCGAGGCGTGTATTTCAAGGACCCCGCGGGCCACGCGATTGAACTGATCACCCGCCCGTATCTGTAATCGGGACCTTGCCGGGGCGGGGCGCCGAACAGCCGCGCCCCGCCCCGGCGTTCTTCTGTGCGCGGAAGCGGCGCACAGAAGACGTGCTCAGAAGAGATTCTCAGAAGCGGTCAGGGGCGCGCTCCGGGAGCGGGGAGCCGGGGAATGTGTCGCGCTTCTGGCCCTTGCGCTGGTCCTTCCGCGCCTTTTCATTGGATTCGGCTGTGGCCTTGCAGGTCACATCCTTCGCCGGGAGTTTTCCGGCGAGCAGGTAGTCGGTGACCGCGCCGTCCGTGCAGGGATTGCCGTTCGGGAAGACGCCGTGGCCCTCGCCGCCGAGGACGGTGACCATCTTCGAGCCCTTCAGGTCGGCGTGCACGGCCTGGCCGCTGGGCAGCGGGGTCTGGGGGTCCCATTCGTTCTGGACGATCAGGGAGCCGACGTTGTTGTTCACCTTGGTCGCCGGTTCCGCGGATTCACCCCAGAACGCGCAGGGCTTGATGCTGGACGCGAAGTCGCCGTAGAGCGGGTAGCGGCCCTTGTCCTCGATGGCGTCGCGCCGGTAGCTCTCCGGATCGCGGGACCACGCGGCCGAGTTGTCGCCGCAGACCACGGACCAGAAACTCGCCATCGTGTTGTCGGACGGCGCCTCGGCGGTCCGGGACCCGGTCCTGGATTCGGCGGCGGCGCCCGCCGCCCCAGTCGCCCCGGTACGGGCGAACATCATGAGCTTCTTCGCGGAGGCGGGCTTGCCGGCCGCGGCCTTCTTCAGCTCGACGATCCCTTCGGCGGCTTCCTTCGGAGTGAAGAGTGCCACGCGTATGCCGTTGCGGATGTCATCGCCGGTGACCGACTGCCCTTTCACCTCGATGGGCTTCTCGTCGGCCTGCGCGACCAGGTCCCAGAAAGTCCCCTCGACCTTCTTCGGAGTGTCGCCGAGGTCGTATTTCGCCGAACGTTCGGCGGCCCACTTGGTCCACCGGTCGAACGCGGGCTCGGCGCCCTCCGCCCACCACTGCATCATCCCCCGCCAGGCGCGCGCCGGATCGACCGCGCTGTCCAGCACGATCCGGTCGGACCGGCCCGGGAAGAGCTGGGTGTAGACGGCGCCGAGGTAGGTGCCGTACGAGTAGCCCACGTACGAGATCTTCTTCTCGCCGAGGACCGCCCGCAGCAGATCCATGTCGCGCGCGGTGTTGCGTGTGGTGATGTACGGGAGCGTGTCGCCCGCTTTCTTCGCGCATTTCTTCGCGACGCCGCGCGCCCAGGCGACGTCCTTGTCGAACGTCTTCTCCTTGTACGGCCGCAGCCAGTTCTGGTCCTCCGATGTGAGACCGCAGGACACCGGGCTGCTCTTTCCCACACCGCGCGGGTCGAAGCCGATGAGGTCGAACTTCTGCTGGGCGGACTTGGGAAGGCTCTCCCGCATTCCCAGCGGCATGGCGAGCCCCTCCCCGCCGGGGCCGCCGGGGTTGGAAAGCAGGATGCCGTGCCGCTTGCCGGGCGCGGTGCTCTTGATGCGGGATATGGCCATATCGATCCGCTTGCCGTCAGGAGCCCGGTAGTTGAGCGGAACCTTGATCGTGGCGCACTCGAACTCCGCCGGAGAATCGGCCGCACACCGTTTCCACCGCGGCTTCTGCTGCACATATCGGTCCAGTGCGCCCGTGGCCGCGGAGGAGGACGCGGCCATCGAGGCGGCAGCGGGGGAGACGGAAGCCGGGGCGGCGTCGGCCGGGGCGGCGGCGGCCGGCGAGGTGGCGAGCGCGGGGGCCAGCGTCGCCGTGACACTCACGGCCAACAGGGGCGCGAGACGTCGTCTGCGCACGATATCGATCCTTCCGGTCGGATGTTCGGACAGAAAAGATCTTTCAGGAGCCGGGCACGCGGGGGATCCGCCGCCAGGGCGCGCACCCCTCCTCCTTCCGGATGACACAAGAGCCGGGTGTGGTACCCGAGTTGTAGGGGGATGCGCTGTCCTCGGCGACGGAAGGGGCAGATGTGGAGTGTGAGGCGTACGGGTCGTCAGAGGAAGAGGCGGCCGGTCGACGCGGACCGGTACGTTTCCGGAAACGTACCGGTCACCGCTCGGTCACCGTCCTGTGGGGAACGCCGCTCGGCGGCCCAGGCCGACCGCGGCCAGTGCCAGCAGCGCGAGAACGATCATCCCGATCGGAAGAGCCGACGCCCCGACGCCCTCGACGATGACGGCCCCCGCCGCGCCGCCCGCGAAGATCGCCAGATTGAAGGAGGTGGTCAGCATGGCGTTCGCCGCGTCGCCGTTCTCGCGCGCGGCCTCGCCCATGGCCGTCTGCAACTGAGTCGCCGAGCCGCCGAACGCGAGACCCCACAGGACGACCGCGAGCAGTGCGAGCACGGTGGAGTGCTGGGCGGCGACGAGGAGCGCGCCGGCCGCGATGAACAGGACCACGCTCGCCATGGTGAGCCTGCGCAGCGCGCGGTCGACGAACACGCCGGTGACCCAGATCCCCACGAGCGCGGCCAGGCCGAAGACGAGAAGGGTGAGGTCGGGCCGGAGTGCCAGATGCATCTGCCGCAGGTAGGAGGCGATGTAGGTGTAGAGCAGATTGTGCGCGAGCATCCAGACGAACACGACGGCGAGGATGGTCGCCACGCCGGAGATGCCGAGAACCCGGGTCAGGGGAGCGCGGGTCCGCGCCGTCTGCCCCGGAGCGTCGGGCACGAGGAACTTCGCGCAGACCATGACGATGATGCTGAGCAGCGACATCGCGGCGAAGGACCAGCGCCAGCCGACCGTCGAGCCCAGCCAGGCGCCGAGGGGCGTGCCGACGGAGAGGGCGATCGGGGTTCCGGTCATGGCGACGGCGAGGGCGCGCCCGGCGTGCTCGGGGGCGGCGATGCGCCGCGCGTATCCGGCGAGCATGCCCCACAGCAGACCGGAGAAGGCCCCCGCGACGAACCGGGCGACGAGGGCGACGGCGAGCGACGGCGATATGGCGGTGACGGCGTTCGCGACGAGGAACCCGAGCAGGCCGGTGAGGAGGAGCGGCTTCCGCCGTATTCCGCGGGTGAGGGCGATCGCGGGGATCGCCGCGAGGACCGTACCGATCGCGTAGGCGCTCACGAGCTGGCCGGCGCTGCCCTCGGAGACGTCGAGCCCGGCGGCGAGCTGTGGGAGCAGCCCGGCCGGCAGCGTCTCGGTCATGATCACGATGAATCCGGTGCACGCCATCGCCACCAGCGCCGGGACGGGGAATGGCTTGTGCGCACGCTCATGGACCGGCTCGATCGGCTGGACCGGCGCGGGACGTGCTGTCGTCATCGGGGTCTCCTCGGCTAATTACGGATTGAACGATCCAATATTGACGGAGGTGTCGTCGTCCGTCAAACTGGATTGGTCAGTCCGTAATGGAGGAGGTTCCTCATGTCCCCCGCCGGTCGCCCCCGCACCTTCGACATGGAGGCCGTCCTGGACGCCGCGATGCTGCTGTTCTGGGAACAGGGCTACGAAGCGACCTCGCTCGCCCAGCTCCGCGAGGCCACCGAGCTGTCCTCCGCGAGCCTGTACGGCGCCTTCGGCTCGAAGGAGGGCCTGTTCGAGCGGGTCGTCGAGCACTACATTGCCGGACCGGGCAGCGTCACCGACGTCCTGGCCGACGAGGCGGCGAGCCCCCGCGAGGTCATCGCCCGGCTCCTGCACGGTTCGATCACCATGCAGACCGATGCGTCGCACCCTCGCGGCTGCCTCGTCGCCCTCTCGGGTACGAACCGGGCACAGGGAGCCGACGAATCCGGAGCGCGCAAGGCCGTGGCCGCCCGCCGCGCCAGGGACCGCGCACGCATCAAGGCGTGCGTCGTGCGCGGCATCGCCTCGGGGGAACTCGCCGCGGACACCGACGTGGAAGGCGTCACATGGATGATCCACGGCTTCTTGCTCGGCATCTCCACGCAGGTGTGCGACGGCGCGCCGGCCGCGCATCTGCACGCCGCGGCCGACGCCGTGCTCGCGAACTGGCAGGCGTCGGGGCGCTGACGCCGCTCACTTCGTCCCGCCGCGCGTCTCGTCGCTGTCGCGCGATCGATCCGATCGATCCCAGGGATTCGAGGGCTTTCTCCGTGGACGGTGGCGGAGTGCCGTACGGGCCCGTGATCCGTCCGCCGAGGACCGGGCGTGACCGGGTATGACCGGGCGGGCCGATCGAGGCCGCCGGAGGCCGTGAGAATCGCCGGCAGGTCACAGAAAACCGGTGCCCCGAAGGGGAGATGGTGCGCTCCGGCGCGCCCGAGAAGACCCCGAGAAGGCTCCGAGAAGGTCCCAAGAGACACCCGAGCGGGACTCGACGAGACGCCTACCGCGACTGAAGGAAAGCCATGTTCTTATCCACACACACCAGTTCCAGCGCGAAAAGGCCGACGGCGCGATGGGGTTGGGCCCCGCTGGCGGTCGCCGTAGGACTGACGCTGTCCGCGGCGCCGGCCGCGCACTCCGCTCCCCGCGCCGAGGCCCAGAACTGCACCATCACCGGCACGCCGGGCGACGACACCATCAACGGCACCCCCGGCGATGACGTCATCTGCGGCCTCGACGGCAACGACACCATCACCGCCAGGGAAGGCAATGACATCGTGTACGCCGGTCCTGGCGACGACAACGTTCTGACCAGCCTCGGGAACGACACTCTTTACGCCGGTCCTGGAAACGACAAGCTCAGCGGCAGCATCGGCGACGACACCCTCTACGGCGAATCCGGAGATGACAGCGCCGACGGCGGCAACGGCAACGACACCATCCATGGCGGGGACGGAAACGACGACCTCGGCGGCAGCAACGGCGACGACGCCCTCGACGGAGGGGACGGCAACGACATCCTCAGGGGCAGCAACGACAACGACATCATCACCGGCGGGAACGGGAACGACAGCCTCGACGGCAGCAACGGCAACGACACCATGAACGGCGGCCCCGGCGCCGACACCCTCCGCGGCAGCAACGGCGACGACGACCTCAACGCCGTCGACGGCCTGCCCAACGACTCCGTCAACGGCAACACCGGCCGTGACACCTGCCCCGCCGACCCCGGCGATGCCGTCCGCGGCTGCCCCTGACGGCCGTACTCCGTTCCACGATGGCCGCGCGGAGCCCGGGGGCGGGGGCGGTGAATGCCTTGGCGGGTCCGGACGGCGGACGGCACAGCCGGAGCGGGTCTTGGCCGGAACGGCTCTCTGGCGGAGACCGGATCGGCTCTGGCTGAGAGTGGCCGGGCTGTGTTCAGCTTCCTCCCGGCACCCGTCGCTCCCGCACTCACGCGACTCGGGTGTCGTCGCCCGGACCAGCACCGCCTGTATGCATCCGGATAACCAGGAGAGAACATGCCCCGCATCACCAGATCGGTGGCCGTCACCGCTGTCACCGTGTTCGCGTGTGCCACCGCTCTCACCGCAACCGCAACCGCAAGCGCAACCGCCGGCGCCGAAGCCGCCGGCAAGAACGCCGCCCCGGCCCGGACCACCCCCGTGCACTGGACGGCACAGCCGAAGGGCGCGACGTCCGCCGCGCCGCACCGCCTGCTGAACCAGCCCGTGCGGATCACCAACGACTTCGCCAACCGCCCCACCACCCAGTGCCTGGACGTGGACGCGAACGGCGGCGGCAACGGCACGGTCGTCCAGATCTGGCAGTGCAACGGCAGCACCCAGCAGCGTTGGTACCTCTGGAACAACGGCGCGCTGGAGAGCTACCGCTTCCCCGGCAAGTGCCTGGACGCCGACCTCAACGGCGGCGGCGCCAACGGCACCAAGGTGCAGATCTGGGACTGCAACAACACCTCGCAGCAGAGCTGGTCCCATCCGTCGGGCGACCGCGCGATCTACAACGCCCGCTTCTACAACAACGGCAACATCGTCATGGACCGCGACGCGAACGTCGTGGGCAACGGAGCCCGCGTCCAGCTATGGCAGAAGAACTTCCAGTCACAGCAATGGTGGGACGTCTGGGTCGACTGATTCCGGCAGCCGGTTGTGATGCCCCACCTCGGATGCCCGACGGTTATGAGGGGTCGGCGGTAGTCGCCGTCTTCTCATGCCTTTCATGCCTCGCGCGGGCGCGGGTGGACGGCCGATGTCCAGGCCGCCCACCCGCGCCACCTCATAACCTCTCCTCCCGGCAGGCCCCACGGGGCCGCAGCGGGTCGCATCGGTCTGTTCCTGTCCCGCGACCGTCGTTAGGATCGTCGGCCCCGTTCCCCGCGAGGGGGCGGCTCCCCGTTCCCCGAGAGGGAAGGACACAGTCCCATGGCTCCCATGGCGTCCGCCGTCCGAGGCTCCTGTGCTCTGGTGACCGGCGGCACGGGATCGTTCGGGCAGAACATGGTCGAGTGGCTGCTCTCCGCGGGCTGCGCCGAGGTGCGCGTGCTGAGCCGCGACGAGCTGAAGCAGGAACTCATGCGCAAGCGGCTGGACGACGGCCGGCTGCGCTTCCACATCGGCGACATCCGCGACTACGACAGCGTGCTCGGCGCGAGCCGCGGCACCGACCTGATCCTGCACGCGGCGGCCCTCAAACAGGTGCCGTCCTGCGAATTCTTCCCGCTGGAGGCGGTACGGACGAACGTACTGGGCAGCGCGAACGTCATCAGGGCCGCCGAGAGCAACGCCGTGCCGTCCCTGGTGTGCCTGAGCACCGACAAGGCGGTGTACCCGATCAACGCCATGGGCATGACCAAGGCGCTCCTGGAGAAGACCGCGCAGTCCCACCCCCGGAACAACCCCCTGGCCCGCACCACGGTCTCCTGCGTCCGCTACGGCAACGTCATGGGCTCCCGCGGCTCGGTGATCCCGCTCTTCCTCGAACAGCTCGTCAGCGGCGTGCCCGTCACCCTCACCGCGGCGGGCATGACCCGGTTCATGATGACCATGCGGGACTCCGTCGACCTGGTCGAGCACGCGCTCGGCCACGCGCGTCCGGGCGACCTGTTCATCCGCAAGCTCCCGGCCTGCACGATGGAGGACCTGGTCACCGGGCTGGTGCGGCTGTTCGGCAGGGACGCCGAGATCAAGGTCATCGGCCACCGGCACGGCGAGAAGACGCACGAGTGCCTGGCGACCGGTCAGGAGCTGGCGCGCGCCGAGGACCTCGGCGACTACTACCGCATACCGCTCGACTCCCGTGACCTGAACTACTCCGCCTACCTCGACGAGGGCGACGTGTCCGCCGCCTGCCCCGCCGACTACGACTCGCGCACCGCCCGCCGCATGACCGTCCCCGAGATCGAACGGACCCTCGCCGGGCTGCCCGAGGTGCGCCGGGCGCTCCGTGCCGCCCGGGGGCACGTCACCATGTGACGGGCAGCTCCTCCAGCTGACGCACCAGCAGCCCGTCGGTCCAGCGCAGCCGTTCCGGCGCGACGGCGGGCGCGAGGCGGGGGAAGCGCGCCACCAGCATGCCGAGCGCCGTGCGCAGCTCGATCCGGGCCAGGCTCGCGCCCAGACAGTAGTGCGCGCCGTGGCCGAAGGTGAGGTGCGCGTTGTCGGTGCGGGCGATGTCGAAGCGGTCCGGGTCGGGGAACCGGCGCTCGTCGCGGTTGGCGGACACCGGCGGGGCGAGCACCACCTCGCCCCGCCGCACGACGCCACCCGACAGGGGCACGTCCACCTCGGCCACGCGCGGCACCGCCGTGTCGCCGGGCATGTGGTACCGCAGGATCTCCTCCACCGCGCTGTCGATGAGCGCCGGTTCGCGGCGCAGCCGCGCCAGTTCGCCGGGGTGGCGCAGCAGCAGGAGCGCGCCCCGAGTGATCATGTTGGTGCTCGCCTGGTGGCCCGCGGTGATCAGGCCGCGCACCATGCGCCGTAGGTCGTAGTCGCTGATGTGCGCGTCGGCGTCGCGCACCCGGATCAGCTCGTCGAGCAGGCCGTCGCGCGGTGCGCGGCGGCGCCGGTCGATCAGCTCGCCCACGTACTCCTCGTACGCCTGGAACGCGGCGGCGACCTCCTCCTTCGAATACGCGGTCACGGAGAGCCGGACGTTGGCCCACTCGTGGAAGCGGTCCCGGTCGCGGTCGGGGATGCCCAGCAGTTCGCACACGACGGCGATGGGCACCGGGAACGCGTACTGGCGGACGAGGTCGGCCGGCGGCCCGGCGGCCTCCAGCGCATCGAGGCGCTCGCGCACCGCCCGGTCGACGCGGCCCTGCCAGCGCTGCGCCCGCCACGGCCGCAGCGCGTCCTGGACGGTGTCGCGCAGCCGCCGCCGCCCGGCGGCCTGCGCGGCCCGCTCCCGGTCCGTACGGTCGTCGTCGGCGATGCCCCGGTCCGTACGGTCGTCGTCGGCGACGCCCCCGTCCGTACGGTCGTCGTCCGCGGCACCGCCGGCCGTACGGTCTGCGCGCCCGCGGTCCTCGACCGTGCTCGCCCCTTCCTCGCCGTCCCCGTCGCCGTCCCCGTTCCCACGGTCCGTGCCCGCCGCGTTCTCCGCGGGGATCGGCATGAAGAGATACCGGTCGTCGCGGGCGAAGCGCGGGTCGGCGGTGACGGTGACCACGTCGTCGTACCGCGTCGCGAGCCACGCGTCGTGGCCGCCGGGCAGCCGGATACGGGTCAGCGGCGCCTCGTCGCGCAGGCGCGCGTACTCGGGCGGCGGGTCCCCGTGCGGTCCCGGCGGGTACGGGAAGCCGTCGTGCGGGCGGTCGCCGGACGGTGTGCTCATGCCATCCCCCTGTCCGAGGCGTCGTGGGCGCGCGCGGCCGCGGCGGTGTGCGCCGCTCCCCGCGGCCGGACCCGCGTCCGCTGCCGCCGCGAGGCGCTCCGCGCGCCGCCCTCCAATGTGGGACTCCGCCGAATCCGGCACAAGAGGGGGCGGGGGAGCGGCACGTGGGAGGCGGCGCGAAGGGGGACGTGCGGCCGTCGTGGGGCGTACGGGGCGTTGTCCGCGCGGCCGTGCGGTCCCTATCGTCGATGCCGCACCGCGCACAGAGGCGGCCCGCCGCAGCCGGCCGGCCGAACGGCGACCCCAGGGGGCCGGATGAGCGTCGACGGCGGCACTCCAGCAGGCGGAGCGGCGGGCGCACCAGCGGAGGACGGACCAGCGGAGGCCGGACCGGAAGGGGCACGCGCGCGGCGTGCGGCGCGTGGGCGCGTCGCGGGGTACGCGCGGACGCTCGCCGGTCATCTGGCCGCGCAGCGCGGCGCCGTCACGGTGCTGGCGGCGCTGCTGCTGGCGGAGGTCGCCCTCCAGGCCACCGGTCCCTACCTGCTGCGCGCGTTCGTCGACGGGGCGCTGAACCGCGAGGCCCAGTCCGCGCTCGTGGCGCTCGCCGTGGTCTACCTGCTTGCCGCCCTCGGCGGCCAGGCCGTCGCGGTGCTGACGCAGTACCTCGGCGCGCGGGTGGCCTGGCGCGGCGCGAACCGGATGCGGGCCCGGCTCGTACGCCACTGCCTGCGCCTGGACCTGACGTATTACCACCGGCATCCCCCCGGCGAGCTGGTGGACCGGATGGACGGCGACGTGACGCGGCTCGCGAACTTCCTGTCCCGGATGTCCCTGGTGATCGCGGCTCAGCTGCTGCTGGTGACGGTGGTGCTCGTGGCGCTGTTCACGCTCGACTGGCGCTTCGGGGCGGTGTACGTGCCGTTCTGCGCGCTGGCGGTGGTGCTCCTCGCCACGCTGCTGGGCCGGGCGCTGCCGCAGCTGGCCGAGGCCCGGCAGGCGGGCGCCGACCTGCTGGGATTCCTGGAGGAACGGGCCGGCGCGACCGAGGACATCAGGGGCTGCGGGGCCGGGCCGCATGTGACGCGGGAGCTGTGGCGCGTGCTGGGGCGGCAGTACGCCGCCGCGCTGCGGGCGGCCCGCGCCACGGTGCGCTGGCCCGCGGCGGTGCAGGCGCTGACGCAGGTGAGCCTGGCGCTCGCGCTGTCGCTCGGCGCGTGGCTGCACGCCTCGGGCCGCATCAGCACCGGCACGGTGTTCGCCGCGCTGTCCTACGTCACGCTGCTGCGGGCGCCCTTGATGGGGATCACGACGCAGTTCGGGGACCTGGAGGAGGCGCTGGTCAGTCTGCGCCGCACCGACGAACTGCTCGCCGAGCCCGCCGCGGTGGGCGACGGCGGCGGCGCGGTGCCGCCGCGGGGGCCGCTCGGCCTGGAGTTCGACCGGGTCTGCTTCGGCTACCCCGCTTCCCGTACGAGCCCCCGCGCGCCGTCCCGCAGGGTGCTGCGCGAGGTGTCGTTCGCGCTGCCGCCGGGGGAGCGGCTGGCCCTGGTGGGGCCCACGGGCAGCGGGAAGTCCACGCTCGCCCGGCTCCTGTTCCGGTTCCACGACCCGGACTCGGGCGCCGTGCGGCTCGGCGGACGGGACGCGTCCGCCTACGGACTGGCCGCGCTGCGCGAGCGCGTGGCCCTCGTCCCGCAGGAGGTGCAGCTGCTGCACGCCAGCCTGCGCGACAACCTCACCTTCCACGACCCGGCCGTCACCGACGACCGGCTGCTGGCCGCCGTCGACCGGGTCGGTCTCACCCCCTGGTACCGGGGGCTGGACCACGGCCTGGACACGCTCGTCGGCGACGGCGGCGCGGGCCTCTCGGCGGGCGAGGCCCAACTCGTCGCGCTGGTAAGGGCGTTCCTGCGCGACCCGGGCCTGGTGGTGTTCGACGAGATCTCCGCGCGGCTCGACCCGCACACCGAACGGCTGCTGCGGCGGGCCACCGGCCGCTTCCTGAGCGGCCGCACCGCCGTGGTGGTGGCCCACCGGCTGGAGACCCTGCGCGCGACGGACCGCGTCCTGGTGCTGGACCACGGGCGGGTGCGCGAGTACGGGCGGTGGGCGGACCTGCTCGCGGACCCGGCCTCCGCGCTCCACCCGATGCTGCGCGCGGGCGAGGTGACCCTGTGACGGGGACGGGGACGGGGACGGGGACGGGGACGGGAACGGGTGCGAGAGCGGGAGCGGGAGCGCCCGTGCGGCGGTGCGGCGACGCCGGGCGCGCGGCGGCGCGCCGCGATCTCGCGCGGCTGCCGGCGGGACAAGCGGGGCGGTACGCGTCGCTGGCCGCGCTCTGGATGCTGTGGCGGGCCGGCACCTTCGCGGTGGGACTGCTCATGCGCGAGTACTTCGACGCGCTGACCGGCGCACAACCGGTGCGCCTGGGGCTGTGGGGACTCATCGCCGCGGTCGTCGCGGTCGAGGCGGCCCGGATGTCCGTGCAGTTCGGGGCGATCCTGGGGCGTCTGGAGCCCGCCCTCCAGCACCGGACCGCCGCCCGGCTGCGGGCCAACCTGCTGGGCTCGCTGCTCTCGCGCCCCGGCGCGCACGGCGCCCACGGCTCGTCCGCCGAGGCGCTCGCCACCCTCTCCACCGACGTGGACGACGTCGCCTCGTTCGTGGCCTGGTCCCCGGCGAACCTGGCGCGCTGGCTGTTCGCGGGCGCCGCCCTGGCGTTCATGGCGTCGATCAACCCGGTGGTCACCCTGGGCCTCGTGGTCCCGCTGTGCCTCGCGGCCGTCGCGAGCCGGCTGGTCAACGCCCGCTACCTGGCCGCCTGCCGGCAGGGGAGGGCGGCGTCGGCGCGGGCCAGGGGGGCGCTGCGGGAGGCGGTCACGGCCGTCGAGTCCGTACAGGCCGCGCAGGCCGAGGGAGCGGTCGCCGCGCATCTGGAGGAATTGAACGAGCGGTGGCGGGCGGCGGCCGTGCGCGAGGAGCTGTTCGGCAACCTGCGCGGCTCGCTGCTGTCCAACGCGGCGTCCGTCAGTACGGGCATCGTGCTGCTCCTCGCGGCGGGGCAGGCGCGGGCGGGCGACTTCACCGTCGGCGACCTCGCGTTGTTCAGCTTCTTCCTCCAGTTCCTCACCGAGGCCGTGAGCACGCTGGGGCTGTTCACCGTGCGCTACCAGCGCGCCGTGGTGGCGATGCAGCGGATGGCGGCCTCCACCGGCGCGGACGGCTCGCCCATCCGGCGGACCCCGCTGCATCTGACGGGCCCGGCCCCCGCCCCACCCGCGCCCACTCGTCATCAAGCACCGCCACTGGAGGAGCTGCGGGCCCGGAAACTGACGTACCGTCACCCCGGTGGCCAGGGCATACGGGACGTGGACCTCACCCTGACGCGGGGCACGCTCACCGTCGTCACGGGCCGGGTGGGCGCGGGGAAGACCACGCTGCTGCGGGTGCTGCTCGGGCTGCTGCCCGCCGCCGGCGGCGAGGTGCGCTGGAACGGGGAGCGCGTGGACGACCCCGGCGCGTGGCTCGCGCCGCCGCGCTGCGCGTACACCCCGCAAGTGCCGCGGCTGTTCAGCGGCACCGTACGGGAGAACATCCTGCTGGGCGCCGCCGCCGGGGAGCGGGACCTCGCGGCGGCCCTGCACGACGCGGTGCTGGCGGCGGACCTGGACCGGATGGAGCACGGCCCCGACACCCTGCTCGGGCCCCGCGGGCTGCGGCTCTCCGGCGGCCAGGCGCAGCGCGTGGCCGCCGCCCGGATGCTGGTGCGCCGCCCGGAACTGCTGGTGTGCGACGACCTGTCGAGCGCGCTGGACGGCGACACGGAGCGCCTGCTGTGGCGGCGCGTGCTGCGCCGCACCGGCACGACCGTGCTCGCGGTCTCGCACCGGCAAGCCCTGCTGCGCCGCGCGGACCGGATCGTGGTGCTGGCCGACGGCCGGGTGGCGGGGAGCGGAACACTGCCGGAACTGCTCGACGGATGCGAGGAGATGCGCCACTTGTGGCACGAACCGCCCGACGGGGGCCGCTGAGCGGCGCGCTCCCCTCCCGCACCTCGGGTTTCTCGCCGCTCCTGGGCCCCGTCCCACTGGGGCGGCGGGGAAGGGTGGTGCGGAGGGGAACCCATGAGGTCCTCGGCGGGTGTTTCTCCGCTGTACTTCTGTCCGAAAACCCGAATTTCATTCGTTCTTCTCCGTGCAAGGATGGCTGGCCGAACCGGGCTGACCGCGTGAGCGATCACCAGTGCCTGCTCCCGGCTTCGAGGACAGCGGCGGGAGCGGTGCCCCGAGAGGAGGGGACACATGCGCAGCCCCGAGAACATGTCACCGGCGGACGCTGCGCCCCCCGCACCCCGTGCCGCCGCGCAGCCGCCGCCCCCCGGAGCCGCCGGAGCCCCGGCCCCTCCCGGACGCGCCGAGACCGAACTGCTGATGCGGGGCATCATCACCGCGACCGCCCCGCCGCAGGGGATATGCGGACTCCAGGACGTCCTGCTGCGGGCCCTCGCCCCGACCATGACGGGCCACCGCGTCGAGCCCGCCGGGCTCGCCCCCCTCGGCCGCGGCGAACTGCGCCGGGCGCTCGCCCACCGGGACGCCGAGTTCCGCACCTGGGTGGGGCTGCTGCTCCTGGTCAACGAGGTCATCCTCGCCCCGCTCACCGACGAGACCTGCGAACGGGTCGCCGACTGGGCGGCGGAGGCGGGCGCCCACGAAGGGCTGGTCGCCCTCGCCCGCAGCCTCCGGGGCGGCGACCCCTGGGCAGCGCTGATCGACTTCGAGCGGGTCTGCGGCCACCGGCCGTCGCGCCGGGACCACACCGGCCGCCCGCTCGACACGGCCGAGGCTCTTGCCGCCGCCTGGCGGCCCAGCCACGACGACCCGCGGCTGGCGGCCCGCTGGTCGGCGCTCGCCGACTGCCCGCCCGGCTCCCTCGGCCTCGCCGTCCACCGCTACTTCCTGGCCCGCGGCTTCGCCTTCCCGGGCCGGCCCGGCAGCACCCCGGCGTACCTCACCCAGCACGACTGGGCGCACGTGGTCACCGACTACGGCACCACCCTCGACACCGAGCTGGAGGTCTTCGCCCTCGTCGCCCGCGCGCTGCTCGACCGGCGCGGCTTCGAACTCCTCGCCTGGGTGGTCGGGCTGTACCTGATCGGCTACACGGGCCTGGCCGCCGCCCAGTTCGAGGCGGCCGGCGACCGGCTGTCCCGCGCGGACATGGCGGTCCGCATGGAGGACGCCTTCCGGAGGGGCGCCCGCATCCGGACGGACCTGCTCAGCGTCGACTGGTTCGCCCTCGCGGACCAGCCGCTGGAGCGGGTGCGCGCGGACCTCGGGGTGCCCGCGAAGTCCCCGGCCGCGCACGGCGCGGGAACGGCCGGGCCGTTCGAACCCGGCGGCATCGACGACTACCAGATACGGGCCGGGCGCCGGATGGCGGAAGCCGCCGGCGCGCCCTACGAGGCGTACGGCGCCGCCGTCGCGTGACAGGCGGCGCCCGGCCGCCTACGCCGGACCCAGCCCAGCCCAGCCCAGCACAGCCCAGCGCAGTGAACGGACCAGGACCGGCGCGAGCGGAGAACGGCGGAAGCGAGCGATCCGCTCCGGGCCGGAGTGGAGAACGACGGAAGCGAGCGGTCCGCTCCGGGCCGGAGCGGACCAGGACAGAGGGGGAGCACATGACGCAGCAGGCCGGAACGGCGCGGCACGGCGTCCCCGCGGCGGTGGTGACCGGCGCGGCCGGATTCATCGGCTCCCACCTGGTCCCCGCCCTCGCGCGGCAGGGCCGCCCCGTCACCGCCGTCGACCGGGCCTGGACCCGCACCGGGCTGTTGCTCGACGGCCCTGACCGCGCTGACGGCTCTGACAGTCCTGACGGCTCCGCGGACCCCGCGGCCCCCGGCGTACGGCACGTCGCCGGGGACCTGGCCACCATGGACCTCGCGCCGCTGCTCAGCGGCGCCGGAGTGGTCTTCCACCTCGCCGCCCGCCCCGGCGTGCGGTCCTCGTGGGACGACTTCCCCGCCTGCCTGCGCGACAACGTCCAGGTCACCCAGCGCCTCCTGGCCGCCTGCCACCGCGCGGGGGTGCCGCGGCTGGTGCTCGCCTCCTCCTCCAGCGTCTACGGCGAGGGCCCCGGCCGGGAACAGCCGATGGCCGAGGACCAACTGCCCTGCCCGGTCTCCCCGTACGGCGTCACCAAGCTGGCCGCCGAACGGCTCGGCTCCGCCTACGCCGCCCGCCCCGGCTCGCCGCTCACCGTGGTCTCGCTGCGCTTCTTCACCGTCTACGGCCCCGGCCAGCGGCCCGACATGCTCACCGCCCGCGTCATCCGCTCCGTCCTGGACCGCGTCTCCCTGCCGGTCTACGGCGACGGCAGCCAGAGCCGCGACTTCTCCTACGTCGGCGACGTCGTGCGCGCCGTGCTCCTCGCCCAGCGGCCCCTGGTGCCCGGCGGCGCGTACAACGTCGGCACCGGACGCCGCACCACCGTCCTGGAGCTGTGCGCCGCCGTCGGCGAGGCCATGGGCCGCCCGCCGCTGCTGGAGCACACCGAACCGCAGCCGGGCGACGCCTTCACCACTCTCGCGGACCCCTCCCGCGCGGCGCGCGTGCTCGGCTACCGCGCCGCCACCGGCCTGCGCGAGGGCATCGCCGCCCAGGTCGCCGCCACTGTCCGGGAGACGTCCCAGGGCGTCGCGTCCGGAGCGCAGCGGTGACGCCCGAGAGCGCCCCGGCGGCGCGCCGGGCGCGTGAGGCCGTGGGGGAGGCGTGCCGTGTGCGGTCTGGCGGGCTTCGCTGACCCGGCGCTCGGCGGGGACCGGGCGTTCGAGGTGGCCGCACGGATGCTGGCCGCCGTCGCCCATCGCGGCCCGGAGGGCGACGGCGCCGTGCACCGGCCGCCGGTGACCATGGCGCACTGCGCCCTGCCCTTCGTCGACCCCGCCGCCCGCCAGCCCTACGTCTCCGCGTCGCGGCGCACCGTGGCCGTACTCAACGGCGAGGTGTACAACCACCGCGAGCTCCGCCGCGACCTGGCCCGGCGGGGCGCGCCCGCGCGCGGCGGCGACACCGGGATCGTCGCCGAACTGTACGAGCAGAGCGGGGGCCGGCTGCGCGAGGTGCTCCGGCGGGTACGGGGCATGTACGCGCTCGCGCTGTACGACGCCGGCCGGGGCGTCCTGCTGCTGGCCCGCGACCCGTTCGGCAAGAAGCCCCTGTACTGGACGCCGGTGCCCGGCGGCGTCGCCTTCGCCTCCGAACTGACCGCGCTGCTGCGCCACCCCGCCTGCCCCCGCGAGCCCGACCTGCCCGCCCTCGCGGACTATCTGACGCTGCGCGCCTACCCCGCGCCGCACACCGCGCTCGCGGGCGTCCACAAGGTACGGCCCGGCGGCGTCCTGCGCGTGGAGCACGGCGGCGCGGTGCGCGAGGAACCGGGCGGCGGCGCGTACGACGAACTGCTCGCCGCCGTGCCGGGCGGCGCCCGCCGCAAGATCCCCGCAGCGGCGGCGGCCCGGCGGCTGGAACAGGTCCTGGACCGCGCCGTGGAGCGCAGGGTCACCAGCACCCGCGCCCCGCTCGGGGTGCTGCTCAGCGGCGGCCTGGACTCCTCCACCGTGGCGGCGCTCGCCCGGCGCCACCGCGAGGGGCCGCTGCCCGCGTTCACGGCGGGCTTCGAGGACGCGGCGTTCGACGAGAGCGGCCCCGCCCGCACCGTCGCCCGGCACCTGGGCCTGGACCACCACGTCGTACGCCTGGGCGGCACGGACCTGGCGCGCGCCTTCACCGAGGAGTTCCCCCGCCTCGACGAGCCGCTGGCCGACCCCTCCCTGCTGCCGACGCTGCTGGTGTGCCGGGCGGCTCGGGACGGCGTACGGACCGTGCTCACCGGGGACGGCGCCGACGAACTCCTCCTGGGCTACCGCTTCTTCCAGGCGCAGAAGGTGCTCGGCCGCCTCTCGTTCCTCTCGCCGCGGCTCCTGGACGCGGCCGGGCGCGCCGCAGCCCGGCTGCGGCCGGGGGAGGGGAACCTGCCGGCCTCGGCGGCCCTGCTCCAGCTCGCCCGCGGCCTGCGCACGCCCGCCGAGCACCGGTTCTACGCCGCCACCGCCCCCTTCGGTCCGCGGGCGACGGCCGCGCTGCTGAGCCCGCCCGCGCGCGCCGCCCTGGAGCGCTCCGGGCACCGCCCGTTCGCCGAACTCGACGCGCTGCTCGCGGCCGCGGGCAGCCTGTCGCCGCTGGAGCGCGCCCAGCTCGGCGTCGTCCGCCACTTCCTGTGCGACACCGTCCTGGCCAAGACCGACCGGGGCGCGATGCGCCACGCGCTGGAGCCGCGCTCCCCCTTCCTGGACCGGGACGTCGTCGCCTTCTGCGCCGCCCTGCCGCCGGAGCTGAAGCTGCGCGGCCTCACCGCCAAGTACCTGCTGCGCCGCGTGGCCGCCCGGCACCTGCCGCCCGAGGCGGCGCGCCGCCGCAAACTCGGCTTCCGCGCCCCGGTGGCCCGGCTGCTCCGCGCCGAACTGCGCCCCGTCCTCCTGGAGTCGCTGGCCCGGAGCCGGCTGGAGCGGCACGGGCTGTTCGACCCCGCCGCCGTTCGGCGCCTCGTGGACGAGCACCTGGCGGCGCGCGCGGACCACACGGCCGGGCTGTGGGCGCTGCTGTGCTTCCAGGTCTGGTACGACCACGCGCTGCACGCACCGGCCAGGGACCGCCCGCCCCTCACCGACCTGGGGCGGACCGGCGAGCGGACCGACGACGGAAGGGAGGCCGGCCATGTCCGGTGAGCGCGTCCACGTCCTCTCCCCGCGCACCTGGGGGGAGTTCGGCAACTACCTGGCGGCGACCAGATTCACCGCGGTGCTCCGGGATCAGCTGCCCGGCGCCGAGGTCACCCTCCTCACCGCCGAGTCGCTGCTGCCCTGGGTCGGCGACGTCGGCGCGCGCATCCGGGACATCACCCTCCAGAGCCCGGACACGGCCACCCGCACCCGGCGCTACCAGGCGCTCATGGCGGAGCTCGCCGCCGAATGGCCGGCCGGCTGCGAGGCGGGAGCGGCGCCGCCGCCGGGGGCGCGGGCGCTGGACGGGCTCGTCGGCCACCTGCGGACGCACCGGCCCGATCTGGTCGTCGGGGCCAAACCGTTCGTCGCCCGCCTGTGCCTGGCCGCGGCCAACGCGGCGGCCCACGCCGACGGCCGCCCGCGGCCGCGCGTCGCCGCGCACGTGACCAACCCCGGCCTGCTGGGCCTGGACGTGCACCGCAGCGCCTGCCTGGACCTCACCTTCGTCGGCTTCGAATGGGCGCGCACGCTGCTGGTCGACCAGGTCGGCGCACCGCAGGACCGGGTACGGACCGTGGGACCGCTGGTGGCCCAGCACGAACTGGGGAACTTCCTGACCGGCCCGCAGGGAACCGGAGGCGACACCGGGGCCGCCGGGACGGGCGACGGGGCCAGGACCGGGGGCGATGACGGGGACGCGTCCGGCACGGCTCCGCGCCCGGGCGCGGAGCGGCCCGAGGTCATCGTGTTCAGCAACCGCGGCGGCGACACGTATCTGCGCGCCGTGGAGCACCTGGCCCGCAGACAGGCCGACGTGGACCTCGTCTTCGTCGGTTACGGCGACGAGGACACCACCCGGCGCGCCGCGGCCCTCGCGGCCGAAGCCGGCGAGGCCGGCCGGAACTGGCGCTTCCACACCCGGCTGCGGCAGGCGGAGTACTTCGCCTACATCGACGGCGCCGCGCGCAGACCGCACTCCTTCCTGGTCTCCAAGGCCGGACCGGCCACCGTGCTGGAGGCGGCCTACTTCGGCATCCCCGTCCTGACCCTGGACTCCGGCCTGCCCATGGAGGCATGGGTGCCCGGCCTCGTCCGGGACCAGCGGCTCGGGCGCTGCTGCCGCACCGGGCCGGAACTGCTGAGCGCGCTCGACGCCTGGCTGGACCGGCCGGAGACGGTCGCGGAACACCGGCGGCACGCGCTGGCCTACGCCCGTACCGCGCTCGACCAGGACGCGGTGGGCCGGCGGATCGGGCAGGCCGTACGGGACCTGCTGCGCCACGACCGCGCGCCGCGCACCACCGTCGCATCGGGGGAGCCCTTATGACCACCCGCCCGCACACCGGGGCCCCCACGCCCCGTCCCGCGCCGCAGGCGGCCGACCGGGCCGCCGCCTTCCTGATCCGCTCGCGCCGACCGGACGGCTGGTGGCGGGACTTCGACGTCAACGGGCCCAGCAGCAGCTGGCTGACCGCCTACGTCGGCGCGGCCCTCGCCGGCTGCGGCGCGCCGGGCGCGCGCGAGGCCGCCGAGGACGCCTGGGCGCGGCTCGCCGCCGACCGCGCCCGCCGGGGCTGGGGCTACGGCCCCACCGCGCCGCCGGACGCCGACACCACCGCCTGGGTGCTGCGCCTGGCCGAGGCCGTCGGCGCCGCCGACGAACCGGCGGCCGAGGACGGCTACGCCTTTCTCGCCGCGCACATACGGCCCGACGGCGGCGTGGCCACGTACGCCCGCGCGAGCGCCGGGGAGTTCTTCGACCGCCACCCGGTGCCGGGCGGCTGGGACGGCTGGTACGCCGGGCACACCTGCGTCACCGCCGCCGCGGCCGGACTGCGGGGCCTGGCCCGGCGCGAGGAGGTGCGCGGCTGCCTGCGCGAACGGCAGCGCCCCGACGGCAGCTGGCAGTCGTACTGGTGGACCGAGCACGAGTACGCCACGGCCCTCGCGGCCTGGGCGCTGGGCGCGGCAGCCGCCGAGTCCGCCGCCGCACGCGCCTGGGCGGCGGCCCGGTGCGGCCCGGACGGCGCGGTCCGCACCGAGGCGGCGCCGGACGGATCGGCCTTCGCCACCGCCCTCGCGGCCCTGACCCTCGACGGCGGGGCGGAGCCGCTGGCCGACGGCGGCGAACCCTCTCCGCCCGTACGGTGGTTGCTGCGCACCCAGTCGCCCTCGGGCGGCTGGCCGGGCTCCGCCCGGGTGCGGCTCCCGCCGCCCGCCCTGACCGACCCCGACGCCCCCTACGCCTGGCGCACCGAGGGCCGCGGCGCGCAGGTCGTCGGCACCGTCAGAACGGACACGGCGGGCCTGTTCACGACCGCCACCGCGCTGCTCGCCCTCGGCGGCGCCGGCCGCGGGAGGCCGTCGTGATCGGCGCCGACCGCGGGGTCCTGGCCCGGCTGCGCGCCCACCGGCGCAGCCCGCTGCACGTGGTGGACCCGTTCAAGGTGCCGCCGCGCGAAGCGGTGCTCAAGGCCGCGGCCGTGCAGCGGGCGGGGCTGCCGTTCCTGCTGCTGGCCAGCACCGACTACGAGCGCTTCGACGAGCGGATGCCCGCGTACGTGGCGCAGGTCAAGGCCGCCGTGGACATCCCCGTCATCACCCACTTCCCGCCCCGGCCCGGCGCCGGGCTGCCCGTGGCGACCGGCGCCGACGCGCTGCTCGCACCGGCGCTGCTGGGCTCCACCGACCCGTACTTCGTCTGGCAGAGCCTCCTGGAGACCCTGCACGTGCAGTACCGGCGCGGCACGGCCCAGGAGGAGCTGCCGGAGTTCCTGCTGGAGGCGGCGCTCACCTTCGGCGACGACCCCGTGTCGGCCGCCGTGATGCACACCGAGCCGCTCGGCCGGACCCCGGCCCAACTGGACCGGCGGATCGAGACGATCCGGGCGTTCGGCTTCCCCGTCGTCTATCTGTACTCGCGCTTCGAGCAGGTCACGGGCCGGGTGTGCCGCTACTTCCGGGACCGGCTGAGCCCCGGTCAGCTGATCTTCATCGGGGGCAATGTGCGCTCCCGCGAACAGGTGGAGGGCTATCTGCGGGCCGGAGCGGACTACGTGGTCTTCGCCGGGGCGCTGGAGCGCGCGGACTGGCGGGAGGAGCTGGATCGCTTGTGCGCCGCCCCGGGGACGCGCGAGCGAAGCGGCGCGGCGGCGCTGCGCCGGACATAGCCCGGCCCGAGGGCGCGGACGGGAAGAGGGAAGCAGGAGAGGCGACATGACCGACACCAGCGCGGCCCCCTCGGGGCCGCCGACGACCGCCGGCACGGCCGGGCGCACCGAACTGCCCGTCGTCCAGGCCGGGAACAGGCTCTGGGGGACCCCCGCGCCCAGCGCGCGGGACCTGCGGCCCGCCCCGCCCCGGCGGCTGCGCATCGCCCTGGTGCGCCACCACGACCTATGCCTGAATACCCGTCAGATCAGCCATGTGCAGCGGCGCGCCGGGGTCCTGCCGCACCTGGGCCTCGGCTACATCCAGACCGCGCTGAAGAAGGCGGGCTTCAAGAACACCGTCCAGATCGACACCCCCGCCATGGGCCTGGACGGCGAGGGCCTGCGCCGCACCCTCGCCGACTTCGAGCCGGACCTCGTGGGCGTGACCACCACCACGCCGGGCCTGCCCGGCGCCCTGGAGGCGTGCCGGGCCGCCAAGAGCACCGGCGCGAAAGTCATCCTCGGCGGCCCCCACACCGAGGTCTACGCCGCCGAGAACCTCTGCCACGACGCCATCGACTACATCGGCGTGGGCGAGGGCATGACCATCATGCCGCGCCTGGCCGAGGCGCTGGAGGACAAGGAGGAGCCCGACGGCGGTGTCCCCGGCCTCATCAGCCGCGCCGCGCACGGCGGCCCGGCCCCGATGATCAACCTGGAGGACGCGGGGTGGCCGTCCCGCGAGGACCTGCCGATGGACCGGTTCCACTCCATCATGGCCCCGCGCCCGTTCGCGACGATGATCTCCAGCCGCGGCTGCCCGTTCAAGTGCAGCTTCTGCTTCAAGCAGGCGGTCGACAAGCGGTCGATGTACCGCAGCCCCGATGACGTGGTCGGCGAGATGGCCTATCTGCGCGAGCGGTGGGGCGTCAAGGAGATCATGTTCTACGACGACGTCTTCACCCTGCACCGGGGCCGGGTCTTCGAGATCTGCGAACGCGTCCGCGAGACCGGGCTCAAGGTGCGCTGGGAGGCGCCCACCCGCGTCGACCTGGTCCCCGACAAGCTGCTGACCGCGATGGCCGGGGCCGGCTGCGTACGGCTGCGCTTCGGCATCGAGCACGGCGACCCGGACATCCTGCGCCGGATGCGCAAGGAGAGCGACCTGGAGAAGATCACCACCGCCGTCACCTCCGCCCACCGCGCGGGCATCAACGGATTCGGCTACTTCATCGTCGGCTGGCT
Organism: Streptomyces sp. NPDC050617; assembly: GCF_040654795.1. Lineage (NCBI taxonomy): Bacteria > Bacillati > Actinomycetota > Actinomycetes > Kitasatosporales > Streptomycetaceae > Streptomyces > Streptomyces sp. NPDC050617. The sequence goes on along the minus strand of NZ_JBFAIS010000021.1, from coordinate 20,120 downwards.
CGGCGAGAGCCTCGCGCAGTACCGCCGCACCCTGGACCTCGCCTGCCGGCTGCCGCTCGACTACGCCAGCTTCTACACCGCGACCCCGCTGCCCGGCACCCCGCTGCACACCGAGTGCGTCGACGCCGGAGCCATCCCCGCCGACTACTGGGACCGCTTCGTCCAGGGCCGGTTCGACAGCCGCATCGGCTACCTCGTGCCGGACGCGGAGGCGCGGGCCCGCGCCGCGTACCGCGCCTTCTTCCTGCGCCCCAAGATGGCCGGGCCCCTCATCGGCCACATGCTGCGCACCGGCCAGTGGGCCAACACCCTCACGGGCCTCGCCGGGCTGGCCCGCTCCGACTCCAACACCCTGCGCGACTTCTGATGGCGCCCCGGACCCGCCCCACCGCCCACGCCGCGCCCGCCCGTACGGGCACGGGACCGGCCGCACCCGCACCGGAACCCGCCCTGATGGCCCGCGTCAGACGCCGCGTCGCCGCGGGCTACCGGCCCGCGGGCACCTGGGACGCCCCGGTCGAACACCTGCTGCCCGCGCGGGCGGCGGACCCGCGCGACGGCGGCCCCGACGCCGCCGTCACCGCGCTCGGCGGCCCCGACGCGCTGCGCGGCGGCATCGCCCTGATCCTGCCGACCCAGACCGCCCGCGGCACGGCCGGCGAACAGCGCGCCTCCGTCGCCCGGTTCCTCGACTGCGCCCGGCGGCTCGCCGCCGCCCGGCCCGGTACCCCGCTCGCCCTGCTCATCGGCATGCAGTGGCGGCCCGGCGACGAGGACGACCGGGCCGAGGCGCGGCGGCGGCTCGACGCGCTGCTGGAACTGGCCGCGGAGCGCGTGCCCGTGCCCGTGCCCGTCGCGGGCCTCCTGCTGCCCGGCCCCGGCAAGATCCGCACGCTCAACGCCGCCTTCCCCCTCGCCGTCCGGCTCGGCGCCGCCGGCGTCGGCTGGATCGACGACGACGTGGTCATGGACCCCGACTGCCTGGAGCGCATGGCCGACGCCTTCCTCGCGGGCGGCTGCCGCGGCGCCGTCGGACCCCACAAGATCGCCCACGCGGGCGCCCACCGCGTCTCGCGGCTGCTGCACCGCGCCAAGGCCGTCGCCGCGCCCGCCACCAACTACCCGCACGGCTGCTGCGTCCTGGTCGCCACCGACGTCGTGGCGGACGGCATCCCCGACCGCTACGACTCCGACGACGGCTACCTCTGCTTCGCCCTCCTCGACCCCGCACACCCCGACCCGCTGCACGACCTGCGGCTGCTGCCCGACGCCCGGCTGCACTACACCGTCTCCGACGGCCCGGCCGGCCCCACCCGCCGCCGCGTGCGCCGCCTGCTGCTGTGCCACCACATCCACCTGGCCGACGCCCCGTACCCCGCCGCCCGCTACTACGTCCACCACATGCTCTTCCCCGGCATGTGGCCGCTCACCGGCTGGGACGGCAGCCGCGGCTTCCGCCACGGAGCGGCGAACGCCGCCGTCAAATGGCTGTACTTCGGCTGGTTCCTGCGCACCGGCGCCGAACTGTACGCACGCGGCCTGCTGGGCCGCCCGCTGCGCGCGGTGGCCTGGAGCGGCCACACCACGCTCGCCGCCCCGCCGCACGCCCTGCCCCGGACCGCGCCGCCCGGACCCGCGGCCCCCGGGCCCGAGCCCGCGCCGAAGAAGAGGTGACGTCCCTTGAAGGTCCTGTCCCTGCACTCGATGGGCCACGACACCGCGGCCGCCTGGTTCGAGGACGGCCGGCTGGTGCACGCCGTGGAGACCGAGCGGCTGACCCGCTGGAAACACGATCACCGGATCCACCTCGCGCTGCGCCACCTGCTGGCCCAGGACGGCGTACGGCCCGAGGAAGCCGACCTGATCACCGTCAGCTCGCCCGTACGCGACTCCGTGCTGCGCCTGGCCGACCCCGGCCCCGCGCGCCGCGCCGTGCACGGCGGAGCCCCGTATCACCGCACCACCTCCTGGCTGCTCGGGCGGCCTGTGGACTGCGTCGTCGTCACCCACGAGGTCTCGCACGCCGCGCTCGCCCTGCACTACGCCGGATACCCGGACGACTGCGTGGTCCTCGTCAACGAGGGCCGCGGGCAGGTCGCCCGCAGCTCGGTGTTCCGGTGCTCCGACGGCGACGTCGACTGGGTCGAGACGGACCCGCTGCCCTGGTACGGCAACGGCTTCGGCTGGAGCGCCCTCGGCTGGCTCTTCGGGTTCGGCAAGAGCCCGAGCGTCGCGGGCAAGGTCATGGCCATCGGCGGCTACGGCACGCCCGACGAGCGCCTACGCGGACTCCTGGAAGAGGTCGACCCGCGCGTACTCGACGACCGGGCGCTCGCCGAGGAGGAGGGCCGCAGACTGGCCCGACTGCCGGAGTTCTCCCGCGACTTCGACGCCATGGCGCGGGTCGTCGCCACCTTCCAGCAGATGTTCACCGACGCCGTGCACACCCTCCTCGCCAAGCACGTCGAGGACCCCGCCCGCACCGCCCTGGCGCTCGGCGGCGGCTGCGCCCTCAACATCGTCGCCAACTCCGCCCTGCGCGACCGCTTCGGCCGCGACATCGCCATACCGCCCGCCTGCGGCGACGCCGGGCACGCCCTCGGCGCCGCGGTCTTTGCCCACCACGTGCTCCACGGACGGCGGGTGGAGCCGTTCAGCGTGTACTGCAACGGCGGCGCCGAGCCCGCCGACGACATCCACGCCACCCTGATCGCCGCGGGCCTCGACCCGCTGCCCTACGACCCGGGGACCGCCGCCCGCACGCTCGCCGACGGAGGCGTGGTCGCCTTCGCCCACGGACCGTCCGAGAGCGGCCCCCGCGCCCTGGGCAACCGGTCGCTGCTGGGCAACCCGGAGACGGACGGCATGCGGCGGCGGCTGAGCGGGCGCCTCAAGCGCCGCGAGTGGTTCAGGCCGCTGGGCGCCGTCATGCGCGCCGAGCGCTTCGCGGACTGGTTCCCCGGACAACTCCCGTCCCCGCACATGCTGTTCAACTACGACGTGCCCGCCGGCCGCATCCCCCAGGCCCGGCACGCCGACGGCACCTGCCGGATGCAGACGGTCACCCGCGACCAGAACGCCCCGCTCCACCACCTCCTCGGCGAGTTCGAGCGACTCTCGGGCGTCCCCGCCCTGATCAACACCTCCCTCAACGCCCAGGGCCGCGCCATCGCGCACACCGCGCACGACGCGCTGATGGACTTCGCCGCCACGGACGTGGACCTGTACGTCCTGGGCGACCTGATGGCCCGCCGGCGGGCGGGGTGACGGCGCCGGCGGCGGCCCGGCGGCCCGCGCCCGCCCTGCTCGCCGAGTGGGACGAGGCGTACGCGTACATCAAGGAGGAACTGACCGGCCTGCTGACCGCGCTGGACGCCTCCGCCGAGCTCACCGGCTACCTCCTCGGCCTCCGCGGCTACCTGCGCTCCCCGTACCTGCTCACCGTCTGGACGCCCGGCCGCGCGGCCCGGCGCCGGCTGGCCTGCGACCTGACCCTGCACGGCCTGGGCATGAAGCTCTTCGACGACCTGCTCGACCTCGACACCGACCAGGACCGCTACGAACTGGGCTACTGCCTGATGCTCTGGCAGACCGCCACCCGCCGCCTCGCGCGCCGCGCGCCCGACGCGCTGCGCGTCCTGGAGGTCCTGGAGGACGGCTTCGCGCGCGTCGGCCCCGGCCAGGTACGCGCCAAGCACCGGCCCGCCCGCGACCTCGACCGGTGGTGGGCCGACGCCGACCGCTACAGCGGCTCCTTCCAGGGCTGCTACGGGCGGCTGGCCGCCGTCGCGGGCGGCGTGCCCGAAGCGGCGGACCACGCGCACGCCTTCGCGCACGGCTTCGGCATGGTCACCATGGTCGCCGACGACCTCCAGGACTACCGGCTCAAGGGCGAGCGGGACGGCAACCTCGGACACCTGCTGCTGACCGGCGCGGCCCGCCCGCGCGACCTCACCGCCCGCCTGGAGACCGCGCGCCGCCGGGCCGCGGCGGCCGCCGCCCGCGGCGGCCCCGCGCACGACCTGGCGCCCGTCATCGACCAGTACACGCGGGACGTCGTGGAGCGCATGCTGCCGCAGTACGCGGCGGGGTGAGGGCTTCGCGCGCCCACGCCGGCCGGCCCGTGTCCGGGCCGGTCAGCGGGTGTCCCGCGGGCCGCGCCGGTCCGCCGCGTGCCCGCCGCCCTCGGCGTTCAGCGGCGACTGGAAGCCCGCCGAGTACAGCCCGCCCTCCGGCGCCGGGCGCAGCCCCGTCACGCCCCGGAACGCCAGCACCCCCGCGTACCCCGCGAACCAGCCGAAGTGCACCGTCTTCACCAGCCAGCGCAGCAGCCCGGTGCGCACACCGCGGCTGCCGTCCCAGGGAGCCAGCGGCCACAGCCCGTAGAACAGCGACTGCTGGAAGTACACCCGCGCCGCCGGCCAGGAATAGCGCGCCATGAACGTGAGGTGGTACAGCAGCGAGATGCGCAGCCGCCGCACCGTCTCCCCGAACCCCGCCCCCTGGTAGAAGCGGCAGCGCGCCCCCTCCACCAGCTCCAGGTCGTGGAAGGGCTCCGCCGCCCGCGGGTCGAGCAGCTCGAACAGCACGAACGCGTCGTCCATGTCCAGCTCGGCGGGGATGCCGCCGCGCACCACGCCGTCCGCGACGAGCATGCAGCAGGCGTGCGGATGGGCCCGCCGGGGAGCCGTGGCGCCGCCCAGCGCCCGCAGCAGCCGCGACGTCCGGTGCCCGGTGGCCAGCGGCACCTTGACCGCGCCCACCGCGCCGCGCCGCGAACCGGCGAGGAAGCGCTCCACGAGCAGCGTCGCGCACCCCGGCTCGGCCACCACGTCGTCGTCCAGCCACAGCCACCCGGCCGGGGCGTGCGCGGCGCCGAGCCGGATCGCGGCGTTGGTGGTCCGCACCTTGCCGGGACCGGGCAGGCACAGACCGGCGAACGGCAGCCACGGCGCTTCCCGCGCCGCCTGACGGCCCAGCGCCGCGAGCCGCCGCGCCGCCTCTTCCTCCTCGCCCTCCCGGCCGGGGAACCACTGCATGCCGATCCACAGCACCAGCGGGAGCGCGGGCTGCGCGTCGTGCAACTCGGCGAGCTGGGACAGCAGATGGCCGACGACGGCGCGGTGGCCGTCCTCGCCGCACCGGGCGACGAAGGTGGGGCACAGCACCGCGACGCCGCCCGGCGCGACGGACGGCAGCGCGTCCCGCGCCGCCGCCTCCGGCACCCGGCGCCACTCCCCGCCCGGCCCGGCCAGCACCGCGGTGACCGGCACCGCGCCGCCGGGCGCACGGACCCGGCCGCGGCCCCGGTCGACGAGCCGCTGCACCGCGCGGCGCGGCTCCCGCGCGCCCTGCGCCGCCCTCACCGCGCGCCCTCCAGACGCACCGGGCGCAGCTCCACGCGCACGTCGTTGGGGGCCGCGGTGAGCAGCGGCGCCAGCTCCTCCCACGAGGCGGCGGCCCGCCGCTCGCGCTCCCGGTCCCGCACCACACGGGCGTAGGCGGCGCGCGCCGCCGAACCGAAACCGGTGTCCGGGGCGGCGGTCAGGGAACGCGGCCATCTGCGCTGGCGGTAGAGCACCGACGGCAGATTGCGCACCCGGAACAGCCGTGCCGCCCGCAGATGGAAATCGGTGTCCGCGCCGAACCGCGTCGTCCCGTCGAAGCCGCCGAGCCGGTCTAGCACCCCACGGCGCATCGCCGTGGCCCCGTGCAGCACGGCGAAGCTCCGGCCGAGCCGCATCCACACATCGGCATGGCGCGGCAGCCGCTTGCGGTACAGGGGCGTGCCCGCCTCGTCCAGCACCTCGAAGCAGCAGCCGACGACGTCGGCACGGCCCCGCTCCAGCAGCCGCAACTGCCGTTCCAGGCGCAGCGGATGGCTGATGTCGTCGGCGTCCTGGAAGGCCACGTACGGGCTGCGGACCAGCGGCAGCACCGCGTTGCCCAGCCGGAACGGGCCCGCGGGGCGGGCGGACGCCAGCACCGTGAGCCGCCGGTCCGTGGCGAACGGCGCCAGCGCGCGCCGCCAGGAACCGTCCGCCGAGCAGTCGTCGAGCACGACGACGGCCAGATCGCGCGCCGTCTGCCCGAGAACGGAGGAGACGGCCTGCGGCAGGAAGCGGGGACAGTCGCGGTGCGGGATCAGGACGGTCAGCCGCGCCGGGGGCAGCGCGGGCCCCCGGGCCGGTTCCACCTGGTGCGAGACATCCGGCATACCGCGCCCTCCCGAGGTCGACCGCGCACGGAAGTTCCTGACCGCGTGTTCCCGCGGTCCGCGTTGCGTCGTTCCCGTTATCCCCGTCGTTCTCGTCGATCTCGTCGTCCGAGTGGTTGCCGGGTTCTCGTCGTCCGAGTGGTTCCCGGTCGTCTGCCGGGACACGAGCGTAGTGACGGACGGCGGAGGCGGGAAGACACCGGGGCTCAGTACCGGGGGAGTTGGAACAGCGCCGTGCCCTTCGCGTGCGGGACCGCGCGGAACGACCAGGCGGGGTAGCGCCGCCGCCAGCGGGCGACGGCCTCGCGTTCGTCGGCGCGGTCGTAGTCGTCCAGCACCACCGCGGCGCCCGGTGCGAGGCGCTCGCCCAACAGCGGCACGGCGGGGTACCGGGCCAGCGGCCCCGTCGTCCCCGGCGGGCCGTCCACCACCAGCAGCTCACACCCCGTCAGATCCGCCCAGGCCGTACGCGCGTACCACGGCCACCGCTCGCCGTCGAACTCCACCTCCGTGAGCGGCGCCGCCCGCACCTCCGCGAGATCTGCCACCCCCGCCGCGCGCACCTGGGCGCGGGTGCGCAGCGCGTACGGGGCCTGGTGCTCCAGACTCACCAGCCTGCCCGGCACGTCGAAGGCGCGCAGCGCCAGCGCCAGCCAGCAGGTGGAGACGCCGCTGCCGAGTTCGACGACGAGCGCCGGCCGGCGCTCCCGCACGGTGCGCACCAGATGCAGCAGCAGATCGGGCGCGACCGCCCAGCCCCGCCGGTCGGGCCGGGGCCCCGCGCCGGGCACCAGTCGCCGCAGCTCCCGCCACGCCGCGTACTGCGCCATCCGCTTCCGCACGGCCGCCCCCTCCCGCCGACGCCCGTGGCGGCGCCGTCCCGCTCTCCAGCATGCGCACTCGGGCCCGCCGGTGCCACAGCGCCGCCCGGTTTCCCGCGCACGCCCGCGGCCCGACCCGGAAGCCGTGCCCGCGGGCATGCGGTTACCACATGCCTGCGATGCCGAACCATCGCTTGTGCGCACGGCCCGGTGAGGCGAAGTTGGGAGACGTCCCCCGAACATTCCCCCGGCCCCGGTTCTCCGCGGCCGGCGGTATGGCCCACGACCTCGGTCCCAGGAGCGAACCATGACCACCTGGCTCATCACCGGAGCATCCCGCGGCATCGGCCGTGAGATAGCGGAACAGGCCCTCACGCGCGGCGACCGGGTCGCCGCGACACTGCGCCGTCCCGAGCAACTCGACGACCTCGCCCGCGAATACGGCGACCGGCTGTGGCGCGGGCGCCTCGACGTGACGGACACCGCCCGCGTCGAGGAAATGGTGGCGCGGGCGTTCGCCGACCACGAGCGCATCGACGTCGTCGTCTCGAACGCCGGACTCGGCGTGTTCGGCGCGGCCGAGGACCTCACCGACGATCAGGTCGAGGGAGTGATCGCCACCAACCTCACCGGCTCGATCCAGCTCGCCCGCCGCGCCGTCCCGCACCTCCGCGCGCAGGGCGGCGGCGTGTTCGTCCAGCTGTCGAGCATGGGCGGCCACCTCACCTTCCCCGGCTTCGCGATCTACCACGCCGCCAAGTGGGGGATCGAGGGGTACTTCGAGGCGCTGGCCGCCGAGATCGCGCCGTTCGGGATCAAGACGGTGCTCGTGGAACCCGGCATGGTACGGACGGGCTTCTACGACGCGGCCGAGCGGGTCCCGCCCAGCGAGCCGTACCGCGGCGGCCCGGCGGACGCTCCCCGGATCCCGGTCGAGTCCATGGTCGCCAGCCAGTCCGGCGTCGCCCATGCCGTGATCGAGGCGGCGCTGTCCGACGACCCGCCGCTGCGCCTGCTGTTGAACTCCGACGCCTACGACGCCGTCACCGCCACGGTGCGCGACCGGCTCGCGTCGCTCGTACGGCAGCGCGACACCGCCTACGCCGCGGACGCGGAACACCCGGCGCCCAGCGCCTGAACGGGACGACGCCCCGCGCGGCGGCGCCATGCGGGACCGCCAGCACCGTTCTTTGCCGCTCCCGCGCCGCGCGCATATCGTCGGGCCATGCCTGAACTGACGCTGACGGGCCTGCGCGTCACCCTCGAAGTGGCCCGGCGCGGATCCTTCACCGCGGCGGCCGAAGCCCTCGGCTACACGCAGTCCGCGGTCTCGCGTCAGATCATCGCCACGGAAGCGGCGGTGGGAGCCCCGCTGTTCGAGCGGCACGCCCGCGGCGTCCGGCCGACCCCGTCCGGAGAGGCGCTGCTGCGCCACGCCCGCCACATGATCGCGCACGTGGAGGCGGCGGGGCTGGAGATCGCCGGGCTCCGCGACCGTATCGCCGGCCGCCTGGCCGTCGGCGCGTACCCGACCGCGGCGGCCGCGCTGGTGCCCCGGGCGATCGCGCGCCTGCGCACGGCGCACCCGGCGCTCACCGTGAGCCTCTGGGAGGCGGGCAGCCCCGCACAGCTGCGCCGCCTTCGCGCGGGCCGGATCGAGGTGGCCGTGGCGGCGATCGGGGAAGGGCTGCCCGACTACGACTTCACGGGGCTGCGCGTCGAGGTCGTACGGACCGGCCGCGGCCTGGGCGTGGCCGTCGGCGAGGACCATCCGCTGGCCTCCCGCGAGGAAGTCCACGTCCACGACCTGGCGCGGGAGGCGTGGATCGTGGGGGCCGGCGACGACGGCGACCCCCAGTTCGGCGCCTGGCCGACCCTCCAGTCGCCGCGGGTGGCCCACGAGGCGCGCGGCTGGCAGACACGCCTGGGGCTCGTCGCCGCGGGACTGGGCGTCTCGGTCCTTCCCGGACTGGCCGCCGACAGCGTCCCGCGCGGCGTCAAGTGGCTGCGCGTCGAGGACCCCGCGTACGTCCTCAAACGGGAGACCGTGATAGTCACGGACGCCGACGCGTCGCCCGCCGCGCTCACCATGCTCCAGGCCCTGCGCGACGAGACCACCGCGTTCGCCGCGTGATCCGCGGCTCTCCGGTCCAGTGCCGGAACGCCCCCCGGTCAGTCGGGGAGCATGGCGCGGCGGCCGGGCGCGGCCGAGGACTGCGTGGTCATGCCGCCGTCGGCGACGAGGAGTTGGCCGGTGATGTACCGGGACTCCTCGGAGGCGAGGAACACCATGACGTGCCCGATGTCCTCGGGAGCACCCAGATAGGGCAGGGCGTTGCCCTTCTTCAGGCTGTCGACGACGTCCTGAGGGAGGTTGTCCTGAAGGGCCGGGGTCACCACCGCGCCGGGGGCGATGGCGTTGCAGCGGATGTTCTGTGGTCCGTACTGGGTGGCGATGGACTTGGTGATGCTGACCACCGCGGCCTTGACCGCGCCGTAGGCGGTCTGCGTCACGTCGCCGACGAGCGCGGCGACGGAGGCGGTGTTGATGACGGAGCCGCCGCCGGCGCGGATCATATGGGGGATCGCGTGGCGGGAGCCGAGGAGGGTGCTGCGCATGTTGAGCGCCACGGCGCGGTCGAACTCGTCCATGTCCATGCGGAGCAGGTCGAGATCGGTGCGGGGACTGGTGCCGCCGACGTGGTTGCACAGGATGTGCAGGGCGCCGTACGCGTCGACGGTGGAGCCGATCATCCCGGCGATGGAGTCCTCTTCGAGGACGTTCACCGCGAGGGGAAGGGCCTGGCCGCCGGCCGCCGTGATGATGTCGGCGGTGTCGTGGGCGGCCTGGGCGTCGTAGTCGGCGACGACGACGCGGGCGCCCTCCGCGCTCATCAGCCGCGCGGCGGCACGGCCGATGCCGCTCCCGGCTCCGGTGACGACGGCTGTCTTGTCCTGTAGACGGTTCATGTTCGTGTTCCTCGTGGTGCGTGGGTACGGGTGTGTGCCCGCGGCTGATGGTGGTGAGTACGGGCGTACGAGCCCGGAGGGGTTCAGTGCTCCCCGGCGGCGGCCGACGCGGGGGCGGCGGGCCCGGCGGCGTGGACGCCGGGCGCGGAAGAGGCGGCGCGGGGGCGCGGGATCGCGAGGGTGAGCAGGAGGCCGACGACCGTGGCGGCCATCGCCACCGCGTAGGTCATGCGGAAACCGCCCTCCGTCGGCAGCCGCGCGGGGCCGAGCCGCATGGTCATGTTCGCCAGGATGGCCGTCATGACCGCGCTGGCGGTCGAGGTGCCGATGGAGCGCATGAGCGCGTTGATCCCATTGGCGGACGCCGTCTCGGTCACGGGGACGGCGCCCATGATGAGCGCGGGCATGGCGGCGTACGCGATGCCGACGCCGGCGCTGACGATCATCGAGGTGACGACGATCTGCCACACCTGCGACATCAGCAGCAGCCCCGCGCCGTACCCCACGCCGATGACGGCGACGCCCGTGAGCAGGGAGGCACGGGGGCCGTACCGGGCGGTGATGCGGGCGGAGACGGGGGAGAGGGCCATCATGACCAGGCCGCCCGGCGCCAGCGCGAGCCCCGCCGCCAGGACGGACTGGCCCAGCCCGTACCCGGTGGCCTTCGGCGACTGCAGCAGCTGCGGCAGGGTCAGCGACATGGCGTACATGGCGAAGCCGACCAGGATGGACGCCAGGTTGGTGAACAGCACGGGACGGCGCACGGAGACCCTGAGGTCCACCAGCGGCTGGGACACGCGCGTCTCGTACCAGCCCCACAGGGCCAGGACCACGGCGCCCGCCGCGAACAGGCCCAGCGTCGTACCGCCGGTCCAGCCCCAGTCGCCGCCCTTGGTGACCGGCAGCAGCAGGAGCACCAGACCGCCCGCCAGACCGACCGCGCCCAGGGCGTCGAACCGCCCCGGCGACACATTCGGGGACTCGGGCAGCAGCAGGGTCACCAGCAGCAGGCAGACGGCGCCGAGACCGGCGGCGAGCCAGAACAGGACGTGCCAGTCCGCGCTCTGGACGATGGCGGCCGACACCGGCAGGCCGATCGCGCCGCCGACGCCGAGCGTGGCGCTGACCAGCGAGACGGCGCCGCCCACCCGGGCGGTCGGCAGCTCGTCGCGCAGGACGCTGATGCCGACCGGGATGAGACCGGTGGCCAGGCCCTGCAACGCGCGTCCCACGATCACCGGGACCAGGCTCTCGGAGAGGGCGCAGACGACGGAGCCCGCGATGAGCACGACCAGGCTGCCGATGAGCACCCGCCGTTTGCCGTACATATCGCCGAGCCGGCCCGAGATGGGGGTGACCACGGCGGCCGCGAGGAGCGTGGCGGTGATCACCCACGAGGCGTCGGAGGCCGAGGCGTGGAGCAGTCGCGGCAGCTGCGGAATGATCGGCACGACGAGTGTCTGCATGAGCGACACGACGATGCCGCCGAGGGCGATCACGGCGGTGATCGCGCCCGGCCCTCGTGTGCGGGGAGAGGAACCGGTCGACAAGAGATCTCCTTGAAGGGGCTGCGGACTACGGACTGCGGACTGCCGTCGGTGGTCTGCGGTCGAGGGCCGGTGAGCGGCTCGCGGCGCAGGCGGAGGACCTGCTTCGGGGCGTTCCGGCCGAGTACGTGGGAGAGGAGAGGCGGCCCATCGGCCACCTCGATGTTCATCATGCAACTGATGTTCACAGTACACACGTGTTGCATCATGCACAAAGGGGGAGTGCCGGGACGGACGGCAGGGGGAATGAACGATGATTGAGGCGACGCGTCGGCGCAGGAAGGGCAGAAACATGGATGAACAGCAGCGTCGGCTCAACGACTTCGAACGGGAGCTGACCCTCCTCTCCCGCCACTTCATCGCCTCGCGCGGGCCCCGCGCGCGCCAGACCCTGGAACGCTCCGCCTACGTGCTGCTCACCCGCCTGGAGACCGGCGAGCCGCTCACCCTCAAGGAGCTGGCCCACACCTTCCACGTCGGAATCTCCACCATCAACCGGCAGGTCAGCGCCATGATGCGAAAGGGCCTGGTGGAGCGCATCCCCGACCCCGACGGCGGCATGGCCCGCAAGTACCGGCCCACCGCCCTCGGCCTGGAACGGCTCCGGGCCGACCGGGCCGTCACCATCGAGGGCGCCGCCCGCCTCATCGAGGCGACGCAGTGGACCGACGAGACGACTCAGCGCTTCCTGACGCTGCTGAGCGAACTCAACCAGAGCATCGAGGGCCTGGTCCTGGCCCGCCCGCCGCAGACGAACGCCCCCGCGGACCCGACGGACTGAAGCCGCCGCTCCGCTGTCGCGCGGCGAACGGGTGGAGGGGCGACACCGGACCTGCCGCCGGGGCGCCGGCGCCCCGGCTCCCAGGATCCTTGACCCTCACACCGTGTCAGGCGCTGAACTCGGAGACACCATGTTCACCATCGGAGACTTCGCCCGGCACGGCCGCGTCTCGGTCCGGATGCTGCGTCACTACGACGCGACCGGACTGCTGCGCCCGGCCCACGTCGACCCGGCCAGCGGCTACCGCTACTACACGGCCGCCCAGCTGGCCCGCCTCAACCGCGTCATCGCGCTCAAGGACCTCGGCTTCACCCTCCAGCAGGTCCAGGCGATCCTGGACGAGAAGGTGACCACCGAGGAACTGCGCGCCATGCTCCGGCTGCGGCGCGCCGAGCTGGAGGCGGCCATGGCGGCCGCGGCGGCCCGGCTGGTCCAGGTCGAGGCGAGGCTCCGCTCGATCGAGAGCGAGGGGCAGATGCCCAGCGACGACGTCGTACTGAAGAACCTGCCGAGCGTGCGGCTGGCCGAACTGACCGGAGTGGCACCGGACTTCGACACCATCGGCCCGGTCATCCAGCCGCTGTACGCCGAACTGCTCCGGCGCCTGGAGGCGGCGGGCATCGCCCCCAGCGGGCCCGGGGTCGCCTACTACGAGGATGCGCCGGAGGGCAGGATCCTCGTCCACGCGGGCGTCGAGGTCTCCGCGCCCCTCGGCGAGGACGACGGGCTGCGGATCGTGGAGCTGCCGCCCGTCGAGCAGGCGGCGACCGTCATGCACCGCGGCTCGATGGAGACCGTCCTGCCCACGGTCCAGACCCTCGGCCGCTGGATCGACGCCAACGGCTACCGCTCGGTCGGCTACCCACGGGAGATCAACCTGGAGTGCCCCGACAACCATGACGAGTGGGTCACCGAACTCCAGGAACCGGTGGACAAGGTCTGACGGAACAGATCTGACGAGAGAGCGCGACGCCCCGGCCGGCCGTCGCGATCCACTGGGACGGTCCCGAGTCGGGCGGGCGGATGGACAGCCCGCCCCACTCGGGCCCCTGGCCCTGTCCCGCCCCCGACCTCCGGCGACCGGCGGTCAGCCCTCGTTCAGCAGGGTGCCGCGCAGCAGCTCGATGAGGTCGCCGGGGTCGGCCCGGGCGAGTTCGTCGAAGGCGCCGGAGTGCCGGCCCAGCAGGATTCCGGTCATGGCGGCCGCCATCAGTTCGGCGCGCAGCTGCGGCCGGTCGGCCCCTTCGCGGACGAAGCGTTCGTAGAGGGGCTCGACGAGCCGCGAGTGCAGGGTCGTACGCGCCGCCTCCTGCGCCGCCGGATCGCCCAGCGGCTGCACGGCGACCTGGAGCAGCGGGACGGGCCCGCGCCGGTCGGTTCTGTCGAAGACCTCGCGCAGTCTCCCCTCGTCGAAGATGTCGGTCGAAGCCGCGTCGCCCTGCTCGGCGCGCAGGGCGGCGATGTACAGGAGCGTCTTGCTGCCGAAGTAGCGTGCGATCAGCGCCGGGTCCACGCCGGCGCGCTCGCCGATGTCGCGGATGGTGGTGCGGTCGAAGCCCCGCTCGGCGAAGAGCTCGCTGGCGGCCGTCAGCAACAGCTCGCGGCTGCGGGCGGCGTCGCGGCGGCGGCCGGGCGTCTCGCCGCTCACCGTTCCGCTCCGGTGTTCGCGACGAGGTCCGCGCCGTCCGAGCCGGGCCCGCCGTCGGCCGCGCGCAGCCGGTGCTCCATCCCGGCGGCCTTGACCGAGGCGCCGCGGGCCCCGGTCCGGATCAGGACGTACGAGACGACGGCGGTGGCGGCCCAGACCGCGCACCCCACCAGCCCGGCCGTGCGGTAGCCGCTCTCGGGCGGAAGCCCCTGCCCGGTCGTGCCGGCGGCTTGGAGGATCACGGCGCTCAGGGCGCTGCCGGAGGAGTATCCGATGTACTTCACGACCTGATTGAAGCTCATGGCGCTGCCCGTCTCGTGCGCGGGGACGCCGCCGACGATGAGGCCGGGCGTGACCGCGAAGCTGACGCCGACGCCGAGTCCGGCGAGACCCATCGTCACGAACACCTCCCACAGCCCGTTACGGGCGAACACGAAGGTCAGCAGGGCCGCGAGGGAGAACAGGCAGCTCACGGGGAGCATACGCACCGGCGGCCGGTTCCGGACCAGGACCCGCACCACTCGGCCGGCCAGCAGGCTCCCGGCCGAGAACGGCACCAGGATCAGCCCGGTGACCACCACGGAGGCCCCGAAGCCGTACCCGGCGCTCGACGGCGTCTGCACGTACCGCGTCACCAGGGAGATCAGCAGATACATGCCGACGCCGCCCATCACGGTGGTCAGGTGCGCCGCGAAGACCGTACGGTCGCGGACCAGGCGCAGATCCACCAGCGGATGGTCGCAGCGCAGCTCCTGCAACACCCAGCCGGCCAGCAGTAGCACCGAGACGGCGGCCAGCACCAGCAGCCGGGGCGATCCCCAGCCCCACTGCTCCCCCTGGGTGAGGGAGAACAGGAGCCCGCTCATGCCGAGCGTGAGGAGCACCGCGCCGGGATAGTCCATCGGGTGCGCCGGGCGCGGCGGGGGAGCGGGGAGGACGACGGCGGCGGTGACGAGGGCCACGGCGGTGGCGATGACGGCGAACCAGAACCCCGCGTACATCCCGAGGCTCTCGGCGAGCAGCCCGGTGACCGGATAGCCGACGCCGACCCCGGCCGCTGTCGTGAGCGACAGCGTCGACAGCGCCGACCGGGCCCGCTCCGGCGGTACGGAGTCACGCGCCGTGGCGATCGCCA
This sequence comes from Streptomyces sp. NPDC050617, assembly GCF_040654795.1. Classification (NCBI taxonomy): domain Bacteria; kingdom Bacillati; phylum Actinomycetota; class Actinomycetes; order Kitasatosporales; family Streptomycetaceae; genus Streptomyces; species Streptomyces sp. NPDC050617. The sequence goes on along the minus strand of NZ_JBFAIS010000021.1, from coordinate 5,001 downwards.
GCGGCACGAGCCCCATCCCTACCCCCTGCAACGCCCGCCCCACGACGAGGCAGGCGAACCCCAGCGGCAGCGCCGCCAGCAGACTCCCGACGAGCACCACGGCAAGCCCCGTCAGAATCACCCTCCTGCGATGCGGCCCGTCTCCCAGACGCCCCATCGCCGGCGTGGCCACGGCCCCGACCAGCATCGTCACGGTCAGGGACCACTGCGCGTCGGCCGCCGAGACGTGATCCACGGCGGCGATCGTCGGAATCAGCGGCGCCCCGAGGCTGCTGATGATCGCGACGAGCATGCCGAGCGACACCAGAACGGGAACCAGGGCCCGCTGCCGCCAGGCGGAGGGGGCAGGGCTGGATATCGGGTGCACGGTATGGACTACTCCTGTCATCAGGCAATGTCATCAGACGATGTCTTCATCTGATGACAAGAGTGTCTCACCCGGGCGAACACCGGCCGACTGGGGGAGCCCGAGTCGGCCGACGGACCCGAGACGCGACCTCGGGCACGAAAGACATGGGCAGGGTTCCGGTGCCGGAGCGGTTAAGCGAGGTTGCTTTCGAGGGCGGCGACGTAGCGTTTGATGGAGTGGTCGCGCATGCCGTCCGAGGCGGGGGCGAAGGCGTCCGCGGTCATGCCCTTGGCCCGGTCCGCGAGGCCGCCGAGCAGGCCCATGGTGTCGCGGAGCTTGCCGTCGGAGTCGATGTACTTCAGCTTCTCGACGTGGGTGAAGGCTGGCTCGGGCGGCAGCTGCGGCACGATGTCGTTGTTGTTGACGAAGCGGAACATACGGTCCGTGAAGCCCTTGTTGTACGCGCCGGCCAGCAGCCGGTCACAGGTGCGGGGCTGCCCGTAGGTGTAGACGCCGTCCGCCCGCAGCCGCGGGTCCTCCAGGTACATCCGCGCCCCGGCGAGCATCGCGAGCGCGCCGCCGAGGCTGTGCCCGGTGAACCACACGGTCTGGTCCCCGGTGCGCAGTTCGGCCAGGGTGTCCTTGACGTCGGGGAAGATCGACTGAAGGGCCTCGGCGAACCCGTAGTGGACGTACCCGGTCCGGGCAGGTCCGGGCCACGGGGGAGTGGTGGCGTCCGAGAGCCAGTCGCGGATCTGCTTCGGCTCCGTGCCGCGGAAGGCGGTGATGATCATGTCATCGCTCGCGGCGGTGTACGCCTGGGTGTCCTCCAGCGGAAACGGCGGGGTGAATCGCGTCTTGTGATGGCGCACCTCGTCGAAGCCCCAGGAACGCGCCTCGGCTTCGATGGCGGCTTCGTCCTTGTAGGCCAGGTCGGATGCCTTGGCCAGCCAGTAGGCCATGGGCAGGCTGTAGCCGGTGGCGGTGCGGTGGTCGATCGTGGACGGTGCGGTCACGGGTGGTCCTTTCGCTCGGCTCGGCGGCCGTGCCGCGCACCGGCCGTACCGGTGCGCGGTGGTTCTGATGTGCCGTTCATGGGATCTCTGCGCACCACCGACCGATTTGACGCACTTTTCCCTCTTTCGGGCGGTACGCCGCGCATCGCGTGACCCGTGCCGCCGGTCGATCCGACCGCGTACCGCCAGGGGACCAAGACGTGTTCGGCCTCAGGGGCGACCGGCCGGCTGGCCTGGACGCCGTACGCGCTCTGCGACCAGATCCGCCGACGCACGCACCAGCGCACCGCTGCTCATGGCCACTGATCGCTCCGACGCCCACTCCCGCATCCGCGCCCTGCACCACGACACCGACTACTACGCGGCCAAGGGCCGGCACCCCCTCCCATGCCCCGGAACACCGGTGTACGCGCCCGGCCATCGGCTCGCCGGCGTCCCCTGAACAGATCCCGGATTCGATGCCGACGAGGCTGTCGTCGGAACTGCCGTGCCCCCGGCCCGTCAGCGCGCCGCGTCACCAGCCTCACGGGGCGGTACAGCTGGCTGGAAGTTGCGGTAGCGGCTGGGCGGCATGCTTGTCGCAGCACGGAACGTCCGGCTGAACTCGGCCGGTTGGGGAAACCCCCACCGGGCGGCGATGGCCCGGACGGCGACGTGGCTCAAGCCGGGGTCGGCCAGGTCCCGCCAGCATCGGCCAGCCGCCGGAGCCGGAGGCAGGTGCCGGCCGCCGGGACGGGCGTCCCCGCGTTGACGCCCGACTTCCGCCGGTGCTGACGGCCGGTGCTGCCGCTGGTGCCGGGCACAGTGGCGCGAGCGGGCCGGACGGTACCCACTCGCGTCACACCAGAGCCTCTCCGTGGTGGCCCCGCAACGGGACGCCCGGCTCTGGTGGGGCCGCAGGTGCGGGCGCCGCCCCCGCGCGGCATGCTGAGCCTGAGCACGCTGTCCGTTTCATTCGCTGACGCGAGGTAGGTGGCGGTGTCTACGGGTTCCCTCGCCATCAAGAGCGCGCGAGCCGTCACGGCCGGGTACGGCCCGGCGGGCGGACCGTACGGCCGTCTGGTCGCCACGGACGAACTCGTGGAGGACATCGCCCCGAAACGCCACCCGAAGGAACCCCAGGACACGGCCGGGGATGTCCCCGCGTCCTTCATCCGGGAGAAACTGGGCATCGAGTCCGTCGCGACGACACACACCACCGACGCCCTGACGGCCCGAGCCCTGGCAGGCGACCCCGGCGGCGGAACGGGCGGGCCCGCGCATCCCCTGTTCAACCCGGACATCGACGCGATGACGACCCAGGCCCTGCGCCTGGCCGTGGACGACCACACCCACACCTCCCGCCCGTCAGGGAGCCGGCCGGGCACGCTTGCCGGGCACATCCACGTGTCCTGGTCGGGCGACGACCGGCTGATGTTCGCGCTCGCCGAAGCGCGCCGCGACGTCGGATGGCACACACCCGGCCTGTCGTCCCTGCACATCCTGTCCGGATGCGCGGGGCTGTTCGAAGCCCTGGACTACGCCCAGTACCTCCTGCATCAGACAGCCGCCCGGGACGACGAGGGCGCCCTGGTCTTCCTCACCGCGAGCAACGACCTGTCCGCCATCGCCCACACCCGCAGACCCCTCCCCGCCCCGCAGAACGAGGACCTCGACCAGTGGCTGTTCCCGGCGATCTTCGGAGAAGGCGCGGGCGCCATCGTCCTGGGACACGCGGACCGCGACGGCGGGGACTGGGTCATCGAGGACTACGGCGCCGAACCGGTCACGGAGGACTGGCGCGTGACCATGCCGCCCGACCAGAACACCCCCCCCACATGGTCATCAGAGCACGCGGCGTCGGCGCCACCTACCGCACCCACGTCCCCCTCGCCGCACAGCGCGGACTCGCCGCGCTGGAACTGGACACGTTCGACGAACTGCACCGGCTCTGCCTCCACGAATCCAACCCCCGCATGCTCGCCGAGGTCGCCGCCGAACTCGGCGCACCCGGCACCGTGGTGCACAGCATCAGCTCGACCGTGGGAACCCTGGCCGGCGTCTCCGTCTTCGCCCTCCTCGACGAGGCCCTCCACTCCCACCGCCAGACACCCAACGCCCGCGACACCATCGTCTGCGCGCTCATCGGCGACGTCGGCGGATCAGTCTCCGCCGGCCACGCGTCCCTCCGCTACAGCCAGCCATCCCAGTAGAGGGTGGTCCCGAGGCTGCGGGGCTGTTGGATTCTCGCCGCGTCCGGGCTGCCGGGCCCGCCCAGGTGTGTCATGAGCGTGACCCAGGCACCGGTGAACCGATCGTCGGGTGTGAAGCGGCACGCGCGAAGTGGCGGGCAAGAACGTGGAATGCCCGCTTGGGCTCCCAGTGCCAGGGGGACTCCGGGGCGCCGGGGGTGTCCTGGATCGTCTTGACGATGCTGTAGCTGACCATGTCGAGGTCGTGGCAGGGGTCATGGGGCCAGTGCGGCGCGTCCGGGGTGATGAACTCGAACGCGTACGCCGAGTGCAGGCCCGTCGACTCGAAGGCTCCGTACACCGTGGAGAGGTAGTCGGCCTGGGTCTGCTCGCTGCGGACCAGTGGTTTTTTGATCCGCGGAGGGCGTTTGGAGTAATCGACCATGTCCCAGCCCATGCCGCCCTCGGCCGGGGCGCCCTTGTAGGTGCAGGTGCCGAACTCCGCGATCGTCACCGGCTTGTGGTGACGCAGATAGCGGCGCAGTTCCCGGACGTAGTCCTGGCGGCGGGGGTGGTAGGAGTAGTAGTCGATGCCGACGATGTCGAAGAGGTTCCAGTCGACGTCTTCATCCTGGGCGGCGGCATAGCTCAGCGGCCCGCGGAAGACCGACCTGCCGGTCTTCGCGGCACGTGCGGTGAAGCGGGCCAGTTCTTTCTGCATCTGCTGCGCGTCGAAGTTTCCGCTGGCGAGGTTGTTGACCCGCTCGACGGCGTCGGCGCCCGGCACGATGCCCGGTACGAACAGGAAGAACTCGCAGCCGACGCTGAGTTCGACGCGCGCGCCGCCTCGGCGCAGTTGCTCGGCGTACCGACCGGTCTCCGCGAGGTGATCAAGGATCTCCTGCGGCGGGCGGTCCCCCAACGTGGGCTCGATGCGCAGGTGCAGTCCGCGTTGCGCCGCTGCTTCGGCCGTGGCGGTCAGCCGGTCGACGCCATCACCAGTGACCTTGATCGAGTTGGCGTGCAACTGCTCTTTGACCGCGCGGACGTCCTCGCGCATGCGATCGGCGTTGTACGCGGTCGCCGGCGTCTCCCCGGCGCCGACGGTGTAGCACACGCCCCGGTAGCGCACGGAGCGCCCGCCCGCTCCCGCCGCCGAGGCGGATGCGGGCTCGGCCGCTTCAGCGGGGTTGGCGGCCATGGTCGCCCCCGCGACCCCGAGAGCCGCGGCTGCGGCCAGGAACTGCTTGCGACTGATCCCCTCGTCGGGGGTCCGGTTGCTGTGCATCGCGCCTCCCGTGCGGTTCGGTGTATCGCTGCTCTACGACATTAACAGAGTAACTGCTCTATTTATCTGTTGACGTCCTAGATGTATTGACCCGCAGGGTTGTTTACGCGGGTGATGGGTGGGTGGCCGTTGAGTGCGGTGTGGCAGCGGTGGTGGTTGTAGGTGTGCAGGAAGTCC
>NZ_JBFAIS010000020.1:0-168799 GCF_040654795.1 Streptomyces sp. NPDC050617 | reverse complement strand
TCGCTACGACAAACTCTCCGTCCGCTACGGAGCGACAGTGCTGGTCGCAGCCCTCAACGAATGGCTATGACCAGCACTTTCACAACACGCCCTAGCGGGGGCAGGGCTTGTGGGCTCGTACGGGCGGGTCGGCTCGCGCCCGTACGGCCCCGGCAACTCGCGCTCTCACGGCCCCGGCAACTCGCGCCCGTACGGCGGGCCGTTCGGGTCAGAGCAGGTGGGCCGCGTCGGCCACGACCGGTATGACGGCGCGCGCCAGCCGACCCGCCGCGCCGTCCGGGGGCTCCAGGGCGAGGGCGGCGCGCGTCACGCGCGCCGTCTGCTCGTCGCTCGCCGACGTCGCCGTCAGCAGCGCGACGAAATGGTCCACGAGCCAGTCCCGCAACTCGCCCACCGGCGGCTGCTTCTCCTCGTCCAGCCAGATCAGGGAGGCCGCCTCGACGGCCGTTATCCACGTCCGCACCATCATCCGCAGCCGCGGGCCCGGCGCCGGGACCTGGAGGTGGGTGAGGATCTGGTCGGCGGCGGCCCGCCGCACCTCGTCGACGATCGCGCCCGTTCGGGACGTCTCCGCGACGCTCCCGCCCTGGAGCAGCGCGCTGAACCCCGCGTCGTGCTCGTCGACGAACGCGAGGTAGCGGTCCAGGGCGGCGGCCAGCCGGTGGGTGAGCGGGCCGGTCTGCGGTACGGCGAAGCACAGCTCCAGTTCGTCGGCCGCGCTGCGCAGCGCGGCCTCGTACAACTGCTGCTTGCCGCCCGGGAAGTAGCGGTAGACCAGCGGCCGGGAGACCTCGGCCGCGGCGGCGACGTCGTCCAACGAGATGTCCTCGGGGGCGCTGTGGGCGAAGAGCCCCAGCGCGGCCGTGATCAGCTGCGCGCGGCGCTCCTCGACGCTGAGCCTGCGGTACGAGCCGCGCGCGACCGTACCCCGCCGCGTACCGTCCGGTCTCGGGTCCAGTTCTTGGGAGGCGCGGCTGTTGCTCATACTCCGCAGCGTAACCGCCATGTCGGGAGGGCGGCCGGGGCGGTGGGGCCGCGGGTGCGGGCCGGGGTCCGGGTATGCGGGCGGGGCGGGACCCGGGGTCAGGCCAGCAGGCCCGAGCTGCGCCACAGCCGGCGGCCGAGGCCGCGCATGACGCCGATCTCGTCCAGGAAGTCGGTGAGCCGCTTCGCGCCCGCCTGCATCACGTCGCGGCGGTGGCCGCTCTCCTTCACCTGCCGGACGGCCTCGCGCCGGTCGAGCCCGACGTTGGTGTAGACCTCGGGGTTGACGAAGGCGATGGAGAAGATCCGGGCCGCCTCGCCGGAGCTGACGCGGGTCAAGTGGGCCTCCCAGCGCGGGCAGGAGACCATCTGGCGGCGCAGTTCCTCGCGCGCGTACCGGACGTGCCGGGCCTCCTCCACGACGTGGATGCGGGTGACGCCGCGGACGATGGTCTGCACGCGCTCGTCCGGGAACGTGAGCCGCTGCATGTAGTCGAGGATCTCCTCGCCGAGCAGCGTGCACGCGAACGAACCGGGCGTGGTGGAGACGGTCTTCAGGACGCGAGCCAGGTTGTGGTGGACGCGGGAGACCGGGTACGTGGGCGCGCCGCCCTTCTCGATCATGCGGGCGAACATCTTGGAGTGCCGGCACTCGTCGGCTATCTCGGTGAGCGCGTAGCGGACGTGGGCGCTGGTGACGGGCTTGTCGTAGATGTGCCGGACCAGCAGCTGCATCAGGATGATCTCGAACCAGATGCCGAGGGAGGCGAGCGACGCGGCCTCGTGGCGGGAGAGTTCGAGGCGCTGCTCCTGCGACATCCGGTGCCACATCGGGGTGTCGTAGAGGGAGAGCAGCTCCGGCGGCCAGTACCACTTGCCGTCCTCGACGGGGGCGTCCCAGTCGAGTTCGGTGTCCGGGTCGAAGGAGTGCTTGGCGGAGGAGGCGAGCAGCCGCTCGGCGACCTGCTCGCGGTCCTTGAGGAGGCCGAGCGCGTCCCGCAGGACGGCGACATCGTGCTCGGACGCCTCGGACGTCTCGGATGCGGTCTGTTGGGGAGCGGTGGTCATGGCTGAGGACACCTCATTGTCGGGTTACCCGCGGTCACCCTCTTATGAGACTGCTTGTCAGCAAGGCCGTCAATCCCTCTCGCGCAACTTGTTGACCCAGCGGTAACGGGCGTGTGAGCCTGCCAACGACCCTTGGTGCACGGGACGGGAGGCGTCGCATGCCGACACGGAAGCCGCTGCCACAGGAGTTCGGAGAGCGGAGCTGGGAGGTGCCCGCGAGCGGCGCGGCACGTTTCAGCTGGGAGGCGATGTACCCGGGGCAGCAGGACGGCGCCGGCCGCGAACGGCTCCTCGCCCTCTACCAGAAGGGCAAGGACAAGCAGTGGGACTCGGTCCGCCGCATCGACTGGGACCTGGAAGTGGACCCGTACGACCCGCTCGGCGTACCCGACGAGAACATGACCATCTACGGCAGCCCGTACTGGGACCGGATGAGCGAGGCCAACAGGGCTGACCTGCGACGCCACTTCGGCTCCTGGCAGTTCAGCCAGTTCCTCCACGGCGAGCAGGGCGCGATGGTGTGCGCGGCCCGCATCGTGGAGTCCGCCCCCGACCTGGACGCGAAGTTCTACTCCGCCACCCAGACCATGGACGAGGCGCGGCACGCGGAGGTCTACGGCCGGTTCCTGCACGACAAGGTCGGCATGGTCTACCCCATCAACGACAACCTCCAGGCGCTGCTGGGCGACACGCTGAAGGACTCCCGCTGGGACATGCCGTACCTGGGCATGCAGGTGCTGATCGAGGGGCTCGCGCTCGCCGCCTTCGGCATGCTCCGCGACACCACGGACAAGCCGCTGCCCCGGCAGATCCTCGCCTATGTGATGCAGGACGAGGCGCGGCACGTCGCCTTCGGGCGGATGGCGCTGCGCGACTACTACCGGCAGTTGACGGACGCCGAGCTGCGCGAGCGCGAGGAGTTCGTCATCGAGGGCTGCTATCTGATGCGCGACCGGCTGCGCGGGGAGGAGGTCCTCACCAACTTCGGAATCCCCGAGCGGGAGGCCGCCGAGCTGAGCGAGCAGTCGGAGTATCTCCAGCTCTTCCGGAAGCTCCTCTTCAGCCGCATCGTGCCGTGCGTCAAGGACATCGGCCTGTGGGGCGAGCGGCTCCAGCGCGCCTACGCCGACATGGGCGTCTTCGAGCTGGGCGACTCCAACCTGGACTTGCTGATGGCGCAGGACGAGGAGATCGCGGAGCAGCTGGACGCGCGGCGCTTCGAGGTGGAGGAGGCGGCGCGTACGGCGGAGGTGGCGGAGGCGATCGCGCGGGGCGCGGAAGGATAGAAGGAGAGGGAGGGAGAGGGGGATAGGGGGATAGGGGGCGGGGGATAGGGGGGCCGATCGGTGCGCAGAGGGTGACGTACCGTGCTCATGTACGGGGATGAGCACTGAGGGGGACGTACCGATGTCGACACCGCCGCCACCACCGCCGTCGTACGGGCCGGGGCCGCAGGAGCCGTACGGGCAGGGGCCATACGGGCCGGGGCAGCCAGGCCGGCAGCAGGGGCCGTACGGGCAGCAGCCGCCGCCTCCGCCGCCTGCGCCGGTGCCGCCGGTTCCGCCGGCGCCTCCGGTGGAGGGCGGGCCTGGGTACGGCCAGCCTGGGTACGGCCAGCCGCAGTACCCCCAATACCCGCAATCTCCCCAGTACCCGCAGCAGCCTCAACAGCCTCAACAGGCCCCGCAGTACGGGTATCCGCAGGGGTATCCCGGATACCCGGGCCAGCCGGGGCAACTCGGTCAACCCGGTCAGTTCGGCCAGCCCGGAGGCTGGGGGCAGCCGCCGATGCCGCCGCCGCGGCGCGGCATGGGACCGGGGAAGATCATCGCGATCGTCGCGGGGTCGCTGGTCGGGGTCACGGTCCTCGGCGGCGTGGCGACCGCGCTGATGTCGGGCGGCGGTTCGTCGTCCTCCGCTTCCTCCCCGACGGCGTCGTCCTCCCCGTCGTCCCCCTCGTCCTCGGAATCGCCGTCGGCACCGTCGGGGTCGGGGCCGGGCTCCGCCGAGTACCGGCTGACCGTCCCCAAGTCCCTGGCGGGCGGCGAGTACACCCTGGCCAAGGACCTGACCGGCTCGCTCGACGACAAGCTGGGCGACCGCAACTCCGGCCCCAACGAGCGCGGCATGCGCAACGCCGGGGGCCAGTACATGTCCGCGTCCGGCAAGACGCCGACCACCCTCGTCTTCTCGGGCATGTACGGGGACATCGCCGACCCGGACGTGGCCGTGGAGAGCATGCTCAAGGGGGTCGGCGAGGCGGACGGGACCGAGGTCACCACGCCCGCCCGGACCATCACCCCGCCCGGCGCGGACGAGCCGGTGCGCTGCCAGGTGATCAGCCTCAGCCGCGCCGGCGCGTCCGGGACCATGCCCGTCTGCGCGTGGAGCGACCACAGCACCGTGGCCACGGTCCTGGAGACGAGCGGGGCGGCGGACGGCGGCGCGCCGGACATGGAGACGCTGGCGAAGCGGGCGGCGGCCGTCCGGGACGAGGTCCGCGTCAAGGCGCCGTGAGCGCGTTGACGCGGCCCGCGCCCCGGTGGCCGTACGGGGCGGGCGAAGGGGCGGGTGTCAGGAGCCGAGCGGGAACCAGACGGCCCGTGACTTCTTCCACTCGGCGTGCGGCAGCTCCTTGGCCTCGGTGCCGTCGCCGTACAGGTCGGCGGAGCCGGCGTCCGTGATCACCTGTACCTTGGCGCCGGGTGCGGAGAGGTCGGGGACGTCGACCACGGCCTCCCAGCCGCCGGGGTCGGCGGTCGGCAGGTCGAGCCGCTTGACCGGCTGGTGCCCGGCGACGCCGTCCCAGGCGTAGAGCGCGTACGGCTCGCTGTTGTCCTCGGCGGCCCAGGAACCGGCGACGATCAGGTACTGACCGGCGGCGTTGCGGCGGATGTCGCGGACGCTCAGGCCGCCGAGGTCGAGGGTGACGGGTTCGCCGAAGGTCGCGTGCACGGCCTTCGCCCCCTTCTTGTCGGCCTTCGCGAGCTTGTCCATGTTGGTGACCGGTACGAGGAGCGCCTTGCCGCCCTTCTTCGGCGGCACCAGCGGGGCGCGGAAGCCGACGTAGGCGGTGCTGGAGCTGCCGGGCGCGAACTCCAGCCCCTCCACGTTGAAGCCGTCGATCTGCTTGGGCGCCTGGCCGTCGGCGGTGCCGTCGGCGAATCCGAAGCGGTCCCCGTGGTCCTGGTCCCACTTGACGAGGTCGTCGCGCAGCCCGTGGTACGAGCCGCCGAGCTTCAGCTCGGTGTCCGCGCCGGAGCCGGTGACGGTGGTGGTGAACAGCGTGGAGCGGTCCGGCTTCGGCTTGCCCTTCTTGCTGTTGCCCATGGACCCGGTCCAGTAGACGGTGTCGCCGACGCGGGTGGCGGCCTCGATGTCGATCTCCGATTCGACGCCGAGCTTCGAGCTGAAGTCCCAGGTCCTGACCGGCCCGCCGGAGGCGTCGCGGCGGTACAGCCGCAGGGTGTTGTTCTCGTCGTCCGCGACGACCATGTACCCGCCGCCGACGTCCACCGCGGCGGAGGAGTCGCTGGCCCCGGTGAGGTAGCGGGTGGTGGCGGCGTGGTCGTGCACCGCGCCGGAGGCGGCGTAGTGCAGGGTCGTGGTGGCGCTCTTCCCGCCCGCTCCCTCCACCTTCAGCGTGAGGTCGGCGTATCCCTGTCCGCGTGCTGTGACGGCCACCTGCCGGCTGCCGCCGCTGCCGGTGATCTGTACGTCCCCGGCCCTGGCGACCGAGTCGCGGGAACTGGCGGTGGCGCTGACCTTGAGCGCGTCGCTGCCGCTGCCGCTCTGGGCGACCGTGACCGTGACGGTGGGGTCGCCCGTGGCGCCGACCGCGCCGGACAGATAGCCGGTGGACAGCTTGATGCTCGGCTTTCCGGGCGCGGCCGCCGCGGAGGCGGGCAGCGTCAGGGCGGCGGACCCGGCGGCGAGCGCCAGGGCGATGCCGCAGCCGAGGAGCCGGTTGCGGCGCGGGGTGCGGGAGCGCTGGGCGGGGGAGTGCGGGGCGGGGGAGAGCACGGTGGGGGACTGCACGGTGGCGGACAACCTTTCACCTGAACGGACGCCGACACCGTGCCCGGCACCGGCTTGAGATCGAACCATGTGTCACGCGGATCTCAACTGGCAAGACCATCACGGGAATTGGTCATTGCGTAACCTGTGGTCCACCTCCGGGCCACCGCTGCGAGCGCCGCCGAATCCTCGGCGGTTCCGATGCCTCGCCTATTCGCTTCCGGGGGCGACGGCCACCGGAAAAGGCCGACGGATTTTGCGTACGGGGCCTGTTTCCCGGGACTGACGGCAGGTGCGTACGAACGGAACTCCGGGTTACCGTACAGGCGCGGCCGTCCGCCGGGCTCGTGGATGGTGAACGGCTGCTTGCGTAGCGTGATCTGAACGGGGGAATGATGTCTTTTGACGACGAATGGGCTCAACTCAAAGCCAATGCGCAGGCCGAGCAGGCCGTGGGTATGCGACTTGACGGCGCCGGAGGCGGTGGCGGCGGCGGAAAGGGAAAGCTCCATGTGACGCCGGCCCTGCTGCGCGGCCGTGCGGACAAGGCCGAGAACGAAGCGTCGAAGGAATTCAAGGACGCGCACAAGGACGTGCTGACCAAGACGGGGGAGATACCCGGATCCCTGAAGGGATTCTCCTGCGACGGTGCCTTCTCGGATTTCATCGACTCGTGGGAAAAGGGCGCGAAGTACGTGGCCGGGCAGATCGGCAAGGAGGGGCTGGGCGGGGCGCTGTGTTCGGCCGCGGACTCCTTCGAGACCGAGGACCACGAACGCAAGCGAAGTTTCGAGAAGAAGTACACGTACAAGCCCGGCGACGTCATCTAGGGGGCGGCATGTCAGTGAGTTATACGGACCTGAAGTCCGTGAACCTGGAGAAGCTCGCTTCGGCCGTCGAAGCCTGGTCGCACCTGCCCAAGCGCGTACACAAATCGGCGAGGACCTTCGACACGCAGGTGGCGAAGGGACTGGAGCAGTCGGACTGGGAGGGAGATACGGCGCAGGCCGCGTTCACCACCATCCGGGGGCTCGGGCACCAGCTCGACAACGCGGAGAACGAAGCCGGCAGCGTCCATAAATTCCTCGGCAACTGCCTCAAGTCGTTCCGCGCGGCGAAGAAAGGGCTGACCGACATCACGGAGGAGCTCGCGGGCCACGAGCACCTCTCGGTCAAGTCGAGCGACGGCGCCGTCTATGTGGACGCCGACAAGGTGAAACCGGACGAGCTCGCCGAACTCAAGAAGGCGTACCAGCCCACCATCGAGGCGTATAAGAACCGCACCCGGCAGGCTCTGGAGGACGCCGACAAGACCGATTCCACGCTGCGGTGGGCGCTGCGGGACATGAAGCACAGTTATGACATCGGGTTCCTCCCGACGGCCCCGGTCAGCCTCGCGGAGGCGCGGAGCATGCGGAAGGAGCGCGGGCAGCAGAGCGACAAGAAGATCTCGCTCAAGGAGCTGTCCGACAAAGAGATCCAGTCGAAGATCGACCACGCGGCGGACGGCAAGTTCGGCAATTCCACCATCAAGCCGGTCGCGGAATTCCTCAGCTACCGCGCGTGGCTCAACAGCGCCGACAGCGTCCAGAAGGGCGACTGGGCCGGCGCCAAGTCGTACTTCATCGACGGCACGCCGGCCTACGCGGCCGGCATGGAAGCCTCACTGATGGAGACTTCCGGCGGCGGCGGCCGACACCGCAAACCGACCCTCATGAACAAGGCGGGCTCGTTCGGCGGCAAGGTCTTCGGCGTCCCCGCCGGCATCGTCGCCACCGGCCTGGACTTCTACTACACCCCGGCCCAGCACGCCTCCGAACGCCCCGACGCCAAAATCATGGCCCCCAAGGACCCGGGCCGAGTCCACTGGAAGTAAGGCACACCCAATGGGACGACGAGGCGTACCGCGCCAAGGCCCGCACCCCGACCGACGCCCTGTCGCCAGGGCCCTGCTGGGCAATCACAGGACGCTCGTCGCGGGAGTGGCGGGAGCGGTCGGCGGTACCGCGGGCACCGTCAACGCCATCTCCGACGATGCCGGGGTCCTGAACATCCTGGCGCTCGCAGGAATCGGCGTACTGGGCTTGGCCCTCGCCATCGCGTACGTCATCGCCTACGCGCAACGCTCCCGCTGACGCTCGCCTCCCGCGCCACTCCCGTCCCACCCGCCGCCCGCCCGACTCCCGCGTCGGGCGGGCAGACGACCTGGTTGTGGCCGTCAGAACGCTTCAGGCGCATCCTGTTGAAGTGCGCAGAGTGGGAGCGCATGGGTTCTGGCCGGCGAGGAGGAACGCATGGAGAGCGCACCGAGCAGGACGGCGATGTTCGCGGCCGTGTCGCGTGGATTGTTCCGCCTGGAGACGGCTTCGCCGTGGGTACTGGACGATGTGCTGGCCCTGGTGCTTGTCGGCCCGGTATGGCGGGAACTGCGAGACCGGTTCGATCCGCTGTTCCCCGGCCCCGTCCGTCGCGAGTCCCGCGCGGCTGTCTGCACCCGCAGCCGGTACGCCGAGGACCGGCTGGCTGCCGGCGCCTTCACGCAGTACGTGATTCTCGGCGCGGGGCTCGACTCGTTCGCGTGGCGGCGACCGGATCTGCTCGGCTCGCTGACGGTATTCGAGGTTGACCATCCTGCTTCCCAGGCATGGAAGCTTGAGCGCGTCAGGGCGCTCGGCCTGCCGCTCAGCGACGCGCAGGTTTTCGTACCGGTCGATTTCGAGGCCGAACCGGTTCAGGATGCCCTGGGCGCGGCCGGGTTCGACTGGGCGCGGCCGGCGATGTTCTGCTGGACGGGCGTCGCTCCCTATCTGACGGCGCAGGCGATCGAGTCGACGTTGCGCACGATCGCGGCGGCCGCTCCCGGGTCCGAGGTGGTGTTCTCCTACCGGGCCGAGGACTGTGTGCTGGACGACATGGGGACGGAATTCGCCCGGATCTACACGCCGATCGCGGCTTCCGCCGGCGAGCCTCTTCAGCCCGGCTGGCCGGCGATCGAGGTCGAGAGGCTGATCAGCCGGTGCGGGCTGAAGGTCGTGGACCACCCCGCACACGCAGACCTCCACCAGCGGTACTTCGCCGGCCGTACCGATGGGCTGCGGCCCTATACCTTCGAGACCCTGGTGACCGCGCGGGTCACCTGAGCGAACACAGCCACGTTCGGGGTGACTGGACTCCCATATACAGTCTCCGCGCCAACTGCTGAGCCCCGGCGCACCAACCCCGAAGCCTCCACCCGCGATCCAGCGGATGGAGGCTCCGCGTTCGGCCAGAGCCGATGAGCGCTCGGCGCGGCCTGACACGGCTGTTCCTCAGCCCCTTACCCCCAGTTCGAACCAGGTCGCCTTTCCCCTGCCCGGACCGTGGTTACACACGCCCCACGCGTCAGCGCCCCGCGAGATCAGCATCATGCCGCGACCGTGCTCGGTCTCCACGGACGGCAACTGACAGACGGGCAGCCCCGGCGCTCCGTCGTGCACGAGGACGCGGAGGCGGTGCGGGTTGTTCCACTCCGCGAAGAGCGTCACGGGGATGGTGCAGCCGTTGGCCAGGCATGCGTTGACGGCGTTGGTGACGGCCTCGGACGTGAGAAGCAGTGCGGCGTCGGCGAGTGCGTCGAGGTCGCCGCCTGCCCCGGCGGCCCGGTGCTCCTGCGGGAGAGCGACCGTCCCGCCGATGTCGTGAGCGTCCGTCCCGCGGCGATGCGAATGCTGGTGGCGCGGATCAAGGCCGGGGCATTCCGCGGAGGCCGGGTGGGCTGAGGGTTCGTCGAGTTCGTTGCCCGTGAGGCAAGGTGATGTGGAGGCCGCCAATTGGCGGCCTCTTCGTATGTGGGAGGCAACCTCCGTCAGGTGACTCGTCACACACGCGAATCATTGGAACCAAGGTCACCGCCCCAGGCATCTTGGGGAGAAGTAAAGGGGAGCCGTACCGCGTTCAGTCCTGCCGTACTGAGACGCACAGAGGGAGTGGGACGTTCTCATGGCACGACTGACCGCCGGCCGGCGGCGCGTTGCGATGGCTGTTGCCGCGGCTGTGGTCGCCACCGCGGGGATCACCGGGACGGTAGCTGTGGTCACGCACAGCTCCGGGGGCGACAAGGGACAGCAGCAGGTGCGGCAGGAGGACCCGGCGGCCGAGCCCACGCCGCAGAAGAAGATTCCGCTCGACATCGTGCACGCCACCGAGAGCGGCGGCAAGGCCGTCAACATCACCATCGACGACGGGCCCGACCCCGTGTGGACGCCCAAGGTTCTCGAACTGCTCAAGCAGAACGGCGTGAAGGCCACGTTCTGCATGATCGGGCCGCAGGCCAAGGAACACCCGGAGCTCGTCAAGAAGGTCGTGGCGGCGGGGCATCGGCTCTGTGACCACACCATCGACCACAACACGGCCATGGACCACCGCTCCGTCGACTACCAGAAGCAGCAGATCCTCGACGCCCAGCAGATGATCGAGGGCGCGGCGGGCGGCGCGAAGGTGCAGTACTACCGGGCACCCGGTGGGGCCTTCACGCCCGACAGCCGGAAGATCGCGGCGGCGCACGGCATGCGGCCCCTCGGCTGGAACATCGACACCAAGGACTTCGAGCACCCGGGCGTGCAGGGGATCATCAACACCGTGAAGCAGGAGCTGTCGAACGGGCCCACCATCCTCTTCCACGACGGGGGCGGCGAGCGCAGCGAGACCGTGGCCGCGCTCGGCGAACTGCTGCCGTGGCTCAAGGAACAGGGGTACGGGTTCAGTTTTCCCCAGATTTACTAAGATCTGATCGTGGAGACCCACCGCATCCGGCCCTGCGCCGCCGACGACCTGCCCGTTCTTCAGGACATCGAACGGGCCGGCGGGCTCGCCTTCCATGACGTCGGTATGCCCGAGATCGCCGATGACGCGCCGCCCTCCCTCGCCGACCTCGCCCGATATCAAGAGGACGGGCGGGCCTGGGTTGTCCTCGACGCCGACGGTCGGCCCGGTGCCTACCTCATCGCCGATCTCGTCGACGGCGCCGCCCACATCGAGCAGGTGACGGTCCATCCGGACCTCGCCCGCCGCGGTGTCGGGCGCGCGCTGATCGAGCACCTCGCCGAGTGGGCGGCCGGGCGCGGGCTGCGGGCCCTGACTCTGACCACCTTCACCGAGGTGCCCTGGAACGCGCCGTACTACGAGAGGTGTGGTTTCCGGGCCCTCGCGGAGGACGAGCTGACGCCCGGTCTGCGCTCGATCCGGCGCCACGAGGCCGAGCTCGGGCTCGACCGGTGGCCCCGGATCTGCATGCGACGCGAGCTGTAGCGACCGGTCAGCACCCCGCCGCGAGCTGTAGCGAGCGGCTAGCGCACCGCCGCCCCCGACCTCGCCAGCCAGCGGCCCTCGTGCCGTGTCACCTCGATCGAACGGCCGAAACAGCCCGTCATCCGCTCCGCTGTCAGCACTTCCTCCACCGGGCCCCGCGCCTGCACCCGGCCCTCCCGGAGCAGCAGCGCGTGGCCGATGCTCGGCGACAGTTCCTCCAGGTGGTGGGTGACCGTGACCGTCGCCAGTTCGGGGCGGCTCGCGGCCAGACGGTGCATCGTGTCGATGAGGTCCTCGCGGGACGGCAGGTCGAGGGCGTTGAACGGCTCGTCCAGGAGGAGCAGCGCCGGGTCCGCCATCAGCGCGCGGGCGATGAGGATGCGGGCGCGCTGGCCGCCGGAGCAGACGCCGTACGGGCGGTCGGCCAGCTCCTTGCAGTCCAGCTCGGCCAGCAGTTCGTGGGCGCGCTCGCGCACCGCGTCGTCGTACTTGCCCCACAGCGGCTGCACGGTCCCCGTCGCGCCCGTCAGCACCACCGTGTGGCCGGTCGCGTCCGGCGGGACCTTCTGCGCGGAGGAGACCAGGCCGATCAGGGCCCGCAGCTCGCGCATGTCCACGCGGCCGAGCCGGTGGCCGAGGACCTCCACGGAACCCGTCGTGGGGTGCATGGTCGCGCCGATGAGCTTGAGGATCGTGGTCTTCCCGGCCCCGTTGGCGCCGAGGAGCGCCCAGTGCTCCCCGGACCGTACGGTCCAGTCGATCCCGTCGAGGATGATCTGGCCCGTGGTGTAGCGCCGGACGCCCACGCCGTCCAGGGCCGCCACCACCCGGCCGGTCTGCTCAACCTGTTTTCCACTCGTATCCGGCGTACTCACCGCACTGCCTCCTCGCGCTCCTCGCGCCTACACTGCCGTGCCACCGGAGGCTAGCTGCATCCTGCATCTTTTCGCGGGACCGTCCGATACGTGGACCCGCCCCCACCGGAGGGCCTCACCGCTTCAGGACCGCCTCCATCACCGCCTTCGCGATCGGCGCCGCGCTGCCGCCCCCGCTGATGTCGGCCCGGTTCGCGGCCGCGTCCTCGACCACGACCGCCACGGCCACCGCCGGCTCGTCCCCCTCGGCCTTCGCCCAGGAGATGAACCAGGCGTAGGGGGTGCCTTTGTTGTCCACGCCGTGCTGCGCGGTGCCCGTCTTGCCGCCGACGGTGACGCCGTCGATCGCCGCGTTGGTGCCGGTGCCCTTGGTGACGACGTTCACCATGAGCTTCTGGAGGGTGTCGGCGGTGCCGGTGCTCATCGCCCGGTGCAGTGTCTGCGGGCCGGTGGTGGCGACCGTGTCGCCGTCCTTCGCGGTGATCTTGTCCACCAGGTACGGCTCCTTGACCTCGCCCTCGGAGGCGACCGCCGCCGAGACCATCGCCATCTGGAGCGGGGTCGCGGCGGTGTCGTACTGGCCGATGGCGGAGAGCGCGACCTGCGAGTCGTTCATCTCGCTGTCGAAATTGCTCCGCACCACGGCCGACGGAATGCGCAGGCCGCCGTCGTTGAAGCCGAAGTTCCGGGCCGTCTCCGCCATCCCGTCGAGCCCGACGTCCACGCCGAGGTGGGCGAAGACGGTGTTGCAGGAGACCTCGAAGGCGCGGGTCAGCGTCGCGTTCTCGCACCCTTCCGCCTCGTTCGTCAGCCGGGTCGTCGTACCGGGCAGGGTGTACGGGCTCGGGGTGTCCGTCGCCGCGTCCGGGTCCTTCACCACGCCGTGCTCCAGGGCCGCGGCGGCGGTGACGACCTTGAAGGTGGAGCCGGGCGGATAGACCTGCTTGAGCGCCCGGTTCAGCATCGGCTGGGAGTCGGCCCCGTTGAGCAGCGACCAGTCGCGCGTCACCGCCGAGCCGGTGCCGGAGATCACGTTCGGGTCGTACGAGGGGGTGGAGGCGAGCGCGAGCACCTTGCCCGTGCCCGGTTCGATGGCCGCGACCGCGCCCCGCTTGCCGCCGAGGCCGTCGAACGCGGCCTGCTGCGCGGCCGCGTCGATCGTGGTGTGCACGCTGCCGCTGGGCTGCTGCCCGCGCGTGACCTCGTTCCAGAACGGGAGCGGCGCGAGGCGCGAGTCGGCGCCGGAGAGCACGTCGTCCTCGGCGTTCTCCAGGAGCGAGGTGCCGTACGTCTGCGAGGCGTAGCCGGTCACCGCCGCGTACAACGGGCCCTGCCGGTACGTGCGTTCGTAGCGCAGCTGCTGGCCGCTGTCCTTGGAGCCGGTCACCGGCTTCCCGCCGACGAGGATGTCGCCGCGCGGCTGGTTGTAACGGGCGATGGTCTGGCGCCGGTTGGCCTGGTTCTTGTCGTAGTCGTCGGCCTTGAAGACCTGGATGCGGCCGGCGTTGAGGAGCAGCGCCACCAGCAGGAGCAGGCAGAAGGCCGCGGCGCGCCGGATGTAGCGGATCACCGTTCGTCCTCCTCGGGGCCGTACGGATCGTCCAGGCCGTTGAATTCGTCCCGCGGCCCCGCGCCCGGCGCGGACGGTGCGACGACGCCCGTCGCCGCCGCCGTCGGGTGCGGTCGGCGCGCGCTGTCGCTGATCTTCATCAGCAGCGCGATGATGATCCAGTTGGTGACGACCGACGAGCCGCCCTGCGCGAGGAACGGCATCGCCATGCCGGTCAGCGGGATCAGGTCCATCACGCCGCCCGCGATCACGAAGACCTGGAGCGCGAGGATGGAGGCCAGGCCGATGGCGAGCAGCCGGCCGAAGGGGTCGCGCAGCGCCAGCCCGGCGCGGTAGCCGCGGGCCACCAGGAACGCGTACAGCAGGAACACCACGGTCAGGCCCGTGAGCCCCAACTCCTCGCCGACGGTGGCCAGGATGAAGTCCGACTTCATCGCGAAGCCGATCAGATACGAGTGGCCCAGGCCCAGGCCCGTACCGAGGATGCCGCCCGCGCCGAAGGCGAAGAGCGACTGGGCGAGCTGGGAGGCGCCCTTGCCCGCGTCGATGGAGGCGAAGGGGTGCAGCCAGTCCTCCACGCGGCTGTGCACATGCGGCTCCAGGGAGCCGACGGCCACCGCGCCGACCGCGCACAGCAGCAGGCCGACCGCGATCCAGCCGGTGCGGCCGGTGGCCACGTACAGCATCACGACGAAGAGGCCGAAGAAGAGCAGCGAGGTGCCCAGGTCCCGCTCCAGCACCAGCACGCCGACGCTGACCAGCCAGATCGCGACGACGGGGCCGAGCACCCGGCCGGTGGGCAGCTGGAGGCGGCGGATCTTGCGGCCGGTGTAGGCGAGGGCGTGCCGGTTGGCCGAGAGGTACGCGGCGAAGAAGACCGCGAGCAGGATCTTGGCGAACTCGCCGGGCTGGATGGAGAACGCGCCTATCCGGATCCAGATCTTGGCGCCGTTGATGGCCGGGAAGCCGATCGGCACGACCATCAGGACGAGCGCGGCGACGACGAAGATATAGGCGTAGCGCTGGAGCAGCCGGTGGTCGCGGAGGAAGAGGACGACCGCGATGAACAGGGCGACGCCCAGCGTGGACCAGATGAGCTGGGTGGGCGCGGCCTGGTTCTTCGGGGTCTCCAGGTCGAGCCGGTAGATGAGGACCAGGCCGATGCCGTTGAGCAGGACGGCGATGGGCAGCAGCAGCGGATCGGCGTACGGGGTGCGCAGCCGGACCACGAGATGCGCGAGGAGGGCGAGGACGCCGAGGCCCGCGCCGTAGCTCACGGCGTCCTTGGGGACCGTGTCCTCGGCGGCCAGCCCTGTGGCGACGTAGCCGTAGACCGAGACCAGCACGGCCCCGACGAGGAGGAACAGTTCCGTGCCCCGCCGTTTGGGGAGCCGGAGGAGGGGAGGGGGAGCGTCTGCCGGCGTTGCGCTCATGGGCTGCAACCTAGCAAGTTATGCGACTTATGTCCCTTATGGATGTTGTTAATCAGCCCGCATGTTCCCTTGTTCCCTGATCGGCGGCGGGCGTGGGCACAGGGGTGGGCGCCGGGGCGGCAGGAGACGGCGACGCCAGCCCCGTGGCCACCGCCCGGTTGAACGCCCGTACCCGCTCCGTCTCCGCGTGGCGCGGCCACACCACGCACAGCGTCGACGGCGGCAGCCCCGTGACCGGCACGAAGACGATGTCCCGCCGCCCGTAGTACGCCGCCGTCGGCGCGCAGAAGACCATCGCGCCCCGCTCCGCCGCGACCGCGAGCAGCGCCTCCTGGTTCGTCCGCACCAGCGGGCCGCGCGGGATCGGGAGGCCGCCGGGGGTGACCGGGGGCGCCATGAACTCCAGCCAGTACGCGGGCGCGGGCCCCGCCACGCCTATCAGCGGGCCGCCCGCCAGCTCCTCCGCGCCGATGGACGCCCGGCGCGCGAACGGGTGGCGCACGGACACGGCCAGCGTCTGCGGCTGCGAGGGGAACACCGCGCCGACGACCAGATCCGGTTCCGCCACCGGCATCAGCACGATCGCCGCGTCCACCGCGCCCCGCCGCACCGCCCCGAACGGATCGCCCAGGTCCACCTCCACGATCTCCACCTCGCAGTCGGGGTGCAGCGCGCGGAACGCCCGTACGGCCTCCGTGACCTGCTCGTCCACGTTGCCCTGGAAGCCGACGCGCACGACGCCCGCGAGGCCCCGCGCCGCGGCGCGGGCGCTCTCGACGGCGCCGTGCAGCGTGTCGTACGCCGGGCGCAGCTCCGCCAGGAAGCGGGCGCCGAGCGGGGTCAGCGCCACCCGGCGGCTGGTGCGGTCCAGCAGCCGCGCCCCGATCCGGGCCTCCAGCGACCGCAGCAGCTGGCTGACCCGGCCCTGGGACACGTACAGCCGCTCCGCCGCGCGCCCGAAGTGCAGCTCCTCGCTCAGCGCGAGGAAACACTCCAGCTCCCGCATCTCCAGTCCGCCCACGCCCCGCCGCCCCGTCCGTCGCATCGGTCCTGTCGGTCCTGTCGGTCGCATCGGCCCCGTCGGTCCTGCCGATCCCGTCGGCCCCGTCAGTACTGCCGGTCCCGTCGGTCCCATCGGTCCCGCCAGTCCCGCCGGTCGCATCGATTAGCCCGCCTCATCCAAGGATGAGACCTTCACTGTTGTTCCCGCCGCCGCACGGGAAAAGGCTTGGGACATGTCACGCACCACCGAAGAACTCCCCGCCGCCCCGGCCACGGCCACCCGCCGCGGCTGGCTCGCGGTCTTCGCCGTCGCCGTCGCCACCTTCGCGGACGTCACGAGCGAGATGCTGCCCATCGGCCTGCTCACCCCCATCGGCGCGTCGATGCACGTCACGGACGGAGTGGCCGGCCTGGTCGTGACCGTGCCCGGCATCGTGGCCGCCGTCTCGGCCCCCGCCGTCACCCTCGGCTGCGCCCGCGTCGACCGGCGGCTGCTGCTGTGCGCGCTCATCGCGCTGCTGCTCGCCGCCAACGCGGTCTCCGCCCTCGCCCCGAACTTCGCCGTACTGCTCGCCGCCCGCGTCCTGGTCGGCGTCAGCATCGGCGGCGTCTGGTCGATCGTGGCGAGCCTCGTCGTACGGCTGGTGCCGGAGCGGAACGCGGGCACCGCCACCTCGCTCGCGTTCAGCGGCATCGCCGTCGCCTCCGTGCTCGGCGTCCCGGCCGGCACCCAGCTCGGCGAAATCGCCGACTGGCGCGCCGGGTTCACCGCCATGGCCGCTCTCTCGGCGGTGGTGCTGGCAGCGCTCTGGCTGACCATGACCCCGCTCCCGGTGACCCGGCCCGCCCGCCTGGACGACGTGCCCGCGCTGCTGCGCGACACCCGGGTGCGCGGCGCCATCGTCGTCACGCTCCTGCTCGTGACCGGCCACTTCGCGGCCTACACCTATATCCGGCCGGTGCTCGAAGACGTCGCCGGCATCACTCCGACCCTCATCAGCGGGCTCCTCCTCGGGTACGGGCTGGCCGGGGTCGCCAGTAACTTCCTGGCCGGCGCCAGGGCGATCCGCGCCCCGCGCCGGACGCTGCTGGCCCTCACCGGGCTGCTGGCCGCGTCGATCCTGCTCGCGCCCGTGCTCGGCCGTACGGTGCCGGGGGCGATCGTCCTCGTCGTGGCGTGGGGCCTCGGCTACGGCGGGGTCTCCGTCACCGTCCAGACCTGGCTGCTGGCCCTCGCCCCGCACGCCCGCGAATCGGCGTCGTCCCTCTTCGTCGCCGCCTTCAACGCGGCCATCGCGCTGGGCGCGCTCGTCGGCGGCCGGGTGCTCGACGCCTTCTCGCTCACCGCCGTGCTGTGGTGCGGCGGCGCACTCGCGGCCCTCGCCCTCCTGGCGATGAGCCTGTCCGCCGGGGCGCGAAGGGGGCGGGACCGGGCAGTATTGCGCGCATGATGAACATTCGTACGCGTGTCAGCGCCTGGCTGACCCGTCGCTTTCTGGCAAATGTCCGCAAGGGTGGTTTTGATCTGTCCAAGGCGGGGCTCCTCCCCGAGTCCACGTTGATGCCGCTGCGCCGTACCGGCATGGACCCGGTGCCCGAGCTGGGCGCAATGCGGGAAAAGTCCCCGATCGCGAAGCTCTCCGTGCCGCTCAGCATGAATGTGTGGCTGGTCACGGGGTACGACGAGGCGCGCACGGTGCTCGGCCGGACCAACGGCTTCAGCAACGACTTCTCCAACCTCGTCGGCAACGCCGGTGTCACCGAGAACCACAACCCCGGCGGGCTCGGCTTCAGCGACCCGCCCGTCCACTCCCGGCTGCGCCGCCTGCTGACCCCCGAATTCACCATGCGGCGGCTCAGCAGGCTCACCCCGCGCATCCACGACCTCGTCGAGGAGCGGCTCGACGAGATGGAGGCGCTGGGGAAGGACGGCGACCCCGTCGACCTCGTCCAGGCGTTCGCCATGCCGATCCCCTCGCTGGTCATCTGCGAACTGCTCGGCGTCCCGTACGAGGACCGCGAGGAGTTCCAGCGGCTCGGCACCACCCGCTTCGACCTCTTCGCCGGGGCCGACGCCTCGCTCGGCGCGATATCCGAGTCGCTCTCCTACCTGCGCGACATCGTCAAGAAGCAGCGCGAGAACCCCGGCGACGGCCTGCTCGGCATGCTGGTCAAGGAGCACGGCGACGACATCGACGACGAGGAGCTCGCGGGCCTCGCCGACGGCGTGCTGACCGGCGGCCTGGAGACCACCGCCAGCATGCTCGCCCTCGGCACCCTCGTCTTCCTCCAGAACGAGGAGCACCTCGTCGCCCTCCGCGACGAGGACGCGGCCGTCGACCCCTTCGTGGAGGAGCTGCTGCGGTACCTGACGGTGGTTCAGGTGGCCTTCCCGCGCTTCGCCCGCGAGGACATGGAGATCGCGGGCGAGCAGATATCCGCCGGGGACGTCGTGCTCTGCTCCCTGAGCGGCGCCGACCGGGACTCCTCCCTCGGCTCCCACATGGACACCTTCGACCCCACCCGCCCCGCCGCCTCCTCGCACCTCGCCTTCGGCCACGGCATCCACCGCTGCATCGGCGCCGAGCTGGCCCGCATGGAGCTGCGCGCCGCCTATCCGGCGCTGCTGCGCCGGTTCCCGGGCCTGCGGCTGGCCGTACCGGCGGAGGAACTCTCCTTCCGCAAGTACTCGGCCGTCTTCGGGATGGACTCGCTGCCGGTGTACCTGCGCTGACGGGCGGCTGCGCCGCGTGGGGGCGGGCCGCCGTACGGGTCGTGCGGTGTCGAGGGCCTCGGAGCCGGGAGGGAGCGCCGAGGCCGCCGGAGGCGGCGTGGGGGGCCGGGTGGTGTCGCCGCCCGGCGGCGACGGTACGGAACCGCTGCCGCGGGCGTACGGCTACGGCCTTGGGCTGCGCTGCGGGCTCGGCGCCCGGCTACGTTCAGGGCTCGGCCGCGGCCGCAGGGCCGGTCTGCGGGCTGGGCGCCCGGCTATGGTTGCGGCGCTGGGCAAGGGGCGGAGGGTTCTGCTGCGGCTCTCAGCGCTCGCTGTAGCCCCGGCAGCTGATGCGGCCTCAGGGCGCGACTGTCGCCTCGGCGCTGGGCCAAGGCCGGAGGGTTCCGCTCCGGCCCCGACGCCCGCTACGCCCGTAACGCCCCAACACCCGCTGCGGCCCAGCACCCGGCGCCACGGCCTCAGAGCTCCGAAACGGCCCCCGCGGCTTTCGGGCCGTCCTTCTCGGCTGCCCCGACTGCCCCCACTGCCCCGGCTGTCCCGGTCGCGCCAGCCAGCTCCGCGGTCCCGGCCATCTCCGCCGTCCCGGTTCCTCCGGCCGTCTCGGCTGTCCCGACCATCTCCGCTGGCCCGGTTCCCCCGGCCACCCCGGCCACCCCGGCCGCCCCGGCCGGATTGGCCGGATCGGGTTCCGCGACGAGGAACGGTGTCAGCAGTCCCGCCACGGTCTCCTCGGCGAGCCGTACGGCCTCCTTGGCGTCGATGTCCTGTACCGCGTACCCCTTGCGCCCGGCGGCCGTGGTGGCGGTCAGCGTCAGTACGCCCGCCCGGCGCTGGAACAGCGACCGGCGTACGTTCCAGCCGATGATGCCCTCGCGGGCGAGCGCCACCCGCCGGCGGGCCCCGGCGCCCTCTCCGTGCCCGATGACCAGGTAGTCGTCGGACAGCGCGTGGCCGAGGGAGCGGTAGCGGTCGCGGGCGAGCAGCGCGCCGGCCGGCAGCAGGAGCGCCGAGGCGAGCCAGGCCAGGAGCGGGACGTCGCCGTCCCACCACAGCGCGCCGAGCACCAGGACGGCCAGGGCGCACGGCCAGAGGGCCCGGACGTACCGGCGGCGGAGCGCCGCCGCGCCGTGCGGCACCAGCGGGCCGGTCAGCGCGTCCGGGGCGCGGAGCACGGCGCCGGCCGCCCGTACGACCTCGTCGCGCGGCCCCGGCGGCACGAGCATCGCGTTGTGCTGCGGGCCGCGCACCCCGGTGGCTATCGCGAGGCAGTGCGCCCCGCCGAGCAGCCGCACCGGCAGGGACGCGCCGACCTCCACGCCGTGCACCCGCCGTTCCTCCAGGGTGATGGCGCGGGTGGTGAGGAGTCCGTGCGTGGTCTCCAGGCTGCCGCCGCGACGGCGGTGGAGGGAGAAGTTCCAGTACTTCATCACGGACTGGGACACGTTGAGGAGCGTCCCCAGGACCAGCACGGCCAGCACCGCCTCGATGACCGGACCCGGGCCGTGACCGCCGCCGATTCCGCTGACCACGCTGTCGACGGGGCCCATGTGGCGTACGTCGAGGCCGGCTTCCATCAGTACGCACACGAGGACGACGAGGACGACGAAGCCCGAGTACGAGAACGGGCTGAAGCGCAGCCAGCCGGGGCGCATCCGGGCCAGCGGCGGTTCGGCCGGTGCCGCCGGGCCGGCCATTTCGGCGGGAGCCGGTGCGGGACGGTCGGCGTCTGTCCGTACCGGCTCCGCGTGGCGGTCGACGGACCGCGCCGCGCCCAGCAGCTGCTCCCGCAGCAGCGTCGCCTCCTCCCGCGTCAGCGCGTCGAGCTTCAGCTCGTCCTCGTCCGACTCGGCGGTGTGCCCGGTGCCCACGGTGACGCGGGTGAGGCCGAGGACGCGGTGCGCCACGTGCGCGGTGAGATCGACCGCTCGCACCCGGTCCATGGGGACGGAGCTGACCTGGCGGCGCAGCAATCCCTTGCGCAGCTCGACGAGTTCGGGGGATATGCGGTAGGTGGTGGTGTACCAGCGGAGCAGCGCGAGGATGACGGTCAGCACGCCGGCGCCGAGGGCGTAGACGTGGCGGTGGCCGGAGCCCGACCCGGCGACGAGGGCGACGATCAGCGCCGGGGCGGTCTTGCCCAGTTCCTGGACCGGGTGGACGAACAGCATGCGCGGGCTCAGCCGCTTCCAGGGGGCGTCGGCGGACCGCCCGGCGGGGCCGCCCGTACCGCCCGTACCGCCCGTACCGCCCGTACCGTCCGTGTCGCCCGCCTCGTGCCCGCCGCCCGCCTCGTGCCCGCCGCCCGCCTCGTGCATGTCGCTCACGTCACTCACATCACTCACGTCACTCACATCACTCACGTCGCTCACATCACTCACGTCGCGTCCCCGCGAGAAGCCTGCGCCGCGGCCGTGATGTCGGCGACGAGCCGCTGCCCGGTGGCGTGGTCGAGACCGTGGATCTTGATCGGGCCGGCGGCCGACGCCGTGGTGGCGGTGACGTTGGTCAGGTTGAACAGCCGCTCCAGCGGCCCGCGTTCGCTGTCGACGGTCTGCACTCGCGACATGGGCGCGATCCGGCGCTCCTCCACGAACCAGCCGGTCTGGGTGTAGATCGCCTCGGGCGTCGTCTCCCAGCGGTGCACGCGGTAGCGCCAGGGCGGCATCACCGCGACGTGCACCGCCCCGAGCGCGGCGGTGAGGATCAGCCCCCACTGGTGCCACTCCACCGGTCCGTCGTCCCGCAGCAGCATCCACACCGTCTGGGCCGCCGCGAACGCCAGCCAGCCGAGCAGGGAGTGGACCGTCCAGTACCAGACGACCCTGCGTTCCAGCCGGTGCTCCGGCGCCCTCAGCCGGAGGGCGCCGTCGCCGACGGCCGCCGCCTTGTCCGTTGAAGTAGTCACGGGGTCAGGGTGTCACGAGAATTATCGTCTTATGTGAGGTACGTGGGGGCGGGTGCGCGGACCCGCCGCTTCCGCCGCAGCGCGACCGCCGCCCCGAGCGTCCCCAGCGCGGCGGCCATCATCATGGCGCTGACCCAGACCGGGGACCGGTAGCCGAGGCCCGCGTCGATGGCGAGGCCGCCGAACCACGGGCCGGCCGTGTTGCCGATGTTGAAGGCCGCGGTCGTGAAGCCGCCCGCGAGGGTGGGCGCGTGGTCGGCCAGATAGAAGGCGCGGGAGGTCAGTACGGGCGCGATGCCGAAGGCGAGGAGACCCTGGAGGAAGACCAGCGCGACCGCCGCCGCCGGGCTCTCGGCCGTCAGGGCGAGCACCGCCCAGCCGCCGGCCAGCGCCGTCATGCCGCAGGCCAGGACCGTGTACGGCCGCGCGTCCGCGATCCGGCCGCCGACCGCGATCCCGGCCACCGCGCCCGCCCCGAACAGCACCAGCATCATCGGCACCCGGCCCGCGCCGAGCCCGGTGACGCCCGTGAGCAGCGGCGCCAGGTAGGTGAAGGTGCAGAACGTGGCCCCCTGGACCAGGGCGTTCATGCCGTACGCGACGAGCAACTCGCCCCCGAGCAGGGACCGCAGCTCGGTGCGGAGGCTCGTACGGACCGGCTCGGCGGGGGCCGGCGGCACCGTCAGCGCGACGGCGACGACGGCGAGCGCCGACGCCGCGGCCACCGCCCAGAACGCCGACCGCCACCCCCACTGCTGGCCGAGCAGCGCCCCGCCCGGCACGCCCGCGACGCAGGCGAGGGTGACGCCGCCGAGCACGACGGACATCGCGCGCCCCTTGGCGTCGGGGGCGGCCAGGCTGACGGCGGCTCCGGTGGCCACCGCCCAGAAGCCCGCGTTGGCGAACGCGCTGACGACGCGCGTCAGCAGGAGCACGCCGTAGCTCGGCGTGAGCGCGCCGACGACATGCGCCGCGGCGAACACGACGAGGCACGCGATCAGCGCGCCCCGCCGGGGCCGGCGCTGGGCGGCCACGGCCAGCAGCGGCGCACCGACGATCATTCCGATGGCGAAGGCCGAGGTCAGCAACCCGGCCTGGGAGATGGACACATGGAGGTCGGTGGCGACGTCCGGGACGAGGCCGGACAGCATGAACTCCGACGTGCTCTGGGCGAAGACGGCCAGCCCGAGTACGTAGACGACGAATGGCATGAGGGAACTTCCCGAGTGCGTAAGCGAGATCGACCGCAGGGCAGATGCGTACGCGGGGGCCGGCGGCGGGGGAGCGCGACGCGGAAGGCGTCGGTCCGGTCCCGCCCGGGCCGGCGGCCCGCGCTGCGGTGATCCGGCGGGAAGTGCCGCGCGCCGAGGGGCTGAACGGCCCGGCGGCCCGTTACGGGCGCGGGCTCAGGATCAGCTCAGCGGGGCGGCGGCGACCGCCGGAACACCGGCGGTCAGGCTCTGTCGGACTCGGGGCTCGTCATGGCGGGGGAGGTTAGCAGGGCGGGAGCGGACGGTTCCACGCCTTTTCGCGCCGGGCGCGGGCGCCGGTCCGCGGGGTCCGCGGCGGTCCGGGCTCCGGGCCGTCCGGGCGCGCGCCGCCGGGGCGCTGAAATCCCATCTCTGTTTTCTCCCCCGTCATTTCGGCTCCGCACCGCGTTAGCGGCGATGCCCTGGCAAAGGCTCCGCCTATTCATTGCGGGACGTCAAGGGGCGCGTCATCGCGGATGTGCGTGTCAGTGAAGTGTCAGCGAAGTGTCCGAGGTTTGTCAGAGCGTCGGCATAGGGCTTTCTCGTGAATGATGTCGCTCTGCCGGTGAATCGGACGTAGTGGGTCCAAAGCGACTTGGCGGCATCGCTCGCTAATGCTCCCGGCGTGCATCGCGCCGGGAGGGGTTTTGCATTTTCTTTGCTTTTTCCGTTCCTCTGCCCGGTGGCGCGAGTGCGCCTGGGATGTATCGACTTGGGTGCCTTGACCTGTGGAAACGACGATTGACCTCAGGCATGGGTGTATGTACGGTGCAGTGGCGATTCGGGGGCGATCTGGTCGTACTGACTGATTAGGCGTGGCCTAAGCGGTCCAGTCGGCGCGCGGGGCAGGGATGGTTTGGACCTGTCGTGCGCTGCCGTGGTGGGCGCCCCATTGATTGAAGCGTAAAGTAATGGGGGCTGGTTTGTGCGCTGCGGTTCGATTCTCTGTGCTGGGCCTGATGAGTATTTCCGACGGGGAAAGCACCGTCGCCCTTCCACCCTCTAAACCGACCACGCTGCTCGCCGCAATGCTGTTGAGGCCCGGAGCCGTGGTCTCCACGGAGTTCCTGCAGCGCGCCGTCTGGGGCGAGACGCCGCCCGCCACCGCCAAGGCCACCCTGCACACGTACGTCATGCGGCTGCGCCGCCTCTTCGCGAAGTTCGGCATCTCCAACGACGCCATCGAGACCATGCCCGGCGGGTACCGGCTCCCGGTCGACGGCTCCACCCTCGACCTCGCGCGCTTCCGCGAGCTGCTGCGCGCCTCCGAGCGCGCCGAGGCGCCCGAGGAGGAGTCCCGGCTGCTCGGCGAGGCCCTCGCCCTCTGGGAGGGCCCGCCGATCTCGAACGTGCAGTCCGAGGTCTTGCACCGGGACGAGGTGCCCGCCCTCCGCGAGGAGTGGCTGCGCGCGGCCGAACGCCGCTTCGACGTCGAGCTCTCGCTGGGCAGGTGTCGCCAGGCGCTCCCCGAACTCCGTTCGGTGGCCCGCGCCCACCCCGGTCACGAGCGGTTCTGGGAACGGCTGATCGAGGCCCTCTACCGCACCGGACGGCAGTCCGACGCCCTCGCCGAGTACCGCACCGTCAAGGAGTACCTGAGCACGGAGCTCGGCGTGGACCCCGGACCGTCGCTCCGCAGGCTGGAGATGACCATCCTGCGCGGCGAGTCCATGGGCCCCGACGCGCCCGACGCCCCCGCCCCGTCCGAGGCGGCGCGCGGCGCGGCCCCGGCCCCCGGCCCGTACGACCCCGGCCTCGCGCTCCCCGCCGACCTGCCCGACTTCACCGGCCGCGAGCGCGAGAGCGCCGAGCTGGTCGAGCAGCTCACCGCCGACCGCGGCGGCCCGGCCCTCGCCGTCATCTCCGGCCCGCCCGGCATCGGCAAGACCGCCCTCGCGGTGCACATCGCCCAGCAGGTGCGCGACGCCTTCCCCGACGGCCAGTACTTCGTGCGCGTCGGCCCCGAGGACCCCGACGGCGGGGACGCGGCGGGCGCGCCGCGCCCGCTGCCCGCGTCCGCCGCGAACGGCGGCGACGGCGAGCGGCGCACCCTCGTCGTCCTCGACGACGTCTCCAGCATGGAACAGATCCAGGCGGCCCTGCCCACCGCCAAGGGCAGCGCGGCCGTCATCACCAGCCGGATGAGCCTGGCCGGCCTCGCCGCGAGCCGCGGCGCCGGCGTCTACCGGCTCGGCGCGCTGGCCCCCGGCGAATCGCGCGCCCTGCTCTCCTCGGTCCTCGGCCACCGCCGGGTCGCCGCCGAACAGGGCCCGACGGACGAGCTGGCCGAGCTGTGCGGCCACTTCCCCCTCTCCCTGCGCATCGCCGCCACCCGGCTGCTGCTCCGCCCGCGCCACCAGATCGCCGACGACGTGGCGTGGCTGCGCGACGACCCGGTGGGGCGGCTCTCCGTCGTCGGCACCCCCGACATGTCGCTGGCCCAGACCTTCGGCACCTTCCTCGGCCGGCTCAGCCTCCCGGCGATCCGGGCCTGCCAGACCCTCGGCAACAGCCCGCAGCAGCTCCTGTCCCTGGACGAGTGCGCCGCCGCGCTGCGGCTCTCGCTGGTCGACGCCTCGGCGGTGCTGGACCAGCTGATCGACGCGAGCCTGCTGGAGGGCGACGCGCCGGGCCAGTACCGGATGCCCGCGCTGCTACGGGCCTTCGTACGGCGTGACGCGGGCGTGGCGCTCTCCAACTGAGCCGGCCGGCCGCGCCCGGTCCGTCCCCCCGGGCCGCGCCGGGCCGGCCGAACCGCGACCGATCGAACCGCGACCGACAGAGCTCCGACCGACAGAACTCCGACCGACAGAACTCCGGGAAGCGCCCCCGCGCTCGCCGGGCTTCCCGGACCTTCCACAACTCAACCTCCTCGACGCCGCCGGACCGGCCCCGCCGGACCGACGCCGAGCACACGGCTGCCCGCTCACCCGCGGCCGTCCGACCACGCGCGGTCCGTCTGCGGCCGGGCGCCCCCACCTGACAAGGGTTCCGAGAATGACCACTGAGATCACCGAGACCACAGCGACCACGGCAAACACAGCGAATGCCGCGTACGAGAAGCTCGCCGGCACCCGCCCCCGCATCGGCCGGGACGTCCTCTTCACCGAGACGAGCGAGGGCGTGCTCTTCCACAACGCCCACGGCGGCTTCCACCTCGCCGCGAAGTCCGCCTACCGGTTCGCCTCGCTGATCGTCCCCCACCTCAACGGCCGGCACCGGGTCGGCGACCTGTGCGCCGGGCTCCCCGAGGACCGCCGCACCATGGTGACCGACCTCGTCGGGACGCTGTACGACCGCGGCTTCGCCCGCCCCGTGCCCGAGGACGAGGCGGCCGGGCCCGCGCTCCCGGCCGAGGTGACCGAGGAGTTCGCTCCGCAGATCAACTACATCGACCACTTCGAGGACGGCGCGGCCGAGCGCTTCGCCCGGTTCCGCGCCGGCCGCGTCGCGGTCCTCGGCGACGGCCCCGTAGCCCGCTGGTGCGCCCTGTCCATCGTGCGCAACGGCGGCGCCCGCGTCGATGTGGCGCCCGGACCCGACGGGGCCGACGACGACGCGGCGCCGGGCGGCCTCGGCGCCGTACGGGCCGAGGCCGAGCGGCTCACCGGGCGCGGCGCGCCCGTCGAGCTGGGCCGGCTGCCCGAGGGCGGCGGCGAGCCGCTGGGCTGGGCCGACCTCGGCGCGTACGACGTCGTCGTCTGCACCGGCCCCGACGCCCCCCGCCAGATCCACCGGCTCCTCACGGAGGGCATCCCGGCCGGCCGCAGCGTGCTCCCGCTGACGGTCCTCGGCGACCGCGCCGTCGCCGGCCCCTCGATGTCCGCCGGCCGGCCCGGCTGCTGGGCCTGTGCCATGCTCCGGCTCGCCGCCAACGAGGAGGGCACGACCGCCGCCGCCGACGTCTGGAGCCGGGTGAGCCTCCCCGGCGCCCGCGCGTCCGACGCCGCCCTCGGCCAGAACCCGGCGGCCCAGCTCGGCAACCTCCTCGGCTACGAGGTGTTCCGGATGACCGCCCAGGCCCCGCCCGCCGAGACCGAGGGCCGGATCATCGTCCAGGAGCTCGACTCCATGGACACCCTCACCGAGCGCGTACTCCCGCACCCCGACTGCTCGTTCTGCCGCGAAGCCGACGGCCGCCCCGCCGCGCCCGCCGTCGCCGGGACGCTGCCCGAAGCCCCGCACGTCGCCACCGCCCCGACCGCCGACGACGCCGAGGCCGTGCTGGAGCAGCTGAACGCCGAGAGCGAGCTGGTCGGCGCCGCCGCCGGGGTCTTCACCCGGTTCGCCGACGACGACCTGACACAGACGCCGCTGAAGGCCGGGCGGCTCGTGCTCGGCACCGGCGGCGGGCGGCGGCGCACCGTCGCGGCCTTCGACGTGCACCACGCCGCCGGGGCCCGGCTGCGGGCCCTGCGCACCGCCGTCACCGTCTACGTGGACCACGCGGTGCCGCTGCCCGGCGTGCTGCGCGGCACGGCGCTCGCCGACGCCCGCGCCGTGCTGCCCACCGTCGCCCCCGCCTCCCTCTCCACCGCGAGCGGCCTGCCCGTCGCGGCCGACTCCGTCGAGGAGTGGGTGACGGCCACGTCGCTCTCCTGCGGCGAGCGGGCCCTCGTGCCGGCGGCGGCGGTCCGTACGTTCGGGGCGCACAACGCCGCCCGCGCGTACGTGCCGACCAGCGCGGGCGCCGGGGCGGGCGGCTCGCTGCCCGAGGCGCTGCACCACGCGCTGATGTCCGCGCTCGCCTACGACGCGCTCGAAGCGACCGCGCGGGGCGCGCGGAACGTCACCGAAATCCCGCTGACCGCGCTGGAGGACGACGCCGAACTCCGCTTCCTCGTGCGGTCCGCCGCCAACCTGGAGACCGGGATCGAGCTGCTCGACCTCGGAGAGTCCGCCGAGTCCGGCGCGTACGTGCTCCTCGCGCGGGCCGCCGGGGGCCGCTGGGCGATCGGCGCGGACATCACCTGGCAGGGCGCGGCGATGACCGCGCTGCGCGACCTCGCGGGCCGCGTCCAGCTGACGCGGGAGGACCCCGAGGGCGCGGCGCCGGACACCGGGGACGCGCTGCTCGCCGCGTTCGAACCGGCCGCCGTGGCCGTCTCCGGCACGGCCGCGCCGGACCTGACCGCCGCCACCACGCCCGAGGCGGTGCTCGACCGGCTGCGTGCCGCCGGCCGCGACGTGCTCGTCGTGCCGACCGCCTCCGACGACCTGCTGCTCGGCGGCATGCACGCCGTACGCGCCCTGCTGACCGGCCGGAAGACCGCATGACCGGCCTCATGGAAGGCTCCCGCACCACGGCTGTCGCGGAGTCCCCGGAGCTATTGAAGACGGCCGAGCCCTGGGCCGCGGCCGCCGAACAGGCCCTGCGCGCACGGCTCGCGGGCCGTACGGACCGCGAGCTGACGATCGCCGTGCTGCCGCTCGGCGTCCGGGACGAGCTGTCCGCCGCGCCGCCCGCCGCCCTGGGGGCGGGGGACCGGCCCGTCGTCCCCGTCTACGTGTACGGGCACACCGCCGTCCTCGGCCCCGTACCGCCCCCCGGCGCTCAGAGCCGGCCGTGCGGCCACTGCCTCGCCCGGCGCTGGCAGGCCGTGCGCCACAAGCCGCTGCGCGACGCGCTCGAACTCGGCGGCCCGACCCGCGCCGCCGGGGAGCCGCCGCACCTGACGCCGTTCGCGCTCGACGCGCTGGCCGCGCTCATCGCCTCCCAGGCCGCCGGGTCCACCCCCGGCGAGGGCGGCTATCCGCTGGTCCACCGGCTGAACCTGGAGAACCTGCGCGTCCGCTCCTTCCCGCTGGTGCCCGACCCGCAGTGCCCGGCCTGCGACCGGCGGCCGGCCGACGCGCCCGCGCCGGTCGCCCTCGACCCGTCGCCGAAGACCGCCCCCGGCTCGTTCCGGGTACGGAACCTCGACGACCTCGACATCCCGCTGACGGCGTTCGCCAACCCCGTCTGCGGCATGCTCGGCGCAGGCGTCGCGCGGGAACTCGACGCCCCGACCACGGCCTCCACGGTCGGCAACTTCGGGCTGCGGACCGGCCATTACCTGCACGAGACGTTCTGGGGCGGGCACTCCTACCGCTACGGCGACAGCGTCCGCATCGGCGTGCTGGAGGGGCTGGAGCGGTACGCGGGCATGCGCTCCCGCGCCAAGGCCACCAGCGTCGTCGCCTCCCTCGCCGAGCTGCGCGAGGGGCCCGACCGGGTCCTGGACCCGCGCGAGTGCGGGGTCTACCCGGACGCGTTCTACGCCGCGCAGTCGCGCGTACGGCCGTTCAGCGAGGACGCTCGCATCCCCTGGGTGTGGGGCCACTCGCTCCGCGACGAACGGCCCGTGCTCGTACCGGAGATCCTGACGTACTACCACTCGGCCCCGCTGGAACAGCGGTTCGTCCAGGAGTGCTCCAACGGCTGCGCCTCCGGCGGCTCGCTGTCCGAGGCCCTCTACTACGGGCTGATGGAGCTGGTGGAGCGCGACGCGTTCCTGCTGACCTGGTACGGGCGGCCCGCGCTGCCCGAACTCGACCCGCACAGCAGCCGGGACGCCGCCACCCGCGAGATGGTCGACCGGCTCGCGATGTACGGCTACGAAGCACGGTTCTTCGACGCCCGGATGACCCTGCCCGTCCCCGTCGTCATCGCGACCGCCACGCGCGTGGACGGCGGCGAGGGCGCCCTGTGCTTCGGCGCGGGCGCGAGCCTCGACCCCGAAGCGGCGCTGCGGGCCGGACTGGCGGAGATCGCCACCGACTCGCTGCACCTGCGCCGCCGCACGGAGTGGAACCGCGCCGAACTCAAGGCCATGGCAGCCGACTTCGGCAAGGTACGCGCCCTGCACGACCACCCGCTGGTGTACGGGCTCCCGGAGATGGCCCGGCACGCCGCGTTCCTGCTGGGCGAGGCGGGCGCGGACCGCGCACCGCTCCGCCCGCTCGACGAGGCGTACCGCGACCCGGACCGCGCCCTGCGCCCCTCCGACGACCTGAGCCAGGACGTGCGCGGCTGCGTCGCCGCGCTGGCCGCCGAGGGGTTCGACACCATCGCCGTCGACCAGACGCTGCCGGAGCAGCGGGCCATCGGCCTCCACACGGTCAGCGTGATCGTGCCCGGCCTGCTGCCCATCGACTTCGGCTGGGACCGGCAGCGGGCCCCGCACCTGCCCCGGATGCGCACCGGGCTGCGCCGGGCCGGCCTCGCCGACCGCGACCTGGAACCCGCCGACCTCAACCCCGCGCCGCACCCCTTCCCCTGAAGCCCCGAGCGCCGGCCCACGGACCGGCGCCCCACCAGACCTCCGTGAACCGGCGCCCAGGCGGGCCGGGCCCGCGGCTCGAAAGGACCTGTGAGATGGGTACGACAGCCCACGACTACCTCAGCGCGGTGATGCAGCGCAGCCGGGTCGGCATGCCCCCGATCGGCTACGTGCCGAACTGGGCCGACAAGCCCCGGCTGGGCAAGTTCTACCCCGACGCCGAGAGCTTCCCGCTGCCCCAGGGCGACGACCCCGAGGCCGCGACCCTCGACGCCGGACTGCTGCCGCCCCCGGCCGACGCCGCCCCCTTCGACCTGGCGGCGCTCGGCGGGATGCTCCGCGACTCGTACGGGCTGCTGTCGCGGCGGCTCGGCATCCACGCCAACGACGACCTCGCGTCCCTGCCGTTCTACGCGGGCGCCAACTGGGCGCGCGGCACTGCCTCCGGCGGCGGGCTCTACCCCGTCAGCGTCTACTGGGTCAACGGCCCCAGCGGACCGCTGACGCCCGGCGTGCACTACTACGACACCGCGCAGCACGCGCTGCGCCGCCTCCTCACCGGCGACGTCACCCCGGACGTACGCGCCGCCCTCGACCTGCCCGAACTGCCCGAGGACATCGACCAGTTCCTCGTGCTCGGCATCAAGTTCTGGCAGAACGCCTTCAAATACAACAGCTTCAGCTACCACGCCACCACGATGGACATCGGGACCATCACCCAGAGCTGGCGGATGTGGGCCCGCGCCCGCGGGCTGAGCGTCGAGCCCGCGTTCTGGTTCGACGAGGAGCGGCTGAACCGGCTGCTCGGCGCCGACCCCGCCGACGAGGGGTTCTTCGCGGTGATCCCGCTCCGCTGGGACGCCGAGGCGAGCGGCGCGCCCGGCCGCCCGGCGAAGGCGCCCGCCGACGGCCCCCGCGTGCGCTACGCGGAGCAGGAGAAGTCCCGTGAGCTGCGGACGTTCGAGACCCTGGAGGCCATGCACGCGGCCACCCGGCTCGGCGCGACGGACCGGCCGGACCGCACGGCCCTCGCCGCCGCCCGCCCCTTCCCGCCGCGCGCCGGGGAGCCCGTCGCGCTGCCCGAGCCCGCGCCGCTCGACGCCACCGTGCGCGGCGCGCTGCGCGCCCGCCGCAGCAGCTTCGGCCGCTTCGCCGCCGAACAGCCCCTCAGCGAAGCCCAGTTGAGCGCCGTGCTGCACGCCGCGGTGGCCGGGGCCGCGCTGCCCTGCGACGTCGGCCCGGAGGGCGAGGCACTGTCCCTCGTCAAGATGTACGCCTTCGTCAACCACGTCGAGGGCATCGAGCCCGGCGTCTACGAATACGCGCCCGATGGCAACGCCCTGCGCCGGGTGGCGGCCGGACCGCAGGGCACCTTCCTCCAGCAGAACTACTTCCTGTCCAACTACAACGTGGAGCAGGCCGGCGTCGTCCTGGTGCCCACGGTCCGCGCCTCCGCCGTCCTGGACGCCGTCGGGGGCCGCGGATACCGGCTGGTCAACGCCGTCGTCGGGGCCATGGCGCAGGCGACGTACTCGGCGTGCGGCGCCCTGGGCGTCGGCTGCGGCGCGGCGCTGGGCTTCGACAACATCTCGTACATCGACCGGATGGGCCTGGCCGGCACGGACGAGGTGCCGCTGCTGATCACCCTGATCGGCAACGAACGGTCCGACGGGGCCGACTTCCGCTACGAGATCGCCTGAGCCGCGCGGGATGCCGGACGGGACGACGCAGGAGCTCCCGTACGCGACGCCGTACGGGACGACAGAGCACGAGATACGGGGACATGCGATGACTACTGACTCCCGGCCGGCAGCGGCCGGAACCGCGCCGTCCTGGGCGCTCGGCGAGCGATTCATGGTCCGCGTCGCCGGACTCCCGGTCGAGTCCGTGCGCGCGCTGCGCACACCGGACACCCGCCGCTGGGCGGACGAGGTGTGCGCCGCCGAGGCGCGGCTGGCGGAGCGCTCGGGCGACATCAGCGACCGGCTGTACGAGGTGATCAGCGCCAACACGGACGACGGCCTCCGGCGCGCCCTCGTCAACATCCGCAGGCAGGTGTTCAACAACAAACTGCCCCGCGATACGGCCGCCGCCCTCGCCGCCGCCGAGACGGTCGGCGGCGAGACCGGCGCCCGGCTCGCCGAGTGGCTGCGCGACCGGCAGGCCCTGGCCGGCCTCGTCGGCGGCGGCCCCGCGATCCTCGCGACCGAACTCGCCGAAGGCCGCGGGAAGCTGCGCGAGCTGGCCGTCGAGCCCCGGCTGCGGCAGGGCCTCGTCCTGGCCTCGCCGTCGCTCGACCGCTACCTCGGCACGTACCTGGGCGCGGGCGCCGCCGCGCTCACCAAGCGGCAGCGCAGGATCGAGCGCTCGCTGCTGGAGTACGTGTACCGGACCGCGTGCAAGACCAGCCCGTTCTCCACCTTCACCGGACTGGCCCTGGGCGAGTTCCGCGACGGCGACGGCTCCGGGGCCTTCGGCGGGGAGATCGACGCGGAGTGGAGCGATCACCCCCGGCTCAACGTCGCGGTGATCGGCCGCCTCGCCGACCTCGTCATCGACAACGACGGCTACCGCGCCGACCTGCCCGTCACCCTGGTCACCGGCTGGCGGATGGAGGCCGACCGCATCCGCTACGTGCGCCGCAAGGTCACCGCCGGGGACGACGAGGCGACCGTCAGCTTCGACGCCGTCAAGGAGAGCCTGTTCTTCCTCAAGCAGGGCGGCACCCTGGAGCGGCTGTTCGCCCTGTTCGGGCAGCGCCCCACCATCCGCTACGGGGACCTGGTCACCGAGCTGAGCGCGGACGGCGAGGCGACGCCCGCCGACTACGACCGCTTCCTCTCCGTCCTGCTGCGGCTCGGCCTCCTCCAGGTGCCCGGCCTGAGCGTGACCAACCACAGCCCCGACCCGCTCGGCGGCTTCCGCGACGCGGTCCGCGACCTGGGCACGGACTGGGGACGGCGGCTGGCGGACCGGCTCGACGGCCCCGCAGGACTCCTCGACCGCTACCCGCGCGCCGAACTCGACGAGCGCAGGCGGCTGCTGGCCTCGTTGCGCGAGGAGCTCGGAGCGGTCCAGGAGGAGCTGGGCGCGAGCGCTCCGGCCCTGCCGCAGACCCTCGTCTACGAGGACTCGCGCGCAGCGGCCGAACCGCTGGTGTGGGAGCGTCAGGGGTGGGAGAAGACGGTCGGGGAGTCGCTGCGGACGCTGAGCCGCGTGCTGCCGGTCTTCGACGTCACCCTGCCGCAGCGGCTGCTGCTCAAGGCGTTCTTCCTGGCCCGCTTCGGCCCCGGCGGACGCTGCGACGACGTGCTGAAGCTCGTCTACGACTTCCACGAGGACATCTTCGACCAGTACGCGCGGATCAGCGCGCAGCGCCGCCCGTTCGACGACGCGGGCGACTACGTCGAGCTGGACAACTGGCTCGACTCGCCCGGCATCACCGCGGTCGACCGTGGGCGCCGCGAACTGATCGCCCGCATGCGGCAGTTGTGGGAGGCGCGCGAGGAGGGCGCCGAGGAACTGGTGCTGGACGACGCCTCCCTCGCTGCTGTGGCCGCCGAGCTGGCCCCGGCCGGGGCCGGGTTCCAGCCGCTGAGCCACTTCCTCCAGCCCGCGCGCCGCGACGGCGAGGACCTGGCCGTGCTCAACCGCTCCTGGGGCGGCATCGGCTTCCCCTTCTCGCGCTTCACGCACTGCTTCGAAGACGAGCCCGGTGACGCGGCGGGCGGCGGCCTGACCGGCCGGGTCCGCCGCGACCTGCGCGCCGCCCACCCGCGCGGCGCGGTCTTCGCCGAGGTCACCGGCGGCCACGCCACGACCAACCTGAACCTGCACGGGCGGCTCACCGACTACGAGGTGGTCTGCCCCGGCGAGACCAGCTCCGCGCCGCCCGCCGAACAGCTCCCGCTCGACGACCTGTACGTCGTGCACGACGCCGCCGAGGACCGGCTCGTCCTGCGCTCCGAACGGCTGGACCGCGAGGTCGTCCCCGTCTACCTCGGCTACCTCGTCGCGATGGCCCTGCCGGACGTGCCGCGCGCCCTGCTCCTGCTGTCGCCCGCCTCCGTGCCCGCCGTCGACTTCTGGGGCGGCGTACCGGAGGAAGAGGCTCAGGAAGGAGCCGCCGAGGTGGCCACGCGGCCCCGCGTCCGCTACGGCAGCGTCGTGGTCAGCCGCCGCAGCTGGTCGGCGTCGGCCGCGTCCCTCCCCGCCCGTACGCCCGAGACCTCCGATGCCGAGTGGTATCTGTCCTGGCAGCGGTGGCGGCAGCGGCACGGCGTGCCCGCGCAGGTCTTCGCGACCGTACGGGCCCCCGCCGCCGAGGAAGGTGAGGAGGGCCCCGGCCCGCTCGCCAACGACAAGCCGCAGTACGTCGACTTCGACAGCTACCTCTCGCTGACGGTCTTCGAGACCCGGCTGAAGGACGCCGGGGCCCGCGTCGTGCTGCGCGAGGCGCTGCCCGGCGAGGAGGACGCCCGCGTGACGTCGCCGGACGGCCGGCACGTAGCGGAAATGGTGGTGGAGACCCGCACCTCGCCGCGGCGACCGGCCGCGGAACCCGCCCCCCGAGAGACGGAACGAGTCAAGGACCAGGTGAGCTGACGTGACCGAGAGCGTAGAGACCCAGATTCCCGGCGGGCGGCCCATTCCCGGGACGGAAGCCGGCGAGTGGCAGGCGCTGCACATCTTCTACACCGGCTCCACCCGGCCGATCCTCACCCAGGCGATCCGCCCGCTGCTCGACCGGCTGACCGAGGAAGGGCTGGTCAGCGGCTACTTCTTCCTCAACTACTGGTTGGAGGGCCCGCACATCCGGGTCCGCTTCAAGCCGGTGTCGAAGGCCGCCGAGGCCGAGGTGCGGGCCCGCGCGGAGGAGGCCGTGGGCGCGTTCCTGCGGGAGCGGCCCGCGCTGTACGAGGTGAAGTCCGACTTCTACCGCGAGCTGTACAACTCCCTCTTCGACCTGGAGTTCAGCGACGAGGATCGGAAGCCCTACCTCGGCGAGGACGGCCGGATGCGGCTGCGCCCGATCAACACGTTCAGCTGGGAGCCGTACGCGCCGGAGTACGGCAAGTACGGCGGCCCGGCCGGCGTCGAGCTGGCGGAGTGGCACTTCAAGCACTCGGCGGACCTCGTCATGGACGCCATGCGGACCACTAACGTCCATGTGCGCACGGTGCTCTTCGGCTTCGCCTCGCAGCTGATGATGGTGATGACCACGGGGTTCCTGCGCGAGCGGGACGCCATGGCCGACTACCTGTGGCGCTACCACCAGTTCTGGTACCGGTCGTTCTCCGGCACCGACCTGATCTCCGGCGGCGTGTACGACCGTACGTACGAGTCCGTGGCCGAGAGCGTGCGGGGCCGGTTCGACACGGTCCGCGGCGCGTACGACGCCGGGGCCACGGACCGGCTGCCGGGCTTCATGCGCACCTGGGCCGAGCACTGCGCCGAGCTGCGGGAGAAGGCGGTCGCGCTGGCGGTCAACGGCGACCTGACGTTCCGCGCCTGGGGCGGGGAGCGGCAGGAGACGGTCACCGACCCGGACCAGGCCCTCCAGATCCTGCTGTCGCCGTATATGCACATGACCAACAACCGGCTGCACGTCACCATCCGCGATGAGGCGTATCTGTCCTACGTCCTCGCCCGGTCGCTGCGGGACACCGCGCCGCAGCCGGAGTTCGGGCCGCCGCACGGCTCCGGGTCGCCGCGGGACTTCGGGGCGCCGCAGGACTCCGAGCCGCCGCGGGACACCGCCGAGGCGGCCTCCTGATGACCGCGCGCCCCTCGGAGTCCGCGCCGCCGCTGCTGGAGCTGCGGCCGGCCCGGCATCCGGAGATCGTGGTCGGGCCGGGGCTGGCGCGCGGCCCGCGCGTGCTGCACCTGATCAAGGACCGGCGGGTGAACCGGAGTTACGAGGTCGGGGCCAAGGAGCACTTCGTCATCTCCCGGCTGGACGGCGAGACCACGCTCGCCGAGATCGGCGCGCAGTACGCGGGCCGGTTCGGGCGCCGGTTGGGGGAGCCGGGGTGGCGGCAGCTGCTCGGGCTGCTCTCCGCCCGGCGCCTGCTCGTCGGCAACCCGCCGCCCGAGCCCGCCCCCGAACCGGAGCCGGAGGCGAAGCCTGCCGGGCCCAAGCGGAGGCGGGGATACCGGCCGATGGGCACCGACCTCGTGTTCGGCGACCCCTCGGCGCTGCTGGGCCGGATGTACCGGCGGCTGCGATACCTGTACGCGCCGTACGTGCTGATCCCGCTGCTCGCCGTGGTCATCGCGATGGAGGCGGTGCTCGCCGCCCGCGTACCCGAGCTGCTCCACCAGGCGCACACGCTGTGGCGCCACCCGGACCTCGCGATGATCGTGGTCGGGCTGCTCTGGCTCAGCTCGGGGCTGCACGAGCTGGCACACGGCCTGACGTCGTATCACTTCGGCGGCGGGGCATCGGAGGTGGGCCTGCGCTGGCGGCCCCCGATGGCCTACCTCTACTGCAAGACCGAGGACACGATGCTCTTCGGCCCGCGCCGCCACCGCATCGCGACGGCGGCGGCGGGGGTGGTGGCGAACCTGGTGTTCCTGCTGCCGTTCTTCCCGCTGTGGATGTGGTTCCCGCCCGACGACGTCACCCGCGACAGCCTCGCCGCGCTGCTCCTCTTCGGCAGCCTGCGCGGACTGGTGAACTACCTCCCCGTGCCGAACCTGGACGGCTACGTGATGCTCAGCCACGCCCTGAACGTCACCGACCTGTCCACCGAGAGCTACCGCTACGCGCGGCTGCTCGGCAGGCGGCTGCTGGGGCGCGGCGACGAGACGGGCCCGTACCCGAGGCGGATGCGGATCATCCACGTCTGCTACGCCGTCGGCTCCGTACTCCTCGCGGCGGCGCTCACGGCGGGGGTGCTGTGGCTGATCGTCCTGTGGACCCCCGAGCCGTACGGCCGCTACATCGCGGGCGGGCTGCTCGCCCTGGTCCTCGTGGGCGCGCTGGGCCGCGCGGTCGGCGCGCGGGTGCTGGCGGGGCGCGCCCGCCGGGCCGCCCAGGCTTCGGCCGGCTGATGCGGGGCGGCGCGGACGTGTGCG
Organism: Streptomyces sp. NPDC050617; assembly: GCF_040654795.1. Taxonomy (NCBI): domain Bacteria; kingdom Bacillati; phylum Actinomycetota; class Actinomycetes; order Kitasatosporales; family Streptomycetaceae; genus Streptomyces; species Streptomyces sp. NPDC050617. The sequence continues at coordinate 131,333 of NZ_JBFAIS010000020.1, read as the reverse complement.
ACATGCGGGAACGGATGAGGCCAGGGGGTACTCTGTTGCGCCAGGAACTTTGCATCACAAAGTGGAGTGCTCGTGAGCGACGACGACCCCAGCGCACCTCGGGAGTCGGCATCCGCCGTGGAGGGACCGGACGGCGGTGGTTCGCTGTCGCAGGCGGCCTCGGCGGAAGGGACGGACAGCGGCAGCCCGCTGTCCCCGGCGGCCTCCCCGGAGGGGCTGGAGGGCGGCGACTCGCTGTCCCCGGCCGCCTCCCTGGCGCTGATCGAGAGCGAACGGGGCCGCCTGCTCCGCCGCAGAGGCGTGAACCCCGCCCCGATCTTCGCCAGTTGGGGCATCGCCTGGCTCATCGGCTTCGGCCTGTGCTACCTCGCCGCCCCCGGCGGCCCCTCCGCGCCGCTGCCCATGTGGGCGGCGGCCACCGTCCTGGTGGCGCTCTGCCTCGCCGCGATGGTGGTGCCCGTGGTGCAAGGGGTACGGGCCGGGCGCGGGGTGCGCGGCCCGTCCCGTACGACCGGCGCGATGTACGGGGCCTGCTGGGCCCTCGCCTTCCTGGCGCTCGCCACCGTCAACCTCACCCTGGCCCGCGGCGGGCTCGACGCCGACCTCACCACCCTGCTGTGGACCGGCTCCTCGCTGACCGTCACGGGTGTGCTCTACCTGGCCGGCGGCATGCTCTGGCAGGACCGCGCGCAGTACCTGCTGGGCGTCTGGCTGCTGGTCAGCGCCGTGGTCGGGGTGCTCGCCGGGGTGCCGGGGAACTTCCTCGTGCTGTCCCTGGCGGGCGGCGGCGGACTCCTCGTCCTCGCCCTGTACTACGCGCTGCGCCGCCCATCCGGCGGTGCCCGGCCATGAACGAGGGCTGGCCCGAACTCGACCCGGTGATCCACGCACAGGCCCGGCTGCGCGTCATGGTCACGCTCTCCGGCCTGGCCGACGGCGACCGGCTGACCTTCCCCCGCCTCCAGGAACTGCTGGAGATGACCGCGGGCAACCTCTCCACCCATCTCCGCAAGCTCGAAGACGCCGGCTACACGCACGTCGAGAAGACCCACCGGCGGCGCACCCCGGTCACGTACGTCTCGCTGACCCAGCGGGGCCGCCGGGCCTTCGAGGACTACACGGCGCGCCTCGAAGCGCTGCTGACGAACCGCCCGGAGGGCGGCGCCGGTTCCGACACCGGCTCTGACGCCTGAAAACACTGGCCCCGCGAACCACTGACTCACCACACCACACCGAAAAGGAGGGAGTTCCATGAAGGAGGACTCCGGCCCCGCCGCCGGACCCGCGATAGCCGTCGAGGGACTGCACAAGTCGTACGGCAACGTCCACGCGGTCAACGGCGTCTCTTTCACCGTCGAGCGAGGGGAGTTCTTCGGCGTCCTCGGACCGAACGGCGCCGGCAAGACCACCCTGATCGAGATCATGGAGGGCCTCCGCAGCGCCGACTCCGGCTCGGTGTCGGTCCTCGGCCGCTCGCCCTGGCCGCGCGACACGTCGCTGCTGCCGCGCATCGGCGTGCAGACGCAGGCGTCCGCGTTCTTCGTCCGGCTCACCGCCGCCGAGCACCTGGAGACGGTCGCCGCGCTGTACGGCCGCGACCGCAAGCGCGCCCGCGAGACGCTGGAGATGGTCGGGCTCACCGAGAAGGCCAAGACCCTCGTAGACGACCTCTCCGGCGGCCAGCGCCAGCGGCTCGCCATCGCCTCCGCGCTCACCCACGAGCCCGAACTGATCTTCCTGGACGAGCCGACCGCCGCCCTCGACCCGCAGGCGCGCCGCAACCTGTGGGAGGTGCTGCGGGAGATCAGGACCGAGGGGCGGACCATCATCTGCACCACCCACCACATGGAGGAGGCCGAGTCGCTCTGCGACCGCGTCGCCTTCGTGCGCGCGGGGGAGGTGATCGCCCTGGACACCCCGGCCAACCTCGTACGCGGCCTCAACGCGCCCACCCGCGTCGTGATCCCCACTGCCCAGCTCACCCCCGAGCAGGCCAAGGGCCTGGACGGGGCGGACGAGGTGGCCACGGAGGGCCTCTCGACCGTCATCACGACCCGCGCCGTCGGCCGGGTGCTCGCCGCCGTCGGCGGCCTCACCGAACTCCAGGACGTCCAGACCCGGACGGCGACCCTGGAGGACGTCTACCTCGAACTGACCGGGACGGAGTACCAGGCATGAGCGGCTACACGGCGCTGACCCAGGCGCACTACCGGGCGTTCGTCCGCGACAAGACGTCCCTCTTCTTCACCTTCGCGTTCCCGCTGATCTTCATCGTGGTGTTCGGGCTGCTCTTCGGCGGCCAGTCCGTGCCCGGCGGCCGGCACGTCATCGACTTCATGGCGCCCGGCGTGATGGCCTGGGGCGTGGGCAACGGCGCGCTGTTCGGCGTCGCCTACACGCTGATGCACTGGCGGCGCAGCGATGTGCTGAGGCTCGTCCGGCTGACGCCGACCAGCATCTTCACCGTGATGGCGTCCCGCTTCGTGGTGGTGCTCGGCATCGGCGTCGTCCAGGCCGCCCTGTTCATCGCCATCGCGACGCTGCCGGTCTTCGGCCTGACGGTCACGGCCCAGGGCGTCGTCCTGGCGCTGCCGGTCCTGCTGCTGGGCATCCTCGCGTTCTTCAGCATCGGGCTCATCGTCGGCACGTACGCCAACTCGCCGGACGCGGTGGCCGCCATCGCCAACTGCGTGATGATCCCCATGGCGTTCCTGTCCGGCTCCTTCTTCCCGATGAGCTCCTCGCCGGGCTGGCTCCAGGGCTTCTCCCGCATCCTCCCGCTGCGCTACATGAACGAGGGCGTCACCAACGTCCTCTCCGGCACCAAGGGCGCCTCGTCCCTCCTCGTGCCGTGTGCGGGGCTGCTGGTGTTCGCGGCGGTCTTCGCGCTGCTGGCGGCGAAGACGTTCAAGTGGAGCAAGGAATCATGACGGTGGCCGAGGCAGGGACGGAACCGCCGGCGGGCCCCGCCGCCGTGGCGGCCGAGCTCCGCGCGATGCTGGCACGGCGGTCGCGGGGGACCGCTGGGGCCGGCGCGTCCGATGTGACTGACGGTCCGGTCGTCGTGCCGATCGGCACGGCCGACGCGCTGGACCCGAGCCGCGACCCCTTCGCCGCCGACCGCGCCCGAGCGACGGTGCACGTGACGCCGCAGGCCGTCCTCGTCGGCCCGTGGGGTGCGGACGGGGATGGGGCCCCCGGCTGCGGTCACTGCCTGGCCATGCGCTGGCAGCGGCTGCGGCCCAAGTACGAGCGCGAGGCCCTGGAATTCGGCGCGCCCCCGCACGCCGACGGCGCCTGGCCGGTGCTCACGCAGTACCTGGTGGACGCGGTGTGGCTGGCGCATGCGGCGACGGCGAATGCACCGACGCGCGGTGGGGGCCCACGGGTCACGCGGGTCGATCTCCGCACCCTGGAGACACGCACGTTCCCCCTCCTCCCCGACCCGCTCTGCCCCAGCTGCGCGGACCACGGCACCCGTGACGACAGCCCGCGCGACCTGGCCCTGACCTCCCGTACGAAGCCGTCCCCGGCCGCGTACCGGCTGCGCCGCCCCGAGTCGTACGGGCTGCCCGCCGACGCGCTGGCCAACCCGGTCTGCGGGGTCCTCGGCACCGGCACCGCCATGAACGTCATGTCGCCGACGACCGCCCCCGTCTCCGGCCGCGTCATGATGCGCGGCCACGCCGGGCTGACCGACCTGACGTGGAGCGGGCAGGCCAACTCGTACGGCGAGAGCCGGAACTTGGCGTTCCTGGAGGGGCTGGAACGGTACGCGGGCACCCGCCGCCGGCACCGCGAGGACGTGCTCGTAGAGGCGTACGAGACGGTCGCGGACCGTGCGCTGGACCCGCGCGACGTGGGGATGTACGGCCCGCGCACGTACGAGCACGACCCCATGCTCACCCCCTTCGACCCCGCCCGCCCCATCCCGTGGGTGTGGGGGTATTCGCTGCGCGACGAACGCCCCCTCCTCGTACCGTCCCGGCTCGCCTACTACAGCTCCGGCGCCGAGGGCGACAACTTCGTCTTCGAGTGCTCCAACGGCTGCGCGAGCGGCGGCAGTCTGGAGGAGGCCGTCCTCTTCGGGATGCTCGAACTCATCGAGCGGGACGCGTTCCTGCTCGGCTGGTACGGCGGCGCGGAGCTCCCCGGCATCGACATCTCGCACACCGCCGACACCGAGCTGCGCACCATGGTGGACCGCGCGGACCTGCACGGATACGACGTAAGGGTCTTCGACAACCGCGTCGATCTGCGCATTCCCGTGGCCACGGCGGTGGCGGTGCGGCGCGACGGCGGGGACGGCGCGCTGTCCTTCGCGGCCGGAGCCAGCATGGACCCGGCGACGGCCGTGCGCGCCGCCGTCTCGGAGACGCTGACCTACATCCCGGAACTCCCGCTGCGCGTCAGCACGCGCCGTGAGGAGACCGTCGCCATGACCCGCGATTACCACAAGGTGCTCCAACTGCGGGACCACGCCGCGCTGTTTGCGCTCCCGGAGATGGCCGAGCACGCCCAGCGCTACCTGCGGCCGATGACCGCGCGGCCGGAGGAGGAGGTCTACCGCTCCTGGCGCGAGGAGGGCCCGCGCTCGATGGAGCTGCTGGACGATGTGCGGTACTGCCGGGACGAGCTGGTACGCGCCGGGTTCGACGTGATCGTCGTGGACCAGACGTCGCCGGAGCAGGAGGCGCTGGGGCTGCGCACGGTGTGCGTGATCGTTCCGGGGCTGCTGCCCATCGACTTCGGCTGGTCGCGGCAGCGCGCGCTGCACATGCCGAGGACGCGGACGGCGTTCCGGCGGGCGGGCTGGCGCGCGGACGACCTCACGGAGGCGGAACTGCACAAGGTGCCGCACCCGTTCCCGTGACCGTTCCCGTGCCGGGGCCCGCTGCCGTACGCACGACAGCGGGCCGCCGGAGAACCCGGCGGCCCGCTGGGACCTGCTGAAGCCGACGCGCCGAAGCGGTCAGGCGCAGCAGCTGGTGCAGCTGGTGGTGCTGGACGTCGTGCTGCAGCTGGTGCAGCTGGTCGAGTCGAACAGCGTCTCGGTGACGTCGACGTGGTCCTGGATCTCGAAGGTCTCGGACTCCAGCGTCAGCATCTCTTCGGCAAGGGAAGCCAGCTCGGACTGCGCGGCCATGATCACTCACTCTCCTGGGGAAGGGCCTCCCGGCAGCCGGGGGCCACGGCGATTCGGGCACGCACCGTGCCCGCACACCGTTATCCCCGGCTCCGCTGGCAAACGCCCCGGCGTCCCGCTGACACACTTCTGACACCTCTCGGGGCGCGACCGCAGCGTCCGCCCCGAGAAAGGGAGCACCGTGCAAGAAACCTCCGCGCAAGGCGCATCTGTATCCGCCCCCGTCCTGCCGACGACGCTCCGCGAGACGGCGGCGGACACTCTGGCCCCGGTCCTGAAGCTGTACCTGGACCTGCACGCCCACCCGGAACTGTCGGGCCAGGAGGAACGTACGGCCGCACGGTTCGCGGCCGCGCTCACCGCAGCGGGCTGTACGACCACGACGGGCGTGGGCGGCCACGGAGTGGTAGGCGTCCTGCGCAACGGCCCCGGCCCCACGGTCCTCCTCCGCACCGAACTCGACGCCCTGCCCGTCGAGGAGGACACCGGCCTGCCGTACGCGAGCGAGGTCCGGGCGACGGACCCGGACGGCGCCGAGGTGCCGGTGATGCACGCGTGCGGCCACGACGCGCACGCGGCGGCGCTGACCGGCGCGGCGCTGGTACTGGCCGGGATGCGCGCGGCGTGGTCCGGCACCGTCGTGATCGTCGGGCAGCCGGCGGAGGAGACGCTGCGCGGGGCGCGCGCGATGCTCGCGGACGGCCTGTACTCCCGCTTCCCGAAGCCGGACGTGGTGCTGGCCCAGCACGTGGCCCCGTTCCCGGCGGGCCTGGTGGCGCACGGCACGGGTCCGATGACGGCGGCGTCGGCCACGGTCGAGGCCACGGTGCACGGGCGCGGGGGACACGCGGGGATGCCGCATCTGGCCGTCAACGCCGCGGAGATCGCCGCGCTGGCGGTGGCCCGTATGAAGGCCCGTACGCCCTCCGGCACCGTGCTGACGGTCGGCGCCCTGCACGCCGGAACCCGCGCCAACGTCGTACCGGACCGTGCCGCGCTCGGCATCACCGTGCGGGCGGCGGACGACGCGGCGGTGACGGCGGCCGTGGAGCTGGTGCGCGAGTCGCTGCGCGCCGAGAGCGAGGCGGCCGGCAGTCCCCGCCCCCCGGAGGCCGAGGTGACGGCCCGCGCCCCCGGCAACGTGAACGACGCGCGGTACGGGGCCGTGGTCCGCGCCGCCCACGAGGCGGCGCTGGGCGCGGGCCGGGTCGTGGTGTGGCCGTCGTCGACGGCGTCGGAGGACTTCCCCTGGTACGGGCCCGCGGGCGCGGAGGAGGGCCTGTACGAGGGCCCGGCGGTGCCGACGGTGTACTGGATGACGGGCGGGGTCGGGGCGGAGCAGTGGTCGGCGGCGGCAGGCTCCGCCGAGGCGCCGCCGGGCGAGAAACTGGCCGCCCTGCCGCCCAATCACTCCCCGAGGTTCGCGCCGGAGGCGGTGGCGACGCTGCGGGGAGCGGTGCACGCGATGGCGGCGGGGGCGCTGGCGTGCCTGGGACCGGGCGCCGCGTAGCCGCCCGCACAGCCAGGTGTCGGAAGCCAGGTGTCAGAAGGGTGTCAGCGGTACGCCGCCCCGTATGCCAGCGGGGCCGGGGATAACGGTGTGCGGGCACGGTGCGTGCCCGAGTTGCCGTGGCCCCCGGCTGTCGGGAGGCCCTTTCCCAGGAGAGTGAGTGATCATGGCGATGCAGTCCGATCTGGCTTCCCTTGCCGAAGAGATGCTGGCGCTGGAGTCCGAGACCTTCGAGATCAACGACTACGCGGACGTGAGCGAGACGCTGCTCGGCGGCAGCTCGACGAGCTGTGACAGCAGCAGCTGCTCGTCCTCTACGACCAGCACGACCAGCACCTGCGCGTGACACCGACGCGGCGGTAGTGGCCGCGAGGCATCGGCTTGTCCGATGCCCTGCGGCCATCACCGCCGAAGGACGCGCTGACGCGCCGACGCGCGTATTCGAAGGCAAACGTGGCTAGGAAAGGAACGAACAACGCCATGCGGCACGGTATTTCACTTCTCCCCGACTGTCGTCCCGACCGGCGTTCGGCGGTGGAGTACTACCGGGATGCCCTGGCGCTGACCCGGTTCGCGGACCAGGCCGGACTCGACTACGTCAAGATGACGGAGCACTACATAGGCGAGTACGGCGGTTACTGCCCGAGCCCGCTGACCTTCCTTTCCACGGTCGCCGCGCAGACCGAGCGCATACGGCTGATGACGGGCGCGGTGCTGCCCGCTTTCCATCACCCGATTCAAATCGCCGCGCATGCCGCGATGGTCGACGCGATCAGCAACGGCCGGCTCGACCTCGGCTTCGGAAGGGCTTGGCTGCCCTACGAGTTCGAGGCGTTCGGCGTCCCCATGGACGAGAGCCGCGCCCGCTACGAGGCGACGATCAACGCGGTACTCCGGCTGTGGACGGAGGAGAAGGTCACCGAGGACACCCCCTTCTTCTCCTTCACCGACGCGACTTCCCTGCCACGCGTCGTACAGGACCCGCACCCGCCCGTCTGGGGCGCCGCCGTCCGCTCCCCGGAAAGCTTCACCTGGCTGGGCGAGCACGGCTTCGGCGTCATGCTGGCGCTGGCCCCCCTCAAGCAGGACGTGGGCCTGAGCAAGTACGTCATCGACCTGTACCGCAACGCGTTCACCGCGAAGCACGGCGCCGACCGCGAACTCCCCGGAATAGCCCTGAGCACCCCGCTCTACGTAGCGGAAACGGACGAAGAGGCATACCGAATAGCGGAGCCCCTCTACCGCGAGTACATGTCGGTATGGTCCGAGGCGGCCTCGTCCTGGGAGACGACGAAGTCGGGCTCGTACGTGGGCTACGACAGCATGGGCAAACACGCCAAGAACCTGCGCGATTTCGACGTCCGCAAGCACGGCACGGCCGTGATCGGCTCGCCGGAGACGGTGGTCGAGCGCATCCACGAATTCCGCGAGGCGTACGGCGTGGACACCCTGCTGTGGCAGGTGGATTTCGGCGGCCAGAACCTCGACCAGATGATGTCGAGTTTGAAGCTGTACGTCGAAAAGGTGATCCCGAACCTGTAAGGGGAGGGGTGACCGAGCAAACAAATAAAAAGCGCAAAAGAAAATCCCCCCACAAACCCCCACAAGAACAAGGAGACAGGAGATTCTCATGAAGCTCAACACGACCGTTGCCAGGACGGGTGCCTCCCTGCTTCTCGCCGCCGCCGCCGTAACGGGCGCGGCAGGCGCCGCCTTCGCGGCCCCGGCCGCCCAGACGACCGCCGTCACGGCGGCCCCGTCGAAGGCCACCCCTCCGGACTGCAAGGTCCTGAAGAGCATCTTCGACGTCCTGGCCACCAGCAATGACCCGGCCAAGGTCAAGCCCCAGCTCGACCGCTGGATCGGCCTCCTCGACGCCGCCGCCAAGGACGTCCCGGCGGACCACCAGGCCGAGTACAAGAAGTACGTCGCCCACATCAAGGACATCCGCAAGGGCCTCGACGCCAAGGACCCGAGCAAGGCCATGAAGGAAATCCACGACATCGCCGTCCCGCTCGACAAGCAGCTGGGCGACTGCGAGAAGTAACCTTCTCCACCTTGCAATGCGGCCCCCGGCGCCAAGTAAAGGTGCCGGGGGCCGCATGTCGCTGCTGCCGACGGTCAGATCTTGATGACGGTGACGCGTCCGCCGCACAGCGCGGTGAGATCCTCGGGGTCGGAAGTGAGGACCGTGACGGGGCCGGGGGCGGCCAGGGCTGTGGCGCTGAGTATGGCGTCGATGGCGTACTTGTGGCCGTGGAGGCCGGCGGTGGACAGGAGCTCGGTGGCGTGCCGGGCGATCGACTCGGTGAGCGGTTCCACGATCAGGCGCGAGAGCGTCCACTCCAGGGCCGGGCGGTTGATCCTCGGGTGCACCACTTCCACGAGCGTGGCCGCTGACGTGATCACGCGCAGGTCGTCAGTGCGAGCCAGGGCAAGCCACCCGGTCACCGTTCGGTCGCGGAGGACCGCCTTGGCCAGCCCTTCGCTGTCGAGGACAAGAGTGCCTCCGGGCGCGGCGGGAGGACGGGTCATGCGGCGTTCGCTCCACGCTCACTCTGCTCGGCACGTGCTTGATGGAGCTGGTCACGAAGGGACTGGATCTCCTCGTCCGAGATGGCACCGTGCTCGGCTTCGGCGACCTGGATGAGTTCGTTGAGATTGTCGCGTTCGATCTGGCGGGCCACAGCCGCCGCCACGTAGGCGGAGAGGCCGGAAGGACCGCTGCGGGCCTTGGCGGCTTCAGCGATGTCGCGCGGCATAGTGATCGAATACTTACCGGTAGGCTCGCTCATGCCACCAATCCTACCGTGGACCCTCCTCTGTTCGCGGGTCGGCGGATCAGCATGATGAGCGCACATACGACGCTCTTCCCCCTCGGGGGAGGGGGAAGGCGCGACTGTCAGTTGTCCCGGCACTCCGGGTGCCCCCAGCTACGAGTCCCCTTGGCGACCTGAGTCCCCGCTTCGTAGGACCGTCCGCAACCGCCGCACTGCCCGGCGAACTTGGCCTTGATGGTCCTGCTGCCCCCCGACCGAGGCCGGCTGGCAGCCTTCTTAGCGGTCTTCTGCCCCTGAGCGGAGGCGGGACGCGGCACCGGAAACTCCTGAGCTCCCTGCGAGGTACCGGCGGCGACCTGACTCTCGGCGACATCACTGGCGGCCTGGTCGGCGATGGCGTTCAGATGGTCACCGTCGGCACGGTGCGCGGGCACGTAAACGAATTCGACCGCACGGCCGCCGAGCAGCGAGTCGATACGCTCCACAAGCTCCCGGTTGGCGACGGGCTTCTTCGAGGCGGTCATCCACCCATTGCGCTTCCAGCCGGGGAGCCATTTGGTCACGGCATTCATCGCGTACTGGGAATCCATCCGGACCTCAATCCGGACAGCCGGGTCCGTAGCCTCCAGCAATTCGGCGAGGGCCGTCAATTCAGCGACATTATTGGTCGCCGTACCCAGCGGCCCCGCTTCCCAACGCTGCGGACGCCCCTCGGCATCAGCAGAGACCCAGCCCCAGGCGGCTCGGCCCGGATTTCCTTTGGACGCCCCGTCACAGGCGGCGATGATGTGCTCGGCAGACATTCCTGAATCATGCCAGCGCCTGACGCCCTTCGGCGAATCACTCATCCCGTGACGGCAAGCACCCCGGTCGAGGAGGCCAGGAGGCTCCGCCGGCCTGAGCGTGATGCCGACAGGACCCTCCCAGAACGAGGAAGGCGGGCAAGCGACGCGTGCCTGGAGTGTGCCGGCGCGACGCGCGTTGCGCACTGATACTGCCCGCGAGAGCGTCCGGCAAGAGAGCAGTGACGAGGGCAAGCGCCTACAGGCTGTCGAAGTCTCCGGCGGCTATGCCGGTCTTGAAGGCGTGCCACTCGGCGGGGGTGAAGCAGAGGTGGGGGCCGGAGGGGTTCTTTGAGTCGCGGACGGCTACGGCGCCGCCGGGGAGGGGGGCGAGTTCGAAGCATTGGCCGTTGCTCGCGGTGAAGCTGCTCTTCTGCCAGGTGAGAGCGCCGGGGCTGATCGCGTACAGCTCTGCCTTCTCCATCAGGCCAGACCTCCTTGCTTTTGGCGCTTACGTCGCTGCTTTCGTCGGGAGAGAACGCCGCACCCATGAGGTTGCGGAAGAGCCGGTGCAGGTGTCGCAGCTGTAGTCGATTACGAGCCAGCCGGGGTGCTTCTGAAGGCGGGTTCCTACAGGTTGTCGAAGTCTCCGGCGGCTATGCCGGCCTTGAAGGCGTGCCACTCGCCGGGGGTGAAGCAGAGGTGGGGCCCGGAGGGGTTCTTCGAGTCGCGTACGGCCACGGCGCCGCCGGGGAGGGAGGCGAGTTCGAAGCATTCACCGTTGTTGGCGGTGAAGGTGCTCTTCTGCCAGGTGAGGGTGTCGGGGCTGATCGCGTACAACTCTGCCTTCTTCATCGAGTCAGGCTTCCTTGCTCTCGGTGTGAGTGATGATGTCGCGGCTCTCGTCCGGAGAGAGCGCCGCATCCGTGAGTCTGTGGAAAAGCCGGTGCAGGCGTTGCAGCTGTAGTCGATTACGGGCCTGCTGGGGTGGTTTCGAGGGCGAGCACTACAGGTTGTCGAAGTCTCCGGCGGCTATGCCGGTCTTGAAGGCGTGCCACTCGGCGGGGGTGAAGCAGAGGTGGGGGCCGGAGGGGTTCTTTGAGTCGCGGACGGCTACGGCGCCGCCGGGGAGGGGGGCGAGTTCGAAGCATTCGCCGTTGCTCGCGGTGAAGGTGCTCTTCTGCCATGCGAGCGCGGACGGATCAATCGAGTACAGGTCTGCCTTCTCCATCAATCTTCCTTGTTTTTGATACGGGTGATCAGGTCGCGACTCTTGTCCGGATCGAGTGCTGCGCCGGCCAGGTTGTTGAAGAGCCGGTGCAGGCGCCGCAGGTCCCGAGGGTCGTCCAACGTCAAGCTACCAGCGACCGATTCGCCGAAGGCCACGTCGGGAACGTCATCGTCGGTGAACTGAAAGATCCGGAACGCGGCGATCTGGGCGCCCTCCTCCCCTCGCTCGTACGGGATCACCTTCAGCTCGGCACTCGGGTGTTCCGACAGTTCCAGTAGGTACTGGAGCTGTTCTTGATGTGCTTGGCTTCCACCAACCTCGAACTTCAGCGCGGCTTGGGTGATCACGTAGTGACAGGTCAGCGCATCGTCGGTCTCCAGAAGCCGCTGCCGCTGGCGCAGCTCGCGTACTTCAACGAGGGCATCGATCTGGTCGGGGCCCAGCGAAGCGAACCCGGCTGCGATCACCGTGCGTGCGTAGCGTTCAGTCTGCAACAGGCCGGGAATCATGCCCACTTGATACTCGTGGACGACCGAGGCTGCGGCTTCGAAGCTGAGGAAGCGCTCGTAGCCGGTGGTGATGACCTCGCTGTACCGAGCCCACCAGGGCTGGCGGCGCTCCCGGGTGGTGGCATGCAGTTCTGCAAGATCGTCGCGCTCGTGCGCGGGGACCTTGTAGAGGTCCATGAGTTTGGCGAAGTGCTGCTGGGAACAGTTGCGTTTCCCCAGCTCGATGCGGCTGAGCAAGGAGACGTCGCAGCCGATGTCTGAAGCTACTTCCGCGAGAGTGAGGCGGTTGACCTCGTCGCGGAGGCGACGCAACGCGCGTCCGAGCGTGACGCGGGACATCAGCAGTGTGCTGTTGCTGACGGTGTGGCGTCGTTGAGGATTCCGAACCGCGTGGTGGAGGCTGCCGGAACGGAGATCCCCGCGGTCACCGTACGGGCAGGCCAGTGCGTACGCGTGTGGGGCACGTGGCGCGGGGTGCGCAGCGTGAGTGGTGAGCGGCGCCCATCCGGTGGCGGCGCGGTCGTCCTGGTGCTGGACGACGGGCCGGCGCTACGGGTGCCCGCTGCCGAGACGTTGACCGTACGAAACGGCTCGGCCCCCTCGCGGGTTGGCGAGGGGGCCGTATCGGGGTGATCAGCCGTTGGACGCCTTCCGGCCACGAAGGGCGGCAGGGGCGGCAGGATCAACCCCCGTCAGCTCCACGCTCGCGTCCCACAGCCCGGCTGCCGTCTCGGCGTCCGTCATATGCGGCTGTGGCCGCTCGATCCGAGGTTCCCCGCGCAGGCCGAACACCCGAGGCCCCCACATCTGGCCGCCGACCGCCTCCGGGTCGAGCGCGGCGCGCACCGCGGGCCAGGCCCCGGCCTCCTTCCCCTGCAACATCACTCCGGCAGGGAGCCCGAGGAGCCGGCGGGAGAGGGGGTTGACGTGGACGCCGGGGCGGGAGGGGGTGAGGGAGTCGAGAGCCCCGCCGGGGTGGGCGACCAGGCTCAGGCAATCGCTTCCCGCGGCGCGCAGTCGCCGGTCCAGTTCGAAGGCGAAGCTCATCTGCGCGAGCTTGGAGCGCCCGTAGGTCTGCTTCGGGTCGTACGAGCGCGCGCACTGAAGGTCGTCCAGGTCGAGCCTTTCCGACCGGGCCGCGAAACTCCCCATGGTGATGAGACGCGCGGCGGGGGCCGCCTTCAGGAGCGGGCCCAGCCAGTGGGCGAGTGCGAAGTGCCCGAGGTGGTTGGTGGCGAACATCTGCTCGTGACCGGCGGCGTTCTCGCGCCGGGGTGGATTGTCGAGTGCGATGCCGGCGTTGAAAACGGCGATATCCAGCCGGTCCAGCTCCAGCCCGTCCACGGATGCCTTCAGCGAGGACAGATCCGCGAGATCGAGCGGCATGTGCAGCACCCGAGCCTGTGGCACCCGGACGGCGATGGCGGCACGGGCCGCGGCAGCCTTCGCCGCATTGCGGCTGCCCAGGACGACCGTTGCTCCCGCCTCGGCGAGCTGCTCGGCGATGAAGTACCCGATGCCGGCGTTGCCGCCGGTCACGAGGGCATTCAGGTGCGCGGCGCGTGTGGGCCGGTGAACGTTCCAGGCCATGAGGTTCCTTTACGGGGGAGGCGGTGTCGGAGGCTTCAGAGCCCGGGCCAGCCGCGCTTGAGGTGTTCGAAGGCGGAGGCGAGGGCGGCCCGAGGCTGAGGGCAGCTGGAGGCGAGGTCGGGCGTCTCCAGGACGTAGCGAGCCAGAATCCGCAAGGAGTCATCTACCTCCGCCCGCCCCGCCGCCTCGGCCAGCAACTCGGCGAGGCTGTCCGTACAGGCGACCCAGACCCGACGGGCGTAGGCGCACAGCGCGGGAGTGCCCATCACCAGGTCCATCCGCCGCTGGTACTCCTCGGGCAGCTCCTCGGCGAAGGGCGCCCGCCCGGCGAAGAACGCATGGAGAGCGTCCAGAACGGAACTCCCCTCCGCCCGCTCCCGCACCGCGACCGCCAGCGAGGCCGCCCGCTCCCCGCTGTCATCGAGAATCAGCGCTTCCTTCCCCGCCGGAAAGTGCGCGAACACCGTCGTGACCGCCGTGTCGGCCGCCGCCGCGATCTCCGCGACCGTCACCTTGTCGTACCCGCGCTCAAGGAAGAGCTCCAACGCGGCATCGGACAGCGCCTTCCGCGTTGCCGCCTTCTTGCGCTCCCGCCTGCCCGGCACCGGTCCGGCCGCCCCATGAGTCATCGCCATGACCTCACTCTAGCCGCAATGATTACGAAACCCTAATGACTTCGATTTCCTAGTCAGTGCGATGCGCGGTGTCACTGCCGGTGGGAGCGCCCGTTTCCGCGAGGGGGCAGCCGCTTCGACAACCTGTCCGCCAGCCGGTCGACCGCCCACCCGGCGCGCAGAGTCAGGGGGCTGGAGACCGGCGTGGGAGCGAACCGCGGCCGCGCCCGCCATAGGGCGCCAAGGTCCTCATGGGGCGCGTCGCCGGCCAGCCGGTCGGCGAGCAGCGTGCCCAGGTACGGCGCCTGGGCGAGGCCGTGACCGTTGTAGCCGGCGGCGTAGAACACATTTCTCGCCGCTTCTCCGGCGACCGGCAGCCACGGCGGCGTCATCGCGACCCACCCGCCCCACGCCCGACGCGGCGCGATATCACGAAGCGACGGGAACCGGTCGTGGAAGCCACGGACGAGATCCGCTACGACCGCACGGTCCGGCTCACGGTCACGTACCGTTCCCCGCCCCAGCTTCAATTGACGGACACCGAAGACGATCGTGCCGCGCGCGGTAGGGCGGTAATTCTCCAGGAGATTGTGCTGGGTGATGATGCCGGCGCGACTCGTCCAGCCGATCGCCTCAAGACGCTCATGTCCTATCGGCGCGGTCTCGACCTCATGGGCCCATACCGGCGACACCATCCGCTTCGGGGAGATGAGGAGGTCGCGGGAGTACGCGTTGGTGGCGAGCACCACCCGCTCGGCACGGAGGCGCCCCCTCGGCACCGTGACCGTGACCCCATTGCTGTCGGGATATACCCCTCCCGCCGGGGTCTCCTCGAACACCCTCGTGCTCGACGCGAGAAGCGCCCCGCGGAGACCGAGCGCGAACTTCCCGGGGTCCAAATGCCCACCGGCGCGCTCCAGATAGCCGCCCCGGAACCCTTCCGGAAGGCCGAGTTCGCGGCCGCCGCCGAACTCGACGTCCGCTCCCGCCTTGCGCAGAATCCGCGCGTTGCGCTCCGCCTTACGAAGCTGGCCCGCGGATATGGCGGCCCCGACGTTGCCCGTCGCCTCGTACTCGCAGTCGATCCCCAGCCGCTCGATCATCCCCTCGGTGAAGCGCGCCGCCCCCTCGCCGAAGCGGACGATGTCGCGGAAGCGGCGTGGATGGAGCGTGCTCAAAAGCTGGGGGTCACCCGCCGGCGCACTCGACAATTGACCGGCATTCCGTGAACTCGCCCCGCAGCCGCAGAAACCGGACTCCAGCAGAACGACGTCAGCGCCTCGCTCGGCCAGCCGCAGCGCCGTCGCCATGCCGGTGTACCCGCCCCCGATGACCGCCACATCACACGTGAGTTGACCCTTGAGCGCCGGAAGGCGGTCGGCGGGCGGGGTGGCATCCCAGCCATGCGCCGAGTACGAGATTCCATTGTCGGTCATTTCTGAACTCCTGAAGGGGTGTGGTGAGCGTGGCCGGGACCGGCGCGAAAGAGTCGCCGGCTCGGTGAATGGGCGGGGCGGTGAATTGGCGGGGCGGTGAATTGGCGAGCCGGTCGGTGCACCGGCGCGTCGGCGACGGTGTCATGTCACGTCAGAGCGGCTACGAGACTCGCCACCGTCACGGTGTTGAAGAAGAACGCGATGACCGAGTTCGTGGCGACGGTCCGCCGCATCTCCCGTGAGGTCACCGTCACGTCCGTCGCGCCGAAAGTCGTCATGAGCGACACCGCGAAGTAGACGTAATCGGCCCAGGCCGCCGGTTCCTCGCCGGGAAAGTCCAGGGCCCGTTCGTTCTCCACGAGGTTGTCGGCGTGGAAGGCGACCGCGAAGGAAACGAATACGCAGATCCAGGCGTCCGCGACCAGGGCGAGGGCCACCACGACTCGTACGACCACGGGCAGAGCCGTTCCCAAATGGCCGGGGCGCCAGACCAGCGCTACGACGAGGGCGGCCGCCGCGACGAAGATCGACGCGCCCGGTCCGGGGGCGGTGCCGAGGACGTAGCGCTGGATCAGCGTGCCGCGGGACGTGCGGTGAGCCCACCTGCGAATCGCCGCGGGGGAGACAGCCGAAAAGGTGATCAGTGTGACGGTGAGGTAAGCGGAAAGGTAGGCGAATATGGCGAAGACGCAGACATCCGAGATCGAGAGGAATTCCGGTCCCTCGTTGTACGCGCGAACGAGAAGCAGAATCGCCGCTACGCAGGCCGCGGTGAGAGTACTCATGGCCGCTCGCCGGCGTTCAGAGAGCCAAGAGTGCACTCAGTACATTCCTCTCATGCGATGATCGCGATAGGGGAGTGGACGCGGATAGGGAGCAGTGGTGTCTGTGGCGAAGCCGTCGAATTCCGCGGCTCTCCCTGTGTCGACGATGCGTCAGGTCGATGCATTGCGGATCGGTGCATTGCAGATCGGTGCATTGCGCTCAGTGTAGGGAAAACGCGGTATCGGGATCGCCTGATAGTGATCGGATCGTCCCCCTGGTTTTGCTCAGTACGAACCGTCGGCCAGCGCCGCCGAGATATCCCGGGCGGCGATCGCGCCGGATTCCATGGCGCCTTCGATCCCCCCGACGTTCATCGGCGCGATATCGCCTCCGGCGAAGTGGAGCCGCCCGTGCGGCTCGCGCATCCGGGGAACGGCCGTGGTGAGGCACCCCGGCCGGTGATGGGCCCAGGCCCCCTGGG
Organism: Streptomyces sp. NPDC050617; assembly: GCF_040654795.1. NCBI lineage: Bacteria > Bacillati > Actinomycetota > Actinomycetes > Kitasatosporales > Streptomycetaceae > Streptomyces > Streptomyces sp. NPDC050617. Next base: position 114,489 of record NZ_JBFAIS010000020.1, on the reverse strand, counting down.
AGAACTCGTCCCCGACCCAGTCGTGGCCCGCGGTTTCGAGCACCTCGATACCAGGGACGAACGTCCGCAGCGCCGCCTGCACGCCCTCGCGGTCCGCCGCGCTGATGGCCGCGGCGTCGGACGCGAAGCACACGACGAGCGTGTCGCCGCCGTGCCGGTGCTCCACCCTGACCGTGTTGAGAGGGTTCTTGCCGACCGGCGCGAAGGCGCAGAAGGGCTCGACCTCGCCCCTGACCCTCGCCCAGAGCTTGGCCGACCGTACGGGGTGCTTCCGCTCGATCATGCCGCGCACGGGCTCGGCGAGCGCGGGGCTGATGCTGACGTCGGCCAGCGTGTTGAGGGGCAGCGCGACGACGGCGGAACGCGCGCGGACGCGCTCGCCGTCGCGAGTGGTCACGGTGACGCCGGAGCCCTCGTCCTCGATGGCGCTGACGGGCGTGGACAGGCGGAGCTCCGCCCTCGATTCGCCGAGGACGGCGTCGAGGAGCCGCTTGGTGCCGCCCTCGATCGGCCAGAAGCCCGCGGTTTCGAAGAACGCGCCCCAGTCGCCGAATTTCGAGGCCGCCCAGAAGACCATCTGCGCCAGGCCCTGCTCGCTGTGGGAATGGACCAGCGTGGACCAGCTTCCGTCGAGCACGTCCCGGTCGTACGCGGACAGGTTCAGCGAATCGAGCCGGTCCCCGATCGTCTCCTTCTCGATCTCGGAGTTGTCGACCGCGCGAACGTCGAAGGGGAGCGGGAAGCGCGCCCGCGCATCGGCGAAGCAGCGGGCGGCCAGGGGCGCGAGGGCACGCTGGTACTCCTCCAGGCTGCCGGCGTGCACGGCGCCGTCGGCCAGCCAGTACGCCTTCTCGATGCCGAGCGGCACGGCGGGCGGAATGTTGTGGCGCTGGAGCTCGCGCCACACGTGCGGCTGCGTCCAGTGCACATAGGTCCCGCCGAAGTCGACCTCCTGACCGAAGGCGGTGCCCGTGTACGTACGGCCGCCGGCCCTGTCACGCGCTTCGAGGAGGACCACCGAGTACCCCTCGACGCTGAGGTCCCGTGCCGCCGTGACTCCGGCGAAGCCGGCGCCGATCACCACGACATCACAACTGTTGGCCATGACCACTCCGTCCTGTCGTATTCGCCGCACGAGCCCGATGCCGAGCCCGATCCCGATGACGATGCCGATCCCGAGCCCGGTCCCGATGACGATGCCGATCTCGGTGCCTGGTATCGATGCCAGTATCGAACTCGAATCGAGTTCGAGTCTAGGTCGGGTTGACCGCCTGTCAACTCGCGTGACGCGGCTTCTTCAGGGGACGCTGCTACGATCTCGAATCGTGTTCGAGAAAAAATCGGCGGCTCAGGGGCCGACTCGCCGGGGCGTGGTGCAGCGGCGCGGGGTGGAGCGCAGACGGGCCATCGTCGATGCCGCGGAGGCCCTGCTCGCCGAGCGGGGCTACGAGGCCGCCACCCTCAAGGCGATCGGTGAGCGCGCGGGCATCCCCATCGCCTCCGTCTACCACTACTTCTCCGACCGGCATCAAGTCGACGCCGAGATCCTGCGCCGCCATGTGGACGAGCTCGGCAAGGTCTTCACCGCCGTACTGCACAGCTCCGCGCCAACCCCACGCACGCTGCGCGAGGCGGTCGACGCCCTCGTCGACCCCGTGCTGGCCCACTTCCGCCGGCATCCGAGCTGTACCGAGCTGTGGTTCGCGGGACGCCACGACATGCTCGTGGAACTGGTCCGCGCGTTCGACGAGGAGCAGGCGAGGAGGGCCTGGGAGTACCTCGTCGAGCGGAACCTCGTCGCCGCCGACACGCCCCGGCTCGTACTCCTGCTCGCCTTCGAGGTCGGCAACCGGTTCCTCGACGTGGCGTTCCGGCGCTCTCCGGCCGGTGACGACGCCGTGATCGATGAGGCGCGCGGATGCCTCGCCGCCTACCTGGGCACGTACGGCACGTAGCGCACGTACGGCACGTAGCGCACGTACCGCATGTAGCGACGTACGGCCGTCAGGAAGCGCGTGTCCGGAGTGTCAGGCGTCCGGCGTGGCCCCGCCCAAGCCCCCGGCCCCGCCCTCACCCTCGTCCCCGCCCCCGCCCTCACCCTCGTCCCCGCCCCCGGCCCCGTTCCCCGGGCCGGGAGCGATCAGAGTGATGGCGGCGTCGACGAGGGCTCGTATGCGCTCCGCGGTGAACCGTTCGGGTTCGAAGGGGTACATCACCATCCAGCCGTCGCCCATGGCGCTGACCTGGTCGGCGAGCAGGTCGGCGGGGATGTCGGCGCGGACGGTGCCTTGGGCCTGTCCGGCTGCGAGGAGTTCGGCGTGTGTCTCGCGGTATCGGGCGTAACGCCGCTCGATGACGGCGGCGAAGGCCGGCTCGTACCGGGCGTGGGCGAGGAGTTGGGACATCACGGACCAGAAGTCGGGGTCGCCGGTGACCAGGCGGAGCCACCGCTCCAGGATTCCCCGGAGGTCGGTCCGGTCGGGGTCCCGGTCCCGGTCGGCGGCGAGCATCGCGTCGTAGGTGTCGAAGCGGCTTTCGGCCAGCGCGGTGACGAGTTCCTGCTTGTTCGCGAAGTAGTAGGTCACCGATCCGGTCGTGCACCCCGCGCGCTGGGCCACCTTGCGCAGCGAGGCGTTGGCGTAGCCCTCCCGCGCGATCACCGACGCCGCCGCTTCCAGGAGTTCCGCTCGTTTCGCGGCGTGATCGCCCGTGGGGCGCCCGCGCCGTACGGCCTGCTCGCCGCTCCGGCCCCCGCCCCGTACGGTCTCCTCGCCGTTCCGGCCTCCGGGCCGTACGGCCTGCTCGGTCGCGCTGTCACCGCTGAGTCGCACTGGCCGAACCCCCTCTCCAGTGGCCGCGATTCTGCCACACCTTTTTCGTAACAGGTGTTGTGTAAAAGACAGTCGTCTTCTAGCGTGCTCCCATCTCCCATCTCCCATCTCCATCTCCCAACCTGAAGGTCTGAAGGAGAGTCACCGATGGATGAGTCAGTCCGGAAAGCATTCAGGGAAGACGGCGCCGTCCTCATCGAGAACTGCCTGGACGAGGCGGAATCGGGGTGGTGCCGCGAGGCGTTCGACTGGGCCGTGGCGAACCCGGGCCCCCACGCGACATCCATGTACGACGGGACCGAGCGGCGCTCGCACGTGGACAACGCCAACCCGCTCGCCAAGGAGCGGCTGGACGCGCTGATGCCGTCACTGCCCTTCGGCGAACTGTTCGCGGAGCTGTGGGGCTCCGAGCACGTCTGGTACTTCGCCGAGGAGGTCTTCCTCAAGTCCGGCGGCCGGAGCGCCCGAAGCTGCTGGCACCAGGACACCGCGTACCTGCCCTGGGCGGGCGAGCACTGGGGCAACGCGTGGATCAGCCTCCAGCACGTACCGAAGCGGAACTCGCTGGAGATCGTGCGGGGTTCGCACCGCGGCGTCCAGTACGACGGGACCACGTTCAAGCTCGACGACCCGACCGATCCGCTGCACGGCGGCGGCGTCCTGCCCCGCCTCCCGGACATCGATGCCGAGCTCGCGGCCGACCGCGGCGCCCACGACGTGGTCTCGTGGGCCATCGACCCCGGCGACGTACTCGTACTGCATCCCCGCTCGCTGCACGGCGGGGCCGGGGTCGACGCCGAGGCGCCGGAACGCCACACCCTGGTCCTGCGCTTCTTCGGCGACGACGCGACGTTCCGCCCCCTGCCGACTGTGAACGAGCGCTACGCCCGTAACGGCATCCTCTTCGTGGACGAGATGGCGAAGCTGGACCCAGGGGACCCCTTCCGTTCGCCCGTCTTCCGCCAACTCCTCTGACCGCACCGGCGAAAGGGATTCCGCGCCATGCAACGCCAACTCATCAACCCGCCCCGCACCCGGGCGCTCTACGACCGGCTGCACTTCTCGCAGGCGATCCGGGTCGGCGACCTGATCTGGGTCTCCGGCCAAGTGGGAATCGACCCCGACACCCTGCGGCCCGCCGTCGGCATGGCCGCCCAGGCCCGGCTCGCGTTCGACGGCGTACGGAACGTCCTGGAAGCCGCGGGGGCCGGCCTGGCCGACACCGTCGAGCTGACGACGTTCCACACCGATCTCCGGGGCGACATGGGGGAGTTCACCCAGGTCAAGGACGAGTGCTTCCCCGACCGGTACCCCGCCTGGACCGCGGTCGGCGTCACCCAACTGGCCCGCCCCGAACTGCTGGTCGAGATCCGGGTCGTCGCCATGGCCGGCAGCGGTGACGGCTGAACCGGCCTCCCCGCCCCGCCGCCCCCGTGCCCGTGCCGCACGCGACGCGGGCGCGGGGGCGGAGCGCGGACCGAGGGGCGGGACGGGCGTGACCACGGCCGCCGCTCCGGGATACGCGGCGGCCGAATATGGCGCGGTCAGCGTGCTCCTCGGCGCGGAACGCGGCGCCTACCCGTACGGAAACTCACTGCTCGTACGGGGCGCGGAGGCCACGCTGGTCGTCGATCCCTCGCTGTCGCTCGTGGCGGCGCCGCCGGCGGCCGACGCGGTCCTCGTCAGCCACGCGCACGAGGACCACATCGCGGGCCTCGGCGGTTACGACGTACCGGTCCATATCCACTCCGCCGACCTCGACGCCCTGCGTTCCCGCGAGGCGATGGTCGCCGGGTACGGGCTGTCGCGGGACGCGGCGGCCGAGGCCGACAGGGCGCTGCTGGACCACTTTCACGTGCGGGGGCGTCCGGACGCGACGGGGTTCGACGACGGCGCCGTGTTCGACCTCGGCGAGCGCACCGTGACCGTCGTGCACCTCCCCGGCCACACCGCGGGCCACAGCGGCTTCCTGATCGAACCGGACGGGTTCCTGTTCATCGCGGACATCGATCTCACGTCGTTCGGCCCGTACTACGGGGATGTCGGCAGCAGCCTCGCCGACTTCGAGGCGTCGATGCGCCGGTGCCGCGAGATCGACGCGCGCTGGTACGGAACGTTTCACCAGAAGGGCGTGATCGAGGGCGGCGCGGAGTTCCGGCGCCGGATCGACGCGTTCGCGGGCGTGGTGGAGAAGCGGGAAGCGGAACTCCTCGGATTCCTCCGCGAGCCACGGAGCGTCGAGGAAATCGTCGAGCACCGGCTGGTCTACCGCTCCCACATCGAAGGTCCGCAGGTGAGGCCCGTAGAGCGCAGGACGGCGGCGCAGCACCTGGACCGGTTGACGAGTGAGGGCCGGGTCGTCGAGGTGGAGGAGGGGCGGTTTCGTGCGACGTAGGCTCCGGGCTCCCCCATACGGCCCGGTCAGGACGCCCTCTGCCACGAGAACGTGCAGGCTGGAGCCACGTGGCCAGGCCGAGAGGGCGAGCATGACGTGGAAGAACGACACAGCCGGAACCCGGTGACGGAGCCCACCGGCAGCGCGGCGGCGCGGCTGCTGGCGCGCTGCGCGCTGCTGGCGGCGGTCGGCACCCTGGTGGTACTGCTGCTCGCGCTCACGGAGGGCGGGCTGCTGATCGTGGCGGCCGAACTCCTAGGGCTGATCGTCTGCGCCGTCGGTGTGTGGTGGTTCCTGGCGCACCGCGGTGCGGCGCGGCTGGTCGGCGCCCTCGTCGCGGTCGCCGCCCCCGCCGCCGTCGTGCTGCTCTACATCCACGACGGCCTGTGGCGGACGGCGCTGGTACTGGGCCTGTGCTGGGGCGCCACGCTGGCCTTCGGCCACGCGGCGCTGCGCGACTCGCTTCCGAAACGGTCGCACCGGGCGGCCGCCGCGCGCCGGCCGAAGCGGCCGGTCCTCATCATGAACCCGAAGTCCGGGGGCGGAAAGGTCGGCCGCTTCGGGCTCGTGGAACGGGCCGAGCGACTCGGCGCCCAGGTGATCCTCCTCGACCCCGCTGTCCAGAGCGATGTGGCCGAGCTGGCCCGCCGGGCCGTGGCCGAGGGCGCGGACCTGCTCGGCGTCGCGGGCGGCGACGGCACCCAGGCGCTGGTCGCGGCGGTCGCCGCCGAGCACGACCTGCCCTTCCTCGTGGTCTCCGCCGGCACCCGCAACCACTTCGCCATGGACCTCGGCCTCGACCGCGCCGACCCGTCCCGCTGCCTCGACGCGCTGACCGACGGCGAGGAGATCCGAGTCGACCTCGGCGACGTCGACGGCCGGGCCTTCGTCAACACCGTGTCGTTCGGTGTGTACGCCGACATCGTGCAGCGCCCCGAGTACCGCGACGCCAAGACCGGCACCGCGCTTACCCTCATGCCGGACCTGCTGACCGGCGAGGACGTGCGGTGGACCGAGGCGCGGCTCGACGGGGCCGCGATCTCGCCCCAGCAGGCGCTGCTGATCAGCAACAACCCGTATGCCTCTCCCGACGGCCTCAGCGGCGGCGACCGCCGCCCCCGCCTGGACACCGGCGAACTGGGCGTACTCGGCATCCGCGTGGAGGACGCGGCGCAGGCCGCGGACCTGGCCGTACGAGGCTCCCAGTCCATGGGACTGACCGTCACGACCGCCCAGTACGTCGAAGTGACTTCCTCCGAGGCCGCTGAGATCCCCGTGGCGGTGGACGGCGAATCGCTGCGGATGCCGACGCCGATCGTGTGCTCACTACGCCCGGCCGCTCTCCGCGTCCTCCTCCCACGCGACCGCCCGGACAACGCAGCCCCCGTACCACCCGTAACCCTGCGCCGCCTCATCGACCTCGCGTTCAACCGCCCGGCGCGAGCCCCCAGAGGAGGGAGGCACCGCGCCTGACAGGAGCGTCACCGATCCCGCCCCGAAGGGACCAGGATCCCCTGACGCGCACGCAAAAACTCCCGACCCGCGTATCCGCTGGTCGGGAGTGATTTCCGGAGTGCCCCCGGCAGGATTCGAACCTGCGCACACGGCTCCGGAGGCCGTTGCTCTATCCCCTGAGCTACGGGGGCGTGTCGCCCGTTTGCCTGGCGACGGGTAGAACACTACCAGCTCTCGCGGGGTGCCCAGGAACAGGTATTTGCGGGGGTCGGGGCGGTTGGTGGGGAGGGTGGGGGAGCGGGGAGGAGGGGTGGGAGGCGACCAGGGGGTTAGGGGCGTTCTGTGTTGGTTGTCTTGAATGGTTGGTTTCTGTCAATACGCACTCCCTCACATGGCGGAAGTGGGGAAAACCCGGACGCAGCAGGAGGTGCGCGCCTACTCTCTAGTTGTGCCGGGCGCGACCGGCCGGGTCCTTGTCGTCGATGACAACAAGGTGATCCGGCAGCTGATCAGGGTCAACCTCGAACTCGAAGGGTTCGAGGTCGTGACCGCGGCCGATGGTGCCGAATGTCTGGAGATCGTCCATCGCGTACGGCCCGACGTCGTGACGCTGGACGTCGTCATGCCCCGGCTCGACGGGCTGCGTACCGCCGCCCGGCTGCGGGCCGATCCGCGGACGAGTCGGCTGCCGATCGCGATCATCAGCGCCTGCACCCAGCCCGAAGTCGAGAGCGGGCGTGCGGTCGGGGTCGACGCGTTTCTCGCCAAGCCGTTCGAGCCCGCCGAGATGGTGCGGCTGGTGCGGCGGCTCATGGGGCAGGGCGGGGACGACGACGGTGAGGACGCCGGGCTCCCGGAGCTGCCGGAGCTGCCGGACTCGGCCGAGCCCGGTGGCGCGGACGCGGAGTCGGTGGGGCGTCCCGCGGGGTGAATCCGCGCCCGGCGCGGGTGCCGACCGTCGTCTGTCGTGTGGGGCAACCGGTTCGCGGGAGTGGCGTCCGTCCGTCCCACGACGTGAAACCTGTTCGCGGAGACGCCCCCGTTCTCCCATACGCTTGTCCCGTGACCCCAGCTGAGCTCTCGCGCACCGTGGTGCGTGCCGTGCGCTGTGCCGTCGAGGCCGGCGAGCTGAGCGCGCCCGTGCCCGAGCGGGTCACTGTGCGGACCCCGCCTCGTCCCGGCTGCGGTGACTTCGCCACCAACGTCGCCCTCCGCCTCGCCAAGGACGCCGGACGGTCCGCCCATGACGTCGCCGAAGTGCTGCGGCGTCGGCTCCTCCGCGAACCCGGCGTCCAGTGCGTCGATGTCGCCGGGGCCGGGTTCCTGAACATCACTCTCGACGGCGCCGGCCATGCCGCGCTCATCGAGGAACTCCGCGCCATCACCCCTTCCCCGGCGCTGCCGCTCGCGCCCCCCGACGACCTCGTCCGGCGGCTGGGCCCGGACGCCGCCCGCTGGAGCCTCGTCACCGCCCCCGGCTTCGACCGGGATCTGTTGCTCGTACAGCGGGACGCCAACCCGCTCTTCCGCGTGCGGTACGCCCACGCCCGTACCCAGGCACTGCTCCGTAACGCCCGTGACCTCGGGTTCGGTCCCCAGGCCGGGGACATCGGGGCGGATGACAGTGCTGTGCTGCTCGGGGTGCTCGGTGATCGGGAGCGGATCGTCGGCGCCTCCGACCCCGTCCGCCTCGCTCGCTATCTTGAGCGCCTCGCCGACGCCTTCCTCCACTGGCACCACAAGTGCCCGGTCCTGCCCCGCGGTGACGAGAAACCCTCGGCCGTCCACCGCGCCCGACTGGCCCTCGCCGAGGCCACCGGGGCCGTGCTGGCAGACGGCCTCCACCAGCTCGGCATCACCGCACCCGCGCATGTGTGACCTCGCCCATGTCCGACTCGTGCATGTGTGACTCGCCCATGTCCGACTCGCGTACCCCTGACCCCGCGCATCTCTGACGCCCCCATCTCCCCGAGGGAAACTCCAGAAACCATGAGCCGTTCCGCCCACCCCGCCGGACCCCGCCACGCCGATGTGCTCCCCGAAGGGCACTACACCGCTCCGGCCGCCGACCTCAACGCCCTCGATCCGCGGGTCTGGGCCCGTACGGTCGCGCGCGGCGCCGACGGTGTCGTCAGCGTCGGCGGGATCAGCGTGAAGGAGCTCGCCGAGGAGTTCGGCAGCCCCGCCTACATCCTCGACGAGGACGACTTCCGCGCCCGCTGCCGCGCCTGGCGGCAGGCGTTCGGCGCCGGCGCCGACGTCTTCTACGCGGGCAAGGCGTTCCTCTCCCGCGCCGTCGTGCGCTGGCTGACCGAGGAGGGGCTGAATCTCGACGTCTGCTCCGGCGGCGAGCTCGTCACCGCCCTCGCCGCCGGGATGCCCGCCGAGCGGATCGCGCTGCACGGCAACAACAAGTCCGTGGACGAGATCACCCGTGCCGTCGAGGCCGGCGTCGGGCGGATCGTGCTCGACTCCTTCCAGGAGATCGTGCGCGTCGCGCACATCGCGGAGCGGCTCGGCAAGCGGCAGCGCGTGCAGATCCGGGTGACCGTCGGCGTCGAGGCGCACACCCACGAGTTCATCGCCACCGCGCACGAGGACCAGAAGTTCGGCATCGCGCTCGCCGGCGGGCAGGCCGCCGAGGCCGTGCGCCGGGTGCTCAAGCTGGACGGGCTGGAGCTCATCGGCATCCACTCGCACATCGGCTCGCAGATCTTCGACATGGCCGGCTTCGAGGTCTCCGCCCGCCGTGTCGTGCAGCTCCTCGCCGAGGTGCGCGACGAGCACGGCGTCGAGCTGCCCGAGATCGACCTCGGCGGCGGTCTCGGCATCGCCTACACCTCCGAGGACGACCCGCGCGAGCCGCACGAGATCGCCAAGGCGCTCGGCGACATCGTCGGCCGCGAGTGCGAGGCCGCCGGGCTCGCCGTGCCGCGGCTCTCCGTCGAGCCCGGCCGGGCCATTGTCGGCCCCACCGCCTTTACGCTGTATGAGGTCGGTACGGTCAAGGAACTGACCGGGCTGCGCACCTATGTCTCCGTCGACGGCGGCATGTCCGACAACATTCGTACGGCCCTTTACGACGCCGACTACACCGTCGCGCTGGTCTCCCGCTCCTCCGACGCCGAGCCCATGCTCTCCCGCGTCGTCGGCAAGCACTGTGAATCCGGCGACATCGTCGTGCGCGATGCCTTCCTGCCCGCCGATCTCGCCCCCGGCGACCTCCTCGCGGTCCCCGCCACCGGCGCGTACTGCCGGTCCATGGCCAGCAACTACAACCACGCCCTGCGCCCGCCGGTCGTCGCGGTGAAGAATGGCGAGGCGCGCGTCATCGTCCGGCGGGAAACGGAAGAAGACCTTCTGCGGCTCGACGTCGGTTAGCCGGGATACGTAAGGCGGAGACGCCGGCCGGCCGCCGTGTCGGCCCGCGGAAAAAACAATCTCGGATACTGGACGGGGGACGGAATCCCCCGTCCGGTGAGTGAGACTGGTGTACCACCGAAGATGTATGAGAGACGAGGTCGGATGATGCGTACGCGTCCGCTGAAAGTGGCGCTGCTGGGCTGTGGTGTTGTCGGCTCAGAGGTGGCGCGCATCATGACGACGCACGCGGACGACCTCACGGCGCGCATCGGCGCCCCGGTCGAGCTCGCCGGGATCGCGGTCCGCCGCCCCGGCCGGGTGCGCGACGGCGTGCCCGCCGAGCTGATCACCACCGACGCCACCGCGCTCGTCAAACGCGGCGACATCGACGTGGTCGTCGAGGTCATCGGCGGCATCGAGCCCGCCCGGACCCTGATCACCACCGCCTTCGAGCACGGCGCGAGCGTCGTCTCCGCCAACAAGGCGCTGCTCGCCGAGGACGGCGCCGCGCTGCACGCCGCCGCCGAGAAGCAGAGCGCCGACCTCTATTACGAGGCCGCCGTCGCCGGCGCGATCCCGCTGGTACGGCCGCTGCGCGAGTCGCTCGCGGGCGACAAGGTCAACCGGGTGCTGGGCATCGTCAACGGCACGACCAACTTCATCCTCGACCGGATGGACTCCAGCGGAGCCGGCTACTCCGAGGCGCTCGACGAGGCCACCGCCCTCGGGTACGCGGAGGCCGACCCGACCGCCGACGTCGAGGGGTTCGACGCCGCCGCGAAGGCCGCGATCCTGGCCGGAATCGCCTTCCACACGCGCGTACGCCTCGACGACGTGCACCGCGAGGGCCTCACCGAGGTCACCTCCGCCGACATCGCGTCCGCGAAGCGCATGGGCTGCACGGTCAAGCTCCTCGCCATCTGCGAGCGGGCCGCCGACGGCAAGTCGGTCACCGCCCGCGTGCACCCGGCGATGATCCCGCTGACCCACCCGCTGGCCTCCGTGCGCGAGGCGTACAACGCCGTCTTCGTCGAGGCCGAGGCGGCCGGGCAGCTGATGTTCTACGGGCCCGGCGCCGGCGGCTCGCCGACCGCCTCCGCCGTCCTCGGCGACCTCGTCGTGGCCTGCCGCAACCGGCTGGCGGACACCACCGGACCGGGTGAGTCCGCCTATACGCGGCTGCCTGTGAGCCCGATGGGCGACGTGGTCACGCGCTACCACATCAGCCTCGACGTCGCCGACAAGCCGGGCGTGCTCGCCCAGGTCGCCACGGTCTTCGCCGAGCACGACGTGTCGATCGACACGGTCCGCCAGCAGGGCAAGGACGGCGAGGCGTCGCTGGTCGTCGTCACCCACCGGGCGGCCGACGCCGCCCTGTCGGCGACGGTCGAGGCGCTGCGCAGGCTCGACACCGTGCGGGGTGTCGCGAGCATCATGCGGGTCGAAGGGGAGTAACGGAAGCAATGTCTGCAATCACCAGTCCGCGGATGTCGGGCACCCACCAGTGGCGCGGCATCATCGAGGAGTACCGGGACCGGCTGCCGGTCCACGCGCACACCCCGGTCGTCTCGCTCCGCGAGGGCGGCACGCCGCTCGTGCCCGCCCAGGTGCTCTCCGAGCGCACCGGCTGCGAGGTGCACCTCAAGGTCGAGGGCGCGAACCCCACCGGGTCCTTCAAGGACCGCGGCATGACCATGGCCATCACGCAGGCCAAGGAGGAGGGCGCGAAGGCCGTCATCTGCGCCTCCACCGGCAACACCTCCGCGTCGGCGGCGGCCTACGCCGTACGGGCCGGGATGGTCTGCGCCGTGCTGGTGCCGCAGGGCAAGATCGCGCTCGGCAAGATGGGCCAGGCGCTGGTCCACGGCGCGCGCATCCTCCAGGTCGACGGCAACTTCGACGACTGCCTCACGCTGGCCCGCGGCCTCTCCGAGAACTACCCGGTGGCGCTGGTCAACTCGGTCAACCCGGCCCGTATCGAGGGGCAGAAGACCGCGGCGTTCGAGATCGTCGACGCGCTCGGCGACGCGCCCGACATCCACGTCCTGCCCGTCGGCAACGCCGGCAACATCACCGCGTACTGGCGCGGCTACCGCGAATACGCGGCCGACGCGATCGCCTCGCGTACGCCCCGGATGTGGGGATTCCAGGCGTCCGGTTCCGCGCCGATCGTGCGCGGCGAGGTCGTCAAGGACCCGCACACCATCGCGACCGCCATTCGCATCGGCAATCCGGCCTCCTGGAACTTCGCCGAGCAGGCGCGCGACGAGTCGGGCGGCCTGATCGACGCGGTGACCGACCGACAGATCCTGGCCGCCTACCGGCTGTTGGCCTCGCAGGAGGGCGTGTTCGTCGAGCCCGCCTCCGCGGCGAGCGTCGCCGGGCTGCTGAGCGCCGCCGAGCAGGGCAAGGTCGACCCCGGCCAGCGCATCGTCTGCACGGTGACGGGGAACGGGCTCAAGGACCCGGACTGGGCGGTGGCCGGCGCGCCGCAGCCCGTGACGGTCCCGGTGGACGCGGACGCGGCGGCGCAGCGGCTCGGCCTCGCCTGACCCTGGAGCCGGGCTCAGGCTTCGGAGCCCGGCCCCGGAGCCCGGTCTCGTGGCCTGATTCCGTCGGGCCGGCTCCGGCTCGTACGGTTCGCGGCTCGTACGGCTCGCGTAGCGCGGGCTCGTACAACCGGCGGGGGCGGCCTCGTATATCTCTGATTACGGGGCACAACCTGTCGTAACGTCAGCAATGGAGCACGGGACGGCGTGCGACACGCATCGTGCGCCTCCTGTGCGCCCTATGTCGCCGCAGAACCTTCCTTCGATAGGCTGTACTCAATCCGCCCCGCCGCAGACCCCCGCCGCCGCCGTGCGTCATCGTGGTCGTGGCCCCTTGAGGGCGCTCGTACCTTCTCCGCCCCACATTGCCACTGAGTCACACCAGTCACACCCGACCCCCCAGTCACCGGACTGTCATACCAAGGAGAGTCATCGAGCGATGGCCGGTCCCGCCTTCCGCGCCGCCGCCGTCCGAGTGCGCGTCCCCGCGACCAGCGCCAATCTCGGTCCCGGCTTCGACGCCCTCGGCCTGTCCCTCGGGCTCTACGACGACGTCGTGGTCAGGGTGGCCGACTCCGGGCTGCACATCGACATCGCCGGCGAGGGCGCGGACACGCTGCCGCGCGACGAGGGCCACCTGCTCGTACGGGCCCTGCGCACGGCCTTCGACCTGCTCGGCGGGCAGCCGCGCGGCCTGGAGGTGGTCTGCGCCAACCGCATCCCGCACGGCCGCGGACTCGGCTCCTCCTCCGCGGCGATCTGCGCCGGAATCGTCGCCGCCAGGGCCGTGACCATAGGCGGGGCCGAGCGGCTCGACGACGCGGCGCTGCTGGAGCTGGCCACCGAGATCGAGGGCCACCCGGACAACGTCGCCGCCTGCCTGCTCGGCGGCTTCACCCTGGCCTGGACGGAGTCCGGGGCCGCGCGGGCGGTCCGGACACAGCCGTCGGATTCCATCGTTCCGGTGGTCTTCGTGCCCGCCAAGGCGGTGCTCACCGAGACCGCGCGGGGGCTGCTGCCGCGCACCGTGCCGCATGTGGACGCGGCGGCCAACGCGGGCCGCGCGGCGCTCCTGGTCGAGGCCATGACCAGGCGGCCCGAGCTGCTGCTGGCGGCCACCGAGGACCGGCTCCACCAGGAGTACCGCGCGCCGGCGATGCCGGACAGCGTGGCCCTGGTCAACCGACTGCGCGCGGACGGCGTCCCAGCAGTCATCTCCGGCGCGGGCCCCACGGTGCTCGCGCTGACCGAGGACGGTGCGGCCGACAAGGTCGCACGGCTGGCGGGCGAGGGGTGGGCGGCCAACCGGCTGGCCCTCGACGCCCAAGGGGCGAGCGTTCTGCCGCTCGGCACCTGACGACACACGGTTGTGGGTCTTGGAGAGGGGGAATATTTGTTGGACCCGGTAGTGTTAACCTCAAGTCTGCACTCGACGCCATACCGGCGCGGTGCTCTGTGTCCCGATCAGGGACCGCATTTCTTCCGGGAGCCTCCCCAACTGCCTGAGCAGCCTGCCTGAGCAGTTTCGAGCACGCTCCGGAATCGGCGTGAGCGACATGGGTGATGCGTCACTTCTGATCTCCTTCACGCCGGAACCATGAATTGATCTTTCCGCCGTACCGGCGGACCACCGCCCCGGCCCGGTCCGCAAGCCAAGGACCGCAGCCGGACAGCACAACCGGTCGCCGAGCCAGACAGGCCGACGCCCGCTCCAGGGAAGGACCCCTTCGTGAGCGACACCACCGATCTGATGGGCGTGACCGCCGACGGTTCCGTCGGCAATGCCTCCGCGCCCGCCACGGACGCTCCCGCCGCGCCTGCCACCGGTGCTGCCCCTGCCAGTGCCTCCCGGCGGCGCCGTTCGGGCACGGGCCTCGACGCCATGGTCCTGGCGGAGCTCCAGCAGCTCGCCTCCAGCCTCGGCATCAAGGGCACCGCGCGGATGCGCAAAGGCCAATTGATCGAGGTCATCAAGGAGAAGCAGGGCCAAGGCCCGGGCTCCGAGAAGCCCGCCGAGGCCCCCGCCGCCGAGACCAAGCCGAAGCGCCGTACGACCTCCAAGGCCCGTACGGGCGAGAGCGAGACCGCCGCCGGGACCGGCAAGGCCCCCAAGGCCGAGAAGGCCGAGCAGCCCGAGAAGCCCGAGAGGGCGGCCAAGAGCGCGCCGTCCGCCGAGAAGGCCGCGGGCCAGCAGCAGATCGAGATTCCGGGCCAGCCGAACAGCGACGAGCAGCCGGCCGGTGAGCGCCGCCGCCGTCGGGCCACCGCCCCGTCGGGCAGCCCCGAGGGCGCCGAGACCAAGGCCGAGGCGAAGGCGGACGTCAAGGTCGAGGAGAAGACCGACATCAAGACCGACACCAAGGCCGAGACCGCCGCGTCGGCGCCCGCTCAGGACACCGCCGAGGGCCGGTCCGGCAAGGGCGGCGGCGACCGTCAGCAGGACCGCGGCCAGAAGAACGACCGCCGGGACCGACAGGACCGCGGCGACCGCGGCGACCGTCAGGACCGCGGCAACCAGCGCGACCGCCAGGACCGCCGCAACAAGAACGACGACGGCGGCGGCCAGCAGGGCGGCGGCAACCGCCAGCAGCGCGACAACCGCGGCGGCCAGCAGGACGACGGCTACGACGACGAGGCGGGCGGCCGGCGCGGCCGGCGCGGGCGCTACCGCGACCGCCGCGGGCGCCGGGGCCGCGACGACTTCGGCAACGAGCCGCAGGTCAGCGAGGACGATGTGCTGATCCCCGTCGCGGGCATCCTCGACATCCTCGACAACTACGCCTTCATCCGGACCTCCGGCTACCTGCCCGGCCCCAACGACGTGTACGTCTCCCTCGCCCAGGTCCGCAAGAACGGCCTGCGCAAGGGCGACCACATCACCGGCGCCGTGCGGCAGCCCAAGGACGGCGAGCGCCGCGAGAAGTTCAACGCGCTCGTCCGCCTCGACTCGGCCAACGGCATGGCGGCCGAATCCGGGCGCGGACGGCCGGAGTTCGGCAAGCTCACCCCGCTCTACCCGCAGGACCGGCTGCGCCTGGAGACCGACCCGGGCGTGCTGACGACCCGGATCATCGACCTGGTCGCGCCGATCGGCAAGGGCCAGCGCGGGCTGATCGTGGCGCCGCCGAAGACCGGCAAGACCATGATCCTGCAGGCGATCGCCAACGCCATCACGGTCAACAGCCCCGAGTGCCACCTGATGGTCGTCCTGGTCGACGAGCGTCCGGAAGAGGTCACCGACATGCAGCGGTCGGTCAAGGGCGAGGTCATCTCCTCGACCTTCGACCGCCCGGCCGAGGACCACACCACCGTCGCCGAGCTGGCCATCGAGCGCGCCAAGCGCCTCGTCGAGCTCGGTCACGACGTGGTCGTCCTGCTGGACTCCATCACCCGCCTGGGACGCGCGTACAACCTCGCCGCGCCCGCCTCCGGACGCATCCTCTCCGGCGGTGTCGACTCGACCGCGCTCTACCCGCCGAAGAAGTTCTTCGGCGCCGCGCGCAACATCGAGGACGGCGGCTCGCTGACCATCCTGGCCACCGCGCTGGTCGACACCGGCTCGCGGATGGACGAGGTGATCTTCGAGGAGTTCAAGGGCACCGGCAACATGGAGCTCAAGCTCGACCGGAAGCTCTCCGACAAGCGCATCTTCCCGGCGGTGGACGTGGACGCGTCCAGCACCCGCAAGGAGGAGATCCTGCTCAACTCGGAGGAGCTCGCGATCGTCTGGAAGCTCCGCCGGGTGCTGCACGCGCTCGACTCGCAGCAGGCCATCGAGCTGCTCCTGGACAAGATGAAGCAGACGAAGTCGAATGCCGAGTTCCTGATGCAGATCGCCAAGACGACGCCGAACGGCAACGACTAGCCCGTATCGGAACACGCTTCGCGTTTAATCCAGCAGGCCCCCGCCACAACCGTGGCGGGGGCCTGTCGGCTTGAGATCTACAACACAGGAATCACCGGCACCGCCCCTCGGAACGGTCTCCCGGATTCCGCTTGAAATCGCAGGTCGAAGACGCGCAGGCGTATCCGCCGGTCAGTCGGGACAAGCGGTTTCTAAGAAAGTCCTTAAAGGCCGCTGTGCAACCCTGGCGCTTGCCTCGGCGTCTGACAGACCACCGAGAAACCGCGCCTGACCAATACGGCAGGGGGTACCCGAGCACAGCGGAGGATTGAGGAGCGGATGGCACAGGAGAGCAAGAGCGGGCAAGGGGCGGGCCACCGCCGCCGCGCCCGTGGCCGCCGCCGCAAGGCGCGCAGCCCGCGCCGCAAGGCGCTGCTGATCACCGCCTGGATAGCCGCCGGCCTGGTGCTGCTGGGCGGTGGCGGTCTCGGCTTTCTCTACTTCAAGTTCAATGGGAATCTGACCGGCGTCGACATCAACGCCGCACTCGGTACGAACCGCCCCGAGAACGTGGACAACGGCTCGCAGGACATACTCGTGCTCGGCTCCGACTCGCGGGCCGGCGCGAATGGCAAATACGGCAAGGACGAGGGCAGCGCCCGCTCCGACACCGCCATGATCGTGCATGTGTACAAGGGCCATAAGACGGCCAGCGTCGTATCCATACCGCGCGACACGCTCGTATCCCGACCGGAATGCAAGGCGCCGGACGGCAAGACCGCTCCGCCGGTCAAGAGCGCCATGTTCAATGACTCCTACTCCGTCGGCGGACCGGCCTGTGCGGTCAAGACCGTCGAGGCGATGACCGGCATCCGCATGGACCACTACCTGGAGGTCGACTTCGCCGGCTTCCAGAAGCTCATCGACGAGCTCGGCGGCGTCAAGATCACCACCACCAAGCCGATACACGACAAGGACAGCCACCTCGACCTCGCGGCGGGCACCCACACGCTCCACGGCGAGCAGGCGCTCGGGCTCGTACGGACCCGGCACGGCGTCGGCGACGGCAGCGACCTCGGCCGCATCAAGCTCCAGCAGGCGTTCATCAAGGCGCTGCTCGACCAGATGAAGTCGATCGGCCTGTTCACCAGCCCCGGCAAGCTGTACGGGATCGCCGACACCGCCACTTCGGCGCTCACCACCGACTCCGACCTGTCCTCCGTCAACAAGCTGCTGGACT
Source organism: Streptomyces sp. NPDC050617 (assembly GCF_040654795.1). Lineage (NCBI taxonomy): Bacteria > Bacillati > Actinomycetota > Actinomycetes > Kitasatosporales > Streptomycetaceae > Streptomyces > Streptomyces sp. NPDC050617. The sequence goes on along the minus strand of NZ_JBFAIS010000020.1, from coordinate 96,812 downwards.
TCGCGAACGGCCTCAAGTCCATCGGGTCCGGCGACATGCGGATGGTGACCCTGCCGGTCACCTACGACGCCGGCGACCCGAACCGGGTCGTGCCGCTGGACTCCAAGGCGAGCCGGATCTGGCAGGCGCTCCACGACGACCGGCCGATCCCCGAGGACGCCGTCAAGGGCTCCGCGGGCGACAAGACCGGCGCGGACGACGTGGTCAAGTGAGGCCCCGGCGCACGGGCCCGGCGCGGGTGCGGGCGCGTCGACGGCACGGCCCGTACGCCCTCGACCGCGGCCCGGCGGGGCTCCGGGAATATCCGGCCCCGCACCCCGGTTTTGGGGTATGCGGGCAGTACTGGCAAACTGGTCCGCTGGCCCCGGTTCACGTAAGGCAATCCCGCCTCTACGACCCGGCGCCCTCCCGAACCTAGGAGTACCCCTTGAAGCGCGACATCCACCCGGAGTACATCGAGACCCAGGTCAGCTGCACCTGCGGCGCCTCCTTCACCACTCGTAGCACCGCGGTCACGGGCGGCAACATCCGTGCCGACATCTGCTCCGAGTGCCACCCGTTCTACACGGGCAAGCAGAAGATCCTCGACACCGGTGGCCGTGTGGCGCGGTTCGAGGCCCGCTTCGGCAAGAACGCCGGGTCCGCCAAGAAGTAGCGACCCGCAGGCGCCGGTCCTCGGTCGCCTCTCGACTTCGAGGGGCGACCGGACCGGCGCTTTGTCGTCCAGCAGGCCCGTCACCTCCAGCTAGGGAAACTTGATGTTCGAGGCAGTCGAGGAACTGATCGGCGAGCACGCCGACCTCGAGAAGCGGCTCGCCGACCCCGCCGTCCACGCGGACCAGGCCAACGCCCGCAAGCTCAACAAGCGCTACGCCGAGCTGACCCCGATCATCGGCGCCTACCGCTCCTGGAAGCGGACCGGCGACGACATCGAGACCGCCCGCGAGCTGGCCCAGGACGACCCCGACTTCGCCGCCGAGGTCAAGGAGCTGGAGCGGCAGCGCGAGGAGCTGACCGAGCGGCTGCGGCTGCTGCTGGTCCCCCGCGACCCCAGCGACGACAAGGACGTGATCCTGGAGGTCAAGGCCGGCGAGGGCGGCGAGGAGTCCGCCCTGTTCGCCGGCGACCTGCTGCGGATGTACCTGCGCTACGCCGAGCGCGTCGGCTGGAAGACCGAGATCCTGGAGGCCAACGAGTCCGATCTCGGCGGCTACAAGGACGTACAGGTGGCCGTGAAGACCAAGGGCGGGGGCGGCGCCACCGAGCCCGGCCAGGGCGTCTGGGCGCGCCTGAAGTACGAGGGCGGGGTGCACCGCGTGCAGCGCGTGCCCGCCACCGAGTCGCAGGGCCGCATCCACACCTCCGCCGCGGGCGTGCTCGTCACCCCCGAAGCCGAGGAGGTCGAGGTCGAGATCGGCCCCAACGACCTGCGCATCGACGTCTACCGCTCCTCCGGCCCCGGCGGCCAGTCCGTCAACACCACCGACTCCGCCGTGCGCATCACCCACCTGCCCACCGGCATCGTGGTCTCCTGCCAGAACGAGAAGAGCCAGCTCCAGAACAAGGAGCAGGCGCTGCGCATCCTGCGCTCGCGGCTGCTGGCCGCGGCCCAGGAGGAGGCCGAGCGCGAGGCGTCCGACGCCCGGCGCAGCCAGGTCCGTACGGTGGACCGGTCCGAGCGCATCCGGACGTACAACTTCCCCGAAAACCGCATCTCCGACCACCGGGTCGGCTTCAAGGCGTACAACTTGGATCAGGTCCTCGACGGCGAGCTGGACCCGGTGATCCAGGCGTGCGTCGACGCCGACTCGGCGGCCAAGCTGGCGGCCGCCCAGTAAGCTCCGCGGACCCGGCGGGCCCGCCCGCCCGCGGGTCGCGGCCAGTCCAGTCCCAACGTTCTCGCAAGTTCGCAAGCCGGAGGAACAGCGTGCAGCAATCTGCCGGGGGGCGACCCCCGCACCCCCGATCCGTGCTGCTCGCCGAGGTGGCCCAGGCGACCCAGCGGCTGGCCGACGCGGGCGTCCCCTCGCCCCGCTTCGACGCCGAGGAGCTGGCCGCGTTCGTGCACGGCGTCAAGCGCGGCGAACTGCACAACGTCGCCGACGCCGAGTTCGACGCCCGCTACTGGGAGGCCGTCGCCCGCCGCGAGGCCCGCGAACCGCTCCAGCACATCACCGGCCGCGCCTTCTTCCGCTACCTCGAACTCCAGGTCGGCCCGGGGGTGTTCGTGCCCCGCCCGGAGACCGAGTCCGTCGTCGGCTGGGCCATAGACGCCGTACGGGCCATGGACGTCGTCGAGCCGCTCATCGTCGATCTGTGCACCGGCTCCGGCGCCATCGCCCTCGCCCTCGCCCAGGAGGTGCCGCGCTCGCGCGTGCACGCCGTCGAGCTCGACGAGGCCGCCCTGACATGGGCCCGCAAGAACGTCGAGGGGTCCCGCGTCGTTCTCCACCACGGGAACGCGCTGACCGCGCTGCCCGAGCTCGACGGCCAGGTGGACCTGCTCGTCAGCAACCCGCCGTACATCCCGCTGACCGAGTGGGAGTACGTCGCACCGGAGGCCCGCGACCACGACCCCGAGCTCGCGCTCTTCTCCGGCGAGGACGGCCTGGACACCATCCGGGGCATCGAGCGCACCGCCCACCGGCTGCTGCGCCCCGGCGGCGTGGTGGTGATCGAGCACGCCGACACCCAGGGCGGCCAGGTGCCGTGGATCTTCACCGAGGAGCGGGGCTGGGCGGACGCCGCCGACCACCCGGACCTCAACAACCGCCCGCGGTTCGCGACGGCCCGCAGGGCGACGCCGTGACCGCGGCACCCCGCACGCTCGACCCCAGTACCCGCTTCGCGAAGGAGATGTGATGGCACGGCGATACGACTGCAGCGACGCGACCGACCGCAAGACCGGCCTGCGCGAGGCGACGGCGGCGGTCCGCCGCGGCGAACTGGTCGTGCTGCCCACCGACACCGTCTACGGGATCGGCGCGGACGCCTTCAGCGCCGAGGCCGTCGGCGACCTGCTGGAGGCCAAGGGGCGCGGCCGGACCATGCCCTCGCCGGTGCTCGTCGGCTCGCCGAACACCCTGCACGGGCTCGTCACCGACTTCTCCGAGCAGGCGTGGGAGCTCGTCGACGCGTTCTGGCCCGGCGCGCTCACCATCGTCGCCAACCACCAGCCGTCGCTGACCTGGGACCTGGGGGAGACCCGCGGCACCGTGGCGGTCCGGATGCCGCTGCACCCGGTCGCCATCGAGCTGCTCACCGAGTTCGGCCCGATGGCCGTCTCCAGCGCCAACCTGACCGGCCACCCCTCGCCGCAGGACTGCGACGCGGCCCAGGAGATGCTCGGCGACGCCGTCTCCGTCTACCTCGACGGCGGGCCCACCCCGGCCGCCGTCCCCTCCTCCATCGTCGATGTCACCCGCGGCACCCCGGTGCTGCTGCGGGCGGGCGCGCTCAGCGCCGAGCAGCTGCGCGAGGTCGTACCCGATCTCGAGGTGGCCAATTGATCGCCCCGCAGGGGCGTGGCATAGCGGGACCGGACCTCACCGTCGACACCTTCCGCATCCTCCACGTCAGCACCGGCAACGTCTGCCGCTCGCCCATCACCGAGCGGCTGACCCGCTATGCCCTCACCGACCGGCTCGGCGACCCCTTCGCCGGCGGCCTCGTCGTGGAGAGCGCCGGCACCTGGGGCCACGAGGGCGCGCCCATGGAGGCGCACGCCGCGACCGTCCTCGCCGACTTCGGCGCCGACCCGGACGGGTTCATCGGCCGCGAGCTCCTCGACGAGCACGTCATCCGCGCCGACCTGGTGCTGACCGCCACCCGCGACCACCGCGCGCAGGTCATCTCCATGGGGCACTCGGCGGGGCTGCGCACCTTCACGCTCAAGGAGTTCACCCGGCTCGTACGGGCCATAGACCCGGCCACGCTGCCCGACCCCGTGCACGGCGGCGTCGTCGGGCGCGCCCGCGCGCTGGTGCAGGCGGCCGCCGCGCTGCGCGGCTGGCTGCTCGCCCCGAACGCCGAGGCCGACGAGGTCCACGACCCGTACGGCGCCCCCATCACCTTCTTCCGCTCCATCGGCGACGAGATCAACCAGGCCCTGGACCCGGTCGTCACCGCGCTCACCGGAGTCCCCACCCGGACCTGACCGGCTGCGGGCGCCGGGGAGCGGGCCTACATTGGGGTGCACCACCCCTCGAGGTCCGGAGCCAGTGCCATGCCGGTCGCCGCAGTAGCACCCCACACCCACTGGGGCCCCGATTTCGACGCGCTGCGCCGTACGGACCCGGAGCTGGCGGGGCTGCTCCTCGCCGAGCTCGGCCGGCAGTCCGCCGGGCTCCAGCTCATCGCCGCCGAGAACTTCACCTCGCCCGCCGTCCTCGCGGCCCTCGGCTCGCCGCTCGCCAACAAGTACGCGGAGGGCTATCCGGGCGCCCGCCACCACGGCGGCTGCGAGCTGGTGGACCTCGCCGAGCGGATCGCCGTCGACCGGGCCAAGGCGCTGTTCGGCGCCGAGCACGCCAATGTCCAGCCGCACTCCGGCTCCTCCGCCGTCCTCGCCGCGTACGCCGCGCTGCTGCGCCCCGGCGACACGGTGCTGGCGATGGCGCTCCCCCAGGGCGGGCATCTCACGCACGGGTCGCCCGCCAATTTCTCCGGCCGCTGGTTCGACTTCGCCGGCTACGGCGTCGCGCCGGACACCGGCCTGATCGACTACGGGCAGGTGCGCGAGCTGGCCCGTACGCACCGTCCCAAGGCGATCGTCTGCGGCTCGATCTCGTACTCGCGCCATGTGGACTACGCGGCCTTCCGGGAGATCGCCGACGAGGTCGGCGCGTATCTGATCGCGGACGCGGCGCACCCGATCGGGCTGGTCGCGGGGGGTGCGGCGCCGAGTCCGGTGCCGTACGCGGACGTGGTGTGCGCCACCACGCACAAGGTGCTGCGGGGGCCGCGCGGCGGGCTGATCCTGTGCGGCGCGGAGCTGGCGGACCGGATCGACCGGGCGGTCTTCCCGTTCACGCAGGGCGGCGCGCAGATGCATACGGTCGCGGCGAAGGCGGTGGCCTTCGGCGAGGCGGCGACCCCGGCCTTCACGGCGTACGCGCACCAGTGCGTGGCCAACGCGCGGGTGCTGGCGGCGGCGCTCGAGGCGGAGGGGCTCGCGGTGAGCACGGGCGGCACCGACACGCATCTGATCACCGCGGACGTCGCGCCGCTGGGCATCGACGCGAGGACCGCCAGCGGCCGTCTGACGGCCTCCGGCATCATCCTGGACACCTGTGGTCTCCCGTGCGCCGACGGGCGGGCCAGGGGCGTCAGGCTGGGCAGCGCGGCCGTCTCCACGCAGGGGATGGGGGAGGCGGAGATGGCGCGCGTCGGGGCGCTGGTGGGCGCGGCGCTGCGGCAGGACGCGGGGGCCCGTGCGGAAGTGGCGGAATTGGCCGGAAGATTCCCTCCTTATCCCGATCACACCTGAGGGCTGGAACCATCCGCCAACGGGGCACGTCCTCAACCGCATTCACGATTCGGGGGTGGACGCGAATATGGTGTGGGGCTGTGATGGCCAGCGAAACCTCTGGGGCAGCCTGTGCGTGAATATCTGCTGACGCTGTGCGTCACCGCCGCGATCACCTATCTGCTGACGGGACCGGTGCGGAAGTTCGCGATGGTGGCCGGCGCGGTGCCGGAGATCCGCGCGCGCGACGTGCACCGCGAACCGACGCCGAGGCTCGGCGGTATCGCGATGTTCGGCGGGTTGTGCGCGGGGCTGCTGGTCGCGGCCCATATGCAGAACCTCAAGGGCGTCTTCGAGCTGTCGAACGAGCCGCGGGCGCTGCTGTCGGGGGCGGGGCTGATCTGGCTGCTGGGCGTGCTGGACGACAAGTTCGGCGTGGACGCGCTGGTCAAGCTCGGCGGGCAGATGATCGCGGCGGGCGTGATGGTCCTCCAGGGCTTGACCATTCTGTGGATTCCGGTGCCCGGCGTCGGCACGGTCGCGCTGACCCCCATGCAGGGCACGCTGCTGACGGTCGCCCTGGTCGTCCTCACCATCAACGCGGTCAACTTCGTCGACGGGCTGGACGGGCTGGCCGCCGGAATGGTGTGCATCGCCTCGGCCGCCTTCTTCATGTACGCGTACCGGATCTGGTTCGGCTACGGCATCGAGGCGGCGGCCCCGGCCACGCTGTTCGCCGCGATCCTGATGGGCATGTGCCTGGGCTTCCTGCCGCACAACATGCATCCGGCGCGGATCTTCATGGGCGACTCCGGGTCGATGCTGATCGGGCTGGTGCTGGCGGCGGGCGCGATCTCCATCACCGGGCAGGTGGACCCGGACGCGATGCGGCTGTTCGCGGGGTCGGAGCGGGCCGCGGTGCACGGCACGGTGCCGGTCTACATTCCGCTGCTGCTGCCGCTGACCGTCGTGATGGTGCCGGTCGCCGACCTGATCCTGGCCATCGTGCGGCGCACCTGGAACGGCCAGTCGCCGTTCGCGGCCGACCGCGGCCACCTGCACCACCGGCTGCTGGAGATCGGCCACTCGCACAGCCGGGCCGTGCTGATCATGTACTTCTGGTCCGGGCTGATCGCCTTCGGCGCGGTCGCCTACTCGGTGAACTCCGCCAGCATGTGGATCGTGCTGCTGATCGTGCTGCTCAGCGCCGTCGGACTGGTGCTGCTGCTCCTGCCGCGCTTCACGCCGCGCGCCCCGCTCTGGGCCCAGCGCCTGGTGCCGCCGCGCTACCGTCGCCGGGCCTTCCTGGAGATGACGGCCAGGAAGAAGGCCGCGAGGGCGGCGGCCGCGGGGGCCGGCGCCGAAGCCCGTACGGACGCCGAAGGGGCCGGCGAAGGGGCCGACGAAGCGGAACGCGAGCCGGTGCCGTCCGGGGCCAACGGTGCGACGGCGGTCGGCGACCGCTCGCGATTCACCCATACCAGGAAGATCAGCAGCCATCGCTGATTTGGTGCAGTCCGCCGTATACCAGACATCGATCGTCCTGTCCGGTGGACATGCCGGGATTAACTCTCTCGTGTGATGGGCAGCACACGATGTAGGTAAAGACCTCATCAAATAGTTTGTGATACCGTTCACTAAACCCGGTGCTAGAGCCGAAGGACCGTAGTGCGTGCGGTCCTTCGTCGCGAGGTCCATCTCACCTCCGGGGATACGCTCGTCCACGACGAATCGTTGCTTCCGACTCCCGCCGGAGAAACCCTTCATGCAGTCCAACGACGCCCGAACACTCCTGCTCTGCGCCGTACCGGCCGCCGTCACCGGCGGTGTCGCCGCCGTGACCAGCGCCGTGCTCGCCGGTGGCAAGGGTGCGATCGGCGCGGTCGTCGGCACGCTGCTGTCGGTCTGCATCATGGCGATGGGTTACTACGTCCTTCAGCGGACCGCGCGACAACTCCCGCACCTGTTCCAGGCCATGGGCCTGATGCTGTACGCGACGCAGTTCCTGTTGGTCGGAATCTTCCTCGCGGTGTTCAAACACACGACGCTGTTCAACACCAAGGCGTTCGCGCTGACCCTGCTTGTTGTGACTTTGGTGTGGATCGCCGCGCAGACGCGCGCCCACCTGAAGGCCAAGATTCTCTACGTGGAACCGGAACCCGACGACGCGAAGAAGTCCGCGCCCGCCGGGTCTCCGTCATGACCGGTAGGGCCGCGATAAACACCGCCACGCTCACCTGCTATCGTCCGGTGCCATCTGAGGCACAGCACGCGACGGCAGCTGAACTCCCGAGTTTCCCGGGACGGAATCGGCAGTCCACGTGGCTGATGCCCGCTATGCCATTCGGCCCCGCGCCGACCAGCCGCCCCCAAATCCGTAAGACCAGTCCAGTGCCGCTCCGTGGCTGTGCGCCGCGCCGACACAACGAGGTTGCCGTACCTATGCGCCACGCTGAAGGAGCTCGCGGTGAGTGCTGACCAGATGCTCGCCTTCGAGACCGATTGCCACCTCTTCGACGGGTGTGGCTTTCCCGCTCCGGGCCTCCACTCGTTCATGTTCGAACCGCTCTTCACCGTCGGCGGCTATGACGTCAACAAGCCAATGCTGCTGGCGTTGTTGAGCACGGTCGTCATCATCGGGTTCTTCTGGGCGGCTTTCGGCCGGGCCAAGGTGGTGCCGGGCAAGCTCCAGATGATCGGCGAGTCCGGCTACGACTTCGTGCGCAAGAGCATCGTCTACGAGTCCCTCGGCAAGAAGGTGGGCGACAAGTACGTCCCCTTCATGGTCTCGCTGTTCTTCTTCGTCTGGATCATGAACCTGTGGTCGATCATTCCGGTCGCCCAGTTCCCGGTGACGTCGATCATCGCCTTCCCGGCGGGGCTCGCCCTGATCGTCTACGTCCTCTGGATGTACCTGACGTTCAAGAAGCACGGCTTCGTCGGCGGCCTGAAGAACATCACCGGCTACGACAAGTCGCTGGGCGGCATTCTGCCGATGGTCGTCGTGCTGGAGTTCTTCTCCAACGTGCTCGTGAGGCCGTTCACGCACGCGGTCCGGCTCTTCGCCAACATGTTCGCCGGCCACCTGCTGATCCTGATGTTCACCATCGCCAGCTGGTACTTGCTGAACGGCGTCGGGATCGCGTACTCCGGTGTCTCGTTCGTGATGACCATCCTGCTGACGGCCTTCGAGCTGTTCATCCAGGCCGTCCAGGCGTACATCTTCGTCCTCCTGGCCTGCACCTATGTGCAGGGAGCGCTCGCCGAGCACCACTGAGCCCCCTGCCCCTCAGCCCCATCAGACGTCCGGTGGCCAACCCCCGCCGGTCCGTGAAAGAGAAGGAAGAACGAGCATGTCTGCTGCTCTCGAAACCCTCGCCGCAGTTTCCATCAAGGGCAACCTCGGCGCCATCGGCTACGGCCTGGCGGCCATCGGCCCCGGCGTCGGCGTCGGCATCGTCTTCGGCAACGGCACCCAGGCCCTGGCCCGTCAGCCCGAGGCCGCCGGCCTCATCCGCGCTAACCAGATCATGGGCTTCGCCTTCTGTGAGGCGCTCGCCCTGATCGGCATCGTTATGCCGTTCGTTTACCCGAGCTAATTGCGGCTGACGACCACTTCTTTCAACGGAAGGCACTGATGTGAACGCCCTGGTACAGATGGCGGCCGAGGAGGCGGAAAACCCCCTCATCCCGCCGATCCCAGAGCTCGTCATCGGCCTTATCGCCTTCTTCATCGTCTTCGGCTTCCTCGCCAAGAAGCTCCTCCCGAACATCAACAAGGTTCTGGACGAGCGCCGTGAGGCCATCGAGGGCGGCATGGAGAAGGCCGAGGCCGCCGAGGCCGAGGCTCAGCAGGTCCTTGAGGACTACCGGGCCCAGCTCGCCGACGCCCGCCACGAGGCCGCGCGGATGCGCCAGGAGGCGCAGGAACAGGGCGTCGCACTCATCGCCGAGATGAGGGCCGAGGGCCAGCGGCAGCGTGAGGAGATCATCGCTGCCGGCCACGCCCAGATCGCCGCCGACCGCAAGGCCGCAGCGGCCTCGCTCCGCCAGGACGTGGGCAAGCTCGCCACCGACCTGGCGAGCAAGCTCGTCGGCGAGTCCCTTGAGGACAGCGCCCGGCAGAGCCGCACCATCGACCGCTTCCTCGACGGACTCGAGGAGAGCGCGACGACGGCCGAGGCCAAGCGATGACGGCAGCGGCAGAGATGCACGGCGCGAGCCGTGAGGCACTGGGCGCCGCGCGCGAGCGCCTCGACGCGCTGGCGGACAACACGTCCGTCGACGCGGCGAAGCTCGCCGAGGACCTGGCCGCCGTCACCGCGCTGCTCGACCGCGAGGTGTCGCTGCGCCGGGTCCTGACCGACCCGGCGCAGAGCGCCGAGTCCAAGGCACAGCTGGCGGGCCGGCTGCTCGGCGGCCAGGTGGGCGGCGAGGCCGCGGACCTGGTCTCCGGCATGGTCCGCTCGCGCTGGTCGCGCTCGCGCGACCTGGTCGACTCGATCGAGGAGCTGGCGGACTCCGCCGACCTCATCGCGGCGCAGCGGTCCGGCGCCCTCGACGCGGTCGAGGACGAGATCTTCCGGTTCGGCCGGATCGTCTCCTCCTCGACGGAGCTGCGGGCCGCGCTGACCGACAAGCTGGCGACCACCGCGGCCAAGGCGGAGCTGCTGCGCAGCCTGCTCGGCGGTCGGGCGCACCAGGTCACCGAGCGGCTCGTAGTCCGCCTTGTCGCCCAGCCGCGAGGCCGTAGCCTGGAGGGAGGGCTCACCGCCCTCTCCAGGCTGGCCGCGGAACGGCGCGACCGCATGGTCGCCGAGGTCCGCTCCGCGGTGCCGCTGAGCGACGGGCAGAAGCAGCGCCTGGGCGCCGCACTGGCCAAGCTGTACGGACGGCAGGTGCACCTCAACCTCGATGTGGACCCCGAGGTCCTCGGCGGGGTGTCGGTGCGCGTGGGCGACGAGATCGTCAACGGGACCATCGCGGACCGCCTCGAAGAGGCGACCCGGCGGATGGCCGGCTGACCGGCCACCACCAACTCAAGAGCAAGACCGCGGCCCGAGTTGGGCCGTAGCGGAAAAACCAGGGGGCCGTGACAGGAGCGGCGCACGCCGCGTGGCCCCCCGGCCCCGCAAGAAACTTCGGGCCCAACAAGGAGAGCAGGGAACCCAGATGGCGGAGCTCACGATCCGGCCGGAGGAGATCCGGGACGCGCTGGAGAACTTTGTCCAGGCGTACAAGCCGGACGCGGCCTCGCGCGAGGAGGTCGGTACGGTCAGCGTTGCCGGCGACGGCATCGCGAAGGTCGAGGGACTTCCCTCGGCCATGGCGAACGAACTGCTGAAGTTCGAGGACGGCACCCTCGGCCTCGCCCTCAACCTTGAGGAGCGCGAGATCGGTGCGGTCGTCCTCGGCGAGTTCAGCGGCATCGAGGAGGGCCAGCCGGTGCAGCGCACCGGCGAGGTGCTCTCCGTCGCGGTGGGCGAGGGCTACCTCGGCCGCGTCGTCGACCCGCTCGGCAACCCGATCGACGGCCTCGGCGAGATCGAGACGGAAGGCCGCCGCGCCCTGGAGCTCCAGGCGCCCGGCGTCATGGTCCGCAAGTCCGTGCACGAGCCGATGCAGACCGGCCTCAAGGCCGTCGACTCGATGGTGCCGATCGGCCGCGGCCAGCGCCAGCTGATCATCGGCGACCGCCAGACGGGCAAGACCGCCCTGGCCGTCGACACGATCATCAACCAGCGCGACAACTGGCGTTCCGGCGACCCGAAGAAGCAGGTCCGCTGCATCTACGTCGCCGTCGGTCAGAAGGGCTCCACCATCGCGTCCGTGCGCGGCGCGCTGGAGGAGGCCGGCGCCCTGGAGTACACGACGATCGTCGCGGCTCCGGCGTCCGACCCGGCCGGCTTCAAGTACATCGCCCCGTACACCGGCTCGGCCATCGGCCAGCACTGGATGTACCAGGGCAAGCACGTCCTGATCGTCTTCGACGACCTGTCGAAGCAGGCCGACGCCTACCGTGCCGTCTCCCTGCTGCTGCGCCGCCCGCCGGGCCGCGAGGCGTACCCGGGCGACGTCTTCTACCTGCACTCCCGTCTGCTGGAGCGCTGCGCGAAGCTCTCCGACGACATGGGCGCGGGTTCGATGACCGGTCTGCCGATCGTCGAGACCAAGGCCAACGACGTCTCGGCGTTCATCCCGACCAACGTCATCTCCATCACCGACGGCCAGTGCTTCCTGGAGTCCGACCTGTTCAACGCGGGCCAGCGGCCGGCGCTGAACGTCGGTATCTCGGTCTCCCGCGTCGGCGGCTCCGCCCAGCACAAGGCGATGCGCCAGGTCTCGGGCCGACTGCGCGTGGACCTCGCCCAGTACCGCGAGCTGGAGGCGTTCGCCGCCTTCGGTTCCGACCTGGACGCGGCCTCCAAGGCGCAGCTGGAGCGCGGCAAGCGGATGACCGAGCTGCTCAAGCAGGGCCAGTACGCGCCGTACGCGATCGAGGACCAGATCGTCTCCGTCTGGGCCGGCACCACCGGCAAGATGGACGACGTGCCGGTCGAGGACATCCAGCGCTTCGAGCGCGAGCTGCTCGACTACATGGGCCGTGAGCACAAGGGCCTCATGAACAGCATCGTCGAGGGCGCGAAGATGTCCGACGACACCATTCAGGCGCTCGCCGACGCCGTCGCCACCTTCAAGAAGCAGTTCGAGACCTCGAGCGGCGATCTTCTCGGTGACGACGCACCGGCCGGTACCTCGAAGTGACGACGACGGAAGGGACCTGATCCATGGGAGCCCAGCTCCGGGTCTACAAGCGTCGCATCCGCTCCGTCACCGCGACCAAGAAGATCACCAAGGCGATGGAGATGATCGCCGCCTCGCGCATCGTCAAGGCGCAGCGCCAGGTGGCGGCATCGACGCCGTACGCGAGTGAGCTCACCCGCGCGGTGACGGCGGTTGCCACCGGTTCGAACACCAAGCACGCCCTGACCACCGAGGCGGCGAACCCGGTACGGGCCGCGGTGCTGCTCATCACGAGCGACCGCGGTCTGGCCGGCGGCTACTCGTCCAACGCCATCAAGGCGGCGGACAAGCTCACCGAGCGGCTGCGCTCGGAGGGCAAGGAGGTCACGACCTACATCATCGGCCGCAAGGGCGTCGCGTACTACGACTTCCGGGAGCGCCCGGTCACCCAGTCGTGGACCGGTTTCACCGACAGCCCGACGTACGCGGACGCCAAGATGGTCGCGGCGCCGCTGATCGAGGCCGTACAGCAGGACACCGCCGAGGGCGGCGTGGACGAACTCCACATCGTCTTCACGGAGTTCGTGTCGATGATGACGCAGCAGCCGGTGGACGACCGCCTGCTGCCGCTGAGTCTCGCGGCGGACGGGCAGGAGGCGTCGGACGGCGCCGCGGCCGGCAAGGCCGAGATCCTTCCGCTCTACGACTTCGAGCCGTCGGCGGAGGGCGTTCTCGACGCCCTGCTGCCGCGGTACGTCGAGAGCCGCATCTACAACGCGCTGCTGCAGTCGGCCGCTTCCAAGCACGCCGCCACCCGCCGCGCGATGAAGTCGGCTACCGACAACGCCGGAGAGCTCATCAAGACGCTCTCGCGGCTTGCCAACGCGGCCCGCCAGGCCGAAATCACCCAGGAAATCAGCGAGATCGTCGGCGGTGCGAGCGCCATGGCCGACGCGACCGCGGGGAGTGACCGATAACCATGACCACCACTGTTGAGACGGCCGCAGCGGCCGGCGTGGCCACGGGCCGCGTCGCGCGGGTCATCGGGCCGGTCGTCGACGTGGAGTTCCCCGTCGACGCGATGCCGGAGATCTACAACGCGCTGCACGTAGAGGTCGACGACCCGGCCGAGGGCGGTCAGCGCAAGACGCTGACCCTCGAGGTCGCCCAGCACCTGGGCGACGGCGTGGTCCGCGCGATCTCGATGCAGCCCACCGACGGCCTGGTCCGCCAGGCCACGGTGGTCGACACCGGCGAGGGCATCACCGTCCCGGTCGGCGAGGTGACCAAGGGCAAGGTGTTCAACACCCTCGGCGCCATCCTGAACAAGCCCGAGGCGGAGTCCGAGGTCACCGAGCGGTGGCCGATCCACCGCAAGGCGCCCAGCTTCGACCAGCTCGAGTCGAAGACCGAGATGTTCGAGACCGGCGTCAAGGTCATCGACCTGCTGACCCCGTACGTCAAGGGCGGCAAGATCGGTCTGTTCGGCGGCGCCGGCGTCGGCAAGACGGTGCTCATCCAGGAGATGATCTACCGCGTCGCCAACAACCACGACGGTGTCTCGGTGTTCGCCGGCGTCGGTGAGCGCACCCGTGAGGGCAACGACCTCATCGAGGAGATGACGGACTCCGGCGTCATCGACAAGACGGCGCTCGTCTTCGGCCAGATGGACGAGCCGCCGGGCACCCGGCTGCGCGTCGCCCTGGCCGGTCTGACCATGGCGGAGTACTTCCGCGATGTGCAGAAGCAGGACGTGCTCTTCTTCATCGACAACATCTTCCGGTACACCCAGGCCGGTTCCGAGGTGTCCACGCTGCTCGGCCGCATGCCGTCCGCGGTGGGCTACCAGCCGAACCTCGCGGACGAGATGGGCCTCCTCCAGGAGCGCATCACCTCGACCCGCGGCCACTCGATCACCTCGATGCAGGCGATCTACGTGCCGGCGGACGACCTCACCGACCCGGCCCCGGCCACGACCTTCGCGCACCTCGACGCGACGACCGTGCTCTCGCGCCCGATCTCGGAGAAGGGCATCTACCCGGCGGTGGACCCGCTGGACTCGACGTCCCGCATCCTGGACCCGCGCTACATCTCGCAGGACCACTACGACTGCGCCTCGCGCGTCAAGACGATCCTGCAGAAGTACAAGGACCTCCAGGACATCATCGCGATCCTCGGCATCGACGAGCTCGGCGAGGAGGACAAGCTCACCGTCTTCCGCGCCCGCCGGGTGGAGCGCTTCCTGTCGCAGAACACCCACGTCGCCAAGCAGTTCACCGGCGTCGACGGTTCGGACGTCTCGCTCGACGAGTCGATCGCCGCGTTCAACGCGATCTGCGACGGGGACTACGACCACTTCCCCGAGCAGGCGTTCTTCATGTGCGGCGGCATCGAGGACCTGAAGGCCAACGCCAAGGAGCTGGGCGTCTCCTGACCCCGTGCTGACCGGCCGGGGGCGGCGCCCACCGCCCCCGGCCGCCTTGGCCACTAGTATTCGTAGTATTCGACCCCACATCTGCCATGTCCGGCAGGTGGAGACCCGAGGAGCCACGTTGGCTGCTGAGCTGCACGTCGAGCTGGTCGCGGCGGACCGAAGCGTCTGGTCCGGCGAGGCCACTCTGGTCATCGCGCGGACCCCGTCGGGTGACATCGGCGTCATGCCCGGCCACCAGCCGCTGCTCGGTGTGCTGGAGTCCGGCCCGGTGACCATCCGTACGAGCGACGGCGGGACCGTCGTCGCCGCGGTGCACGGCGGGTTCGTGTCGTTCGCGGACGACAAGCTCTCGCTGCTCGCCGAGATCGTCGAGCTGTCGGACGAGATCGACGTCCAGCGCGCGGAGCGGGCGCTGGAGCGCGCGAAGGCGGAGACGGACGCGGCCGCCGAGCGGCGCGCGGACGTCCGGCTGCGCGCGGTCGCGGGTGTGCACTGAACCCACGGCCCATAAGAACGTACTGTGGGGTTCCGGGAGCTGTCCCGGAGACCCGCGGAATCCTCAGCCGCGGACGGCACTGGATCACTCCAGGGCAGTCCGCGGCTGAGGCGATGCAGGTGCGGTTGGACTAGATGACGCGAGGAGGTCGGTGAAGATGGTCCTCGCTCTGCTCGTGAGCGGCAGCGTCGTCCTGCTGGTCCTGGTGGGACTCTTCGTCTTCGGGCTGCGCAGACGGCTCATCCAGCGCTCCGGGGGCACCTTCGACTGCTCCCTGCGCTGGAATGTGACCGAGCCGGAGGCGGAGCCCAGCGGCAAGGGCTGGGTGTACGGGGTGGCCCGCTACAACGGCGACCGGATCGAGTGGTTCCGGGTCTTCTCGTACGCGCCCCGGCCGCGCCGCGTCCTGGAGCGCGCCTCCATCGAGGTCCTGGACCGCCGCACCCCGCGCGGAGAGGAGGAGCTGGCGCTGCTCTCCGACGCCGTCGTCCTGGTCTGCGTGCACCGCGGTACGCGGCTGGAGCTGGCGATGAGCGAGGACGCCCTGACCGGCTTTCTGGCCTGGCTGGAGGCGGCGCCGCCCGGCCAGCGGGTCAACGTGGCGTAGCCCGATCGCGCGGTCCCCGCACACGCGGAGACCGGGGGCAGCGGGCGACTCGCTGCCCCCGGCCGTTCTATGCGGCCCGGTTACTTCAGGCCGTTGTCCACCGCGGTCATCAGGGTGCCGCTGTCACCGGTCATCTCCCAGATCATCACGCCGCCGAGCTTCTTCGTCTTGAGCCAGGCGGTCTTCTTGTTGATGGACCAGACGTCGTCGAAGGTCCACCACTGTCCGTTCGCGCCGGTGTAGCCGTACGTCGCCACCGCCGCCTCGTCGTGGTAGACCTTCAGATTCGGTACGGACGCGATCAGGTTGTCGTAGCCGCGGGTGCCGGCCTCCTCCGGGAACTGGCCGGGGGCCGCGCCGCTCGCGCTCTGCCACGCGCCGTTCGCGCCGCCGTCCGCGACCTGCTGCCAGCCGCGCCCGTAGAAGGCGAGGCCCAGGGCGACCTGGCTCGGTTTGACGCCCGCGTCGAGATAGGCGTTCACGGTCTTCTCGACGCTGAACTTGGTCTCGTACGGGTCCTTGGCGTCCTGGTAGAGGTTGCCCTGGTGGCCGGTGCGCTTGGGCTCCCAGCTGTCGTCGCTGCCCGAGCCGTGGAAGTCGTAGCCCTGGACGTTGGCGAAGTCCATGTAGTCGAAGACGCCGGGGTTGCCGTCCTTGGTGGTGATGTCCCAGCCGGCGTCGAGCTTGGCGGGGTCGGCCGGGGTGAAGGCGGTCAGCAGGTACTTCTTGCCGGTCTCCGAGGACAGCGCGTTGAGCTGCTTGCGGAACTCGGCGAAGAGCAGCGTGTTGTTGGCCTTGTCGTCCTTGGAGACGTGGTTGCCCGCGTGCCCCTCGGCGCCCGGCCACTCCCAGTCGATGTCGAAGCCGTCGAAGATCCCGGCCGCCGCGCCCTTGCCGCCGCGCCCGTTGGTGACCGGCAGGTCGCCCTTGATGTACATGTCGATGCAGGACTTCACGAACTTCTGCCGGGACGCGTCGGTCTTGGCGACGTCCGAGAAGTACTTGCTGTACGTCCAGCCGCCGATCGACATGAGGGCCTTGAGCTTCGGGTTCTTGGCCTTGACCTTCTTGAGCTGGTTGAAGTTGCCGGCCAGCGGCTGGTCCCAGGTGTCGCCGACCCCGTCGACCGACTCGCCCGCGCCGAAGCCCTTCTCGTAGTCGGCCCAGGAGTCGCCCGCGCCGTCGCCCTGGTTGGGGTCCTGCGGGTTGGGGGTGGTGGCCTTGGTGACGCCGTTGAGGCAGGTGAGGTTGTTCGGGTCGATGTTGGAGAAGGAGTAGTTGAGGTGGGTGAGCTTGGCGGCGGCGCCCGTCGTCACCAGGTTCTTCATGGTGTAGGCGCGGCCGTAGATGCCCCACTGCACGAAGTAGCCGGCCTTGATGCGGTCGGTCGGCTGCTGGTCGCCGCCGGTGGTCCGTACGGTCAGCGGCTGGGAGGCGGGCCCGACCTGGTCGGAGGTGTCGCGGGCGACGACCGTGTAGGTGTAGTCGGTGCCCGGCGTCAGACCGGTGTCGGTGTAGGCGAGCTTGCCGACGGTCGCGGCCTTCACGGTGCCGCGGTAGACGTCGTAGTTCTTGATGCCCTTGTCGTCCGTGGCCGCGGGCCACTTGAGCGCGATCGTGGTGTCCGTGGTCGCGGTCGCCTTGGGGGCGCCGGGCGCCGAGGGCGGGTTGTCGGTGCCGCCGCCGGTGCTCGTACGGAAGGTGGCCGGAGGCGACTCCGGGCCGGTCTGCCCGGCGGTGTCGCGAGCCACGATCTTGTACGTGTACTCGGTGTCGGCGCTCAGCCCGGTGTCGGTGTAGGAGGTGTCGCCGACCGTGCCGACCACGGTGTCGCCGCGGTAGACGTCGTAGTTCTTGACGCCCTTGTCATCCGTGGCGGCGGCCCAGGTCAGCGAGATCGTGCCGGCCGTCACCCCGGTGGAGGTGGGCTGTCCGGGGGCGGTCGGCGGGGTGTCGGTGGGCGAGGAGCCGTCGCACGGGCCGCCGTCGAGCTTGCAGCCGCTCGGCTCGCCGTTGCCTGACGCCACGAAGCCGAAGGAGACGCTGGCGCCGGGCTCGATGGTGCCGTTGTACTCCCGGTTCTTCGCGGTGTAGTGCGTGCCGGAACTGGTGATCAGGGAGTCCCAGTACGCGCCCACGGTGGTGCCGGAGGGGAAGTCCCACTCGACGGTCCAACCGCTGATGCTGGAGGAGCCGGTGTTCTTGACGGTCCATTCGCCCTGAAAGCCGGTGCCCCAGTCGGAGGTCTTGACGAACGCCGCCGTGGCGTCGGTGGCCGCCTGCGCGGGTGTCGCGGTCAGGCCGACGAGCGCGGCGATGGGGAGGAGCAGCGCGGCGAGGGCCGCGCCGAGCCTGGTGACGGTACGTCTGGAGCGTTTGGTGCGTCCTAAGGTTCCTGTGCTCAAGGAGTGCTCCTCGAAGAGGTCCGATGGGGAACCTGTGCCGCCAGGTGAGGTGTGCGTTTTCTGAACACGCTCACCACAGTTGTGAGGGGAGAGTAAGAAGGTCTGGACCAGCGGTCAAGAGGTCTGTACCAACGTCAAGAGGGCCGGATCAGCCCCAACTCCTGTGCCAAAACCGCCGCTTGCACCCGGCTGCGCAGCTCCAGCTTGGCGAGCAGGCGGCTGACATGCGTCTTGACGGTCGCCTCCGCCATATCGAGGCGCTGGGCGATCTCCGCGTTGGAACGCCCCTCGCCCAGACGGACGAGCACCTCGCGCTCGCGGCGCGTCAGCGCCTCCAGCACGGCTGGATCCGGCGCGTCGGGCGACGGCGCCGGCGCGGGGCGCGCGAACTCCGCGATCAGCCGGCGGGTCACGGCCGGGGCGATCATCCCCTCGCCGCGCGCCACCGTCCGTACGGCCGCGACCAGTTCGGCCGCCTCGCTGTCCTTGAGCAGAAACCCCGCCGCGCCGGCCCGCAGTGCCCCGAAGACGTACTCGTCCAGGTCGAAGGTGGTCAGCACGAGGACGTCCGCCAGCCGCTCCTCGGTGATCAGCCGGGTGGCCGAGACACCGTCGAGCCGGGGCATCTGCACGTCCATCAGCACGACGTCCGGGCGCAGTTCGCGGGCGAGCCGCACGGCCTCCTCGCCGTCGCCCGCCTCCCCGGCCACCTCGATGCCCGGCGCCGAGCCGAGGATGAGGACGAGCCCGGCCCGTACCGCCGACTGGTCCTCCGCGACCAGCACCCGCACCGGCCCTGCCGGGGTTTCCACGCTCACTGCGATCCTCTCTCGTCCAGCGGCAGCACGGCCCGTACGCGCCATGCCTTGCCGCCCTCGGTCTCGTATCCGTCGTCCGTCGTCACCGGGCCCGCCTCGAACTCCCCGTCCAGCAGCGCGACCCGCTCGCGCATGCCGACCAGCCCCGCCCCCGAGCCGGGCGCGCGCGGCCCCGGCCGGTCCCCGAACCGGCTCGTCACACAGACCTCCAGCGGACCGTCGCCGGCCCGGCCGAGGCGGACCGACACCTCGCCGGGCGCCGCGTGCTTGAGGGCGTTGGTCAGCGACTCCTGGACGATGCGGTAGGCGGCCAGCTCCACGGGGGCCGGCAGCGGGCCCGGCGCGCGCTCGTCGAGCAGGGCGAAGCGCAGGCCGGAGCCCGCGCCGTTGGTACGGGCCTGCTCGATCAGCGCGTCCAGGGCGTCCAGCCGGGGCGCGGCGGCCGGCTCCTGCTCGCCGCCCGCGTCCCGCAGCAGACCGATCAGGCGGCGCATCTCCGCCAGCCCCTGGACGCTGTTCGCGCGGATCACGGCGAGCGCGTCTGCGGCCGCCTTCGGCTCGCCTATCGACAGGGCCGCCGTCGAGTGGATGGCGATGGCCGAAAGGTGGTTGGCCACCATGTCGTGCAGCTCCCGCGCCATCCGGGCGCGCTCCGCGCCGACCGCCTCGCGCCGGTCCAGCTCCGCCAGCAGCGCGGTGCGCTCCGCCTCCAGCCGGGCCGCCCGCGCGGAGTCGCGGTAGCGCCGGATGCCGACGCCGGTCCAGGCGGGGGTGATGGTGAGCAGGGCCGCCGCGACGCCGATGAGCAGCGCCTCGGGCTTGCGCAGCAGCGCCAGCGACAGCAGCGTCACCACCACCGTGAACAGCTCGGCGGCGCGCGGGACGCGGCGCGCGGCCGCCGGCGACCCGTACAGCACGGCCGCGTACACCAGATCGGTGAACATCACGACGGTGGCGATCAGGGTGCCGGTGCTCAGATCGAGGGCGAGCGCGAGAACGCCGACGGCCAGCGCCGTCCGGGGCGCGGTGCGGCGCAGCAGCTCGGCCCCGGCCATCACGGCGAGCGCCACCAGCGTCAGCGGCTCGGGGAACCCGTCGATCGGCCGCCCGCCGGTCAGCCCGAGGAACCACAGCGTGAGCCCGCCGAGCAGCCCACCGGCCGCGATGAGCACGTCATGGCGGTGCGGGCGACCGGGGAGGCGGAGCGGCATGGGTCCATCACAGCACGTGGGAGGGGCGGAGGCGTCGGCGTGCGGGCGCGCGTACGAACGCGCCGACTACATCGAAGGATGCAGCGGCAGATCGTCACGGGCGACGACGCGCGAGCCCGTACCGGCGGTGAGGCTGGAGGGGAGAGACGGGAGAGAGCCATGATCGTCACACTGGTCGTCGCCTGCGAAGTGGCCTTCTGGGTGCTGCTGGCCGTAGGGCTGGGCCTGCGCTACCTGGCGAAGATGCCGAGGGCGGGGCTCGCGGTGCTGTTGCTGGAGCCGGTCCTGGAGCTGGTCCTGCTCGTCGTCACCGCGATCGACCTGAAGAACGGCGCCGAGCCGGACTGGAAGCACGGCCTCGCCGCCGTCTACATCGGCTTCACGGTGGGCCTCGGCCATCAGACCGTCAAATGGGTCGACGGACACGTGGCCCACCGCTGGGCGGGCGCCCCCAAGCCCGTCAAGCCGCCGAAATACGGCATGGCGCGCGCCGTACACGAGTGGAAGACCGCGGGCCGCTGGATCCTCGCCGCCGCGGTGGCGATGGCGCTGCTCCAGGCCGCCATCTGGTACGTGGGGGACGACGGCGGCACCAGCTCGCTGCGCTCGTGGCAGCTGAAGATGGTGTGGGTGATCGGCATCAACCTGGTCATCGCCGCGGGCTACACCCTCTGGCCGAAGCAGCCGCCGGGCGGCGGCGAGGGGTCCGGCGGGGAGCCGGAACGGCCGCACTCCCTGCTCAAGCGGTGAGGGGCGTCAGCGGGCGGCGGGCGCGGAGCCCCAGCGCCGCCGCGCCCCGTCGATGTCGAGCGGCTTGCGGACGATCGGCTCCTCGTAGGACCAGGAGTCGCGGGGCGTCGGCCACATCACCTCGATCTCGATGCCGTCCGGGTCGGTGCAGTAGACCGACAGGTGCATGCCCTGGTCGTAGGTCTCCTTGACGCGGCCCTCGGCCTCCAGCCGCTCCTTGACCTCGGCCAGCTCGTCCAGGGTGCCGACCTCGAACGCGACGTGCAGCAGGCCCGGCGGCGCGGCGTCGGGGCGTACGGCGTCCGGCGCCTCGGCGCGGATCAGCCCGAGGTCGTGGTGGTTGTCCGACGCCTCCGGGGTGCGCAGGAAGACCATGAACGGGTCGGGGCCGTCCCCGGGGATGCTGTCCACCACCTCCAGCCCCAGGATGTCGCGGTAGAAACGGGTCGAGACGGCTATGTCGGCGACGGACAGGACGATGTGGTTCACCCGGCGGATCGTCATCGGTCTCTCCTGCGTATGAGGTGGCGCGTGACGGGCCCCGGAGTCGGGGCCCCTTCGGTTCGCACGTATGCTCCGGCGGCTGTCAGCGGTCGCCGCCGGGGACCCACAGAACGTCTCCGACCTCCTTGTTGGCCGTCCGGGCCAGGATGAACAGGAGGTCCGAGAGGCGGTTGAGATACGTGGCGGTCAGCGGGTTCATGATGTCGCCGTGCACCTCCAGCGCCGCCCACGTGGAGCGCTCCGCGCGGCGGACCACCGTGCACGCCTGGTGCAGCAGGGCCGCGCCCGCCGTGCCGCCCGGCAGGATGAAGCTGCGCAGCTTCTCCAGCTCCGCCAGGAAGCGGTCGCAGTCGGCCTCCAGCTTGTCGACGTAGGACTGCTCGACGCGCAGCGGCGGGAACTCGGGCTCCTCGACGACCGGGGTCGACAGGTCGGCGCCCACGTCGAAGAGGTCGTTCTGGACCCGTACGAGCACCTTCACGACCTCCTCGGACAGCTGCCCGAGCGCGACGGCCACCCCGATCGCGGCGTTCGCCTCGTTCGCGTCGGCGTACGCCGCGATGCGGGTGTCGGTCTTCACGGTGCGGCTCATGTCGCCGAGGGCGGTGGTGCCGTCGTCGCCGGTGCGGGTGTAGATGCGCGTCAGATTGACCATGAGTACGAGCCTAGCTACGCGACGGGACTTTGTGAGCCGGGCGTCAGGGCGGGGTCCGCCGTGCCCGGCCCGGCGGACGGGGCGTCAACTACGCGGCCGATATGCGGCGAAGAACACACAGTGACGCGTACCTCTTACTGCTGCCACGAGGGGTGAACGGGCGTTAAGGTCCGGCAAACAGCGTCGAGGAGAGGTGTGTGTCGTGGCGAAGAAGCTCGCCGTCATCGGAGCCGGCCTGATGGGTTCCGGCATCGCCCAGGTCTCCGCCCAGGCGGGCTGGGACGTCGTGCTGCGCGATGTGACCGACGCGGCGCTGACCCGCGGGACGGACGCGATCAAGACGTCGTACGACCGGTTCGTCGCCAAGGGCAAGCTGGACGCCGGCGCCGCCGAGGCCGCGCTCGGCCGTATCACCACCACCACCGACCTCGACGGGGCCGCCGACGCCGACATCGTCGTCGAAGCCGTCTTCGAGAACATCGACACCAAGCGGGAGATCTTCCGCACGCTCGACGGGCTGGTCGGGGAGCGGACCGTGCTCGCCTCCAACACCTCCGCCATCCCGATCACCAAGATCGCGGCCGCCACGACGCGTCCCGAGCGGGTCGTCGGCGCGCATTTCTTCTCGCCCGTGCCCATGATGCAGTTGTGCGAGCTCGTCCGGGGGTACAAGACCAGTGACGAAACCCTCGCCGCCGCGCGGGAGTTCGCCGAAGGCGTCGGCAAGACCTGCATCGTCGTCAACCGGGACGTGGCCGGGTTCGTGACCACCCGCCTCATCTCGGCCCTGGTCGTCGAGGCGGCCAAGCTGTACGAGTCCGGGGTGGCCACCGCGGAGGACATCGACGTCGCCTGCAAGCTCGGCTTCGGGCACGCGATGGGCCCGCTGGCCACGGCCGACCTCACGGGCGTCGACATCCTGCTGCACGCCGCGGACAACATCTACACGGAGTCCCAGGACGAGAAGTTCGCCCCGCCGGAGATCATGCGCCGCATGGTCGACGCGGGGGACATCGGCCGCAAGAGCGGCCAGGGCTTCTACGAGCACTGACGCCGGCGCTGATATCGGCATTGACATCAGCGTCGACAGCAGCGCCGACAGCAGCGCTGACGCCGGCACCGATGCCGGCGCTGGTATCGGCACCGAGGAGGCGGTTGCGCGGACCATCCACATCGGGATCACTCCGAGGAGTGAATTCGGTATCGGTTCGCTTACAGACGGCAACTTCACGGCATGAGAGGCAGTCAGTTCTGTAGACACGGAGGCAACATCACGTACCGGATCCGGGGAGCGCATATGCATATCAGGGGCGACCACGCCGAGCTGGTCGTCGGGGGCCGCCTCGACGTCCGCAGCGCGGCGGACGCCCGTACGGCCCTGCACGCCGCCGTCGACTCGGGCCGCGGCGATCTGTTCCTGGACCTCACCGAGCTGGACTCCTGGGACGCCACAGGGCTCGGCGTCATCATGGGCGCGCACCGCCGCGCGGGGCGCACGGGCCGGCGGCTCGTGCTGCGCGGCGTGCCGCCGCAGATGCAGCGCCTCCTGGTCGCCACGCGGCTGCACCGCATCCTCGCCATCGAGGGCGGCATCGAGGCGGAGTCGCTGCCGCGCGTCTGACGCCGGCCGCGGGCCGCCGCGGCCCGCCGCGCGGCGCCGCGGCCGGCCGATCCGCCGCCGGACTGTGACGTCCCGCGCGGCGCGACACCCCTCAGGTGCGGGGATACTGTGGGAAGGTTTAGGGTTCGATGTCCCCGCCGCTTTCCGAAAGCCTACGGCGGGCACCGGACCAGAAGCGACGGCGAGCGTGCGGACAGGCCGGGAGGGCAATACGGCACGCCACGCATCTGGGGGGCTTGACCATGGACCCGATGGACCGGGGACCGGAAGACCACGAGGGCCGCGACGGCGACGGGCGCCGCGACGGCCGCACACCGGCGGACGGCACCGCCTCGCAGGCGTCGGACCACGAGCGGAGCACGCCCGGCTCCGGCGGCGACGCCCCGGCGCTCGCCCGTACCGTACAGCTCGTCACCGGCGACTACCTGCTCACGATCAACCCCGTGGACGGCAGCGAGATCGAGGTCTGCCAGCCGGCCGAGCGCCCCGGCCGCCCGGAGAAGCACCTGCCCGAGGAGCGCGCCGAACTCCGCCGGGCGGCCGCGCCGCCGCCCCTCGACCGGAGCGCCGGGTCCGAACTGCCCTTCCTGGGACGCGACGAGGAGCGCGAGCGGCTCGTACGGCTGCTGGCCCGCGGCCGGTCCGTACGGCTCACGGGCCCGCCCGGCGCGGGCCGCACCAGCCTCCTCGACGCCGTCGCCGAGGACTGCGCGGACCTCGCGCCCGACGGCGTCGTGCGCCTCTCCGGCTACCGGCGCACCTCCACCGACCTCCTGTACGACCTCTTCGCCGCCGTCCACCGCGCCCCGCTGCACCGCCCCGACCGCGACCAACTGGCCGCGCTGGTGGCCGACATCGGCGCCGTCGTCGTCCTCGACGACCTGGAGTTCGGCGGCGCCGCGCTCGACGACCTCCTCGACGCGACCCCCGAGTGCGCCTTCCTGATCGCGGCCACCCCCGACGTCGCCGCGCCCTCCGCCGACTCGCACCTCGAAGAGGTCTTCCTCGGCGGGCTCGGCCGCGACGCCTGGCTGGAGCTGCTGGCGCGGGCCGTGCGGCGGCCCCCGGCCGCGGACGAGGCGGGCTGGGCGGCGGAGCTGTGGTTCGAGTCCGAGGGGCTGCCGCTGCGGTACGTACAGGCCGGGGCGCTGCTGCGGCAGCGCGACGAACTGCGCGCCGGCCCCGCCCTCGGGTCCGCCGAAGAGCGCGACGAGTACAGCGTCTTCACGGAACGGCCCGTGGACGCGGCCTTCGACGGGGGCGAGGGGCACGACGTGCCGCTGCCCACCGCCGCCGAGGCCGCCGAGCCCGCCGCGCTGATCGCCTCCCGCATCAGCGAGGCCGGCCGCGCCACCCTGCGCCTCGCCGTGGCGCTCGGCGGCGAACTCCCGCACCAGGCGCACCTTCCCGCGCTCGTCGGGGACGCCCACGCCGACGCCGCGCTCGGCGAGCTGATCGCCTGCGGGCTGGTCACGCCCGCCGGGGCCCACTACCGGCTGGCGGGCGGCGTCCTGGCCCAGCTCCAGGCCGCCGGGTACGGCACCGACGCGGCCACCCACGCGCAGCTCGCGGCCCAGCACTACGCCTGGTGGGCCGGGCACCCCTCGGTCACCCCCGAGCGCACCGCCGTCGAGTCCGACGCGATCCTCGCCGCGATGGGCGTCCTCGTGGCCAGCCGGGAGGCCGGGCACCCGGCGGCGGCCGTGCTGCTGGCCCGTACGGCGGCGCCCGCGTTCGCTGCGGCGCTGCACTGGAGCGCCTGGGAGCGGAGCCTGCGGTTCGGGCAGGAGGCCGCCCGGATCGCCGGTGAGGTCGCCGAAGAGGCGTACTTCCACCACGAGTTGGGCATCCTCGCGCTCTGCACCGGCAACCTGGACCGGGCCCGCGCCGAGCTGGAGGCGTCCATCGGGCTGCGCGGCGTGCTCGCCGACCGGCGCGGCACGGTCGCGGGCCGCAGGGCGCTCGCCCTGGTCGCGGACCGCTCCGGGCGGCCCGCCGCGGGCGCGCCGCCGACGCCCGACGGGTACACGCCCGCGGGGGAGGAGGTCCCGGCCGCGCAGTCCGAGGAGTCGGCCTCGCCGCCGGGCGGCGTCGCCGCGCCGCTCGCCGCCGCGGGCCCCGACGACAACACGACCACGCTCATCACCCGGCTCGCCGCCGACGGGGGAGCGGGTGCGAGCGCGGGTGCGGGCATGGGCACGGCCACGCCGCCGCCCCCGGCCCGTAAGACGGTCTTCGGCGGCGCCCGGCGCAACCTGGTCGCGGCGGGCGCGGGCGCGCTCCTCGCGGCCGTACTGGGCACCGTGGTCACCCTCGGCGCCACCTCCGGCGACGACAAGGACCCCTCCGACAAGGTCAAGCCGGGCCAGTCGGCGTCCCAGCAGGACGGCGACGACGGCCTGACCGCCGACCAGCCGGGCGACGGCCGGAACAACCCCGGCGGGGCGCCGGGGCGCCAGGGGACCACCGGGCACCCCGGGCCGACGACCAGCCCGGACGGCCCCTCCGGCTCCCCGACCCCCTCGGACAGCGCTTCGCCGGGCGACCCGACCGGCAGCGGGGAGCCCTCGCGCACGCCGTCCTCCCCGTCGGATCCGACGGGCGGCCCCACCGAGCCGACCCACTCGCCGACGCACAAGCCGACGACGGCGCCGACGCACACCCCGACCCACAAGCCGACGACGACGCCGACAGGCGGCCCGGACCCGACCGGACCGACGACGCCCGAGTCTCCGACCACCGGCCCGACGTCCAGCCAGACCGTGACGCAGTCGGCTTCCCAGTCGGCTTCGGGGTCGGCCTCCCAGCCGGGTCCGGACGGGTCGCGGACCGCCTAGCCGAGGGCCGCCCGTACGCACACGGCGTGACGGAAGCGGAAACGGAACGGGCCGTACGGGAGATCCCCGTACGGCCCGTAACACTCACGGCGCGGTCTGAAAAGAGCGGTTAGTACTCAAAAGTGGCCCAGAAGGGCGAAGCACCGTTCAGAAGAGCCGGAGCTTGTCGTCCTCGATGCCGCGCAGCGCGTCGTAGTCCAGGACGACGCAGCCGATGCCGCGGTCGGTGGCCAGCACCCGCGCCTGCGGCTTGATCTCCTGGGCCGCGAAGACGCCCTTGACCGGCGCGAGGTGCGGATCCCGGTTGAGGAGTTCGAGATAGCGCGTGAGCTGCTCGACGCCGTCGATCTCGCCGCGCCGCTTGAGCTCCACGGCCACCGTCGCGCCCTCCGAGTCCCGGCAGAGGATGTCCACCGGGCCGATGGCGGTGGGGTATTCGCGCCGGATCAGCGTCCAGCCCTCGCCAAGTGTCTCGATCCGATCGGCGAGCAGCTCCTGCAGGTGTGCTTCCACGCCGTCCTTGATGAGGCCCGGATCGACGCCGAGTTCGTGCGAGGAGTCGTGCAGGATCTCCTCCATGGTGATGATGAGCTTCTCGCCCGCCTTGTTCACCACGGTCCACACATCGCCGTCGCCCTCCTTGAGGGTGCAGGGCGGCGACATCCAGTTGAGGGGCTTGTAGGCCCTGTCGTCAGCGTGAATGGAGACGCTGCCGTCGGCCTTCACGAGGATGAGACGCGGGGCCGAGGGGAGATGGGCGGTGAGCCGGCCCGCGTAGTCCACGGAGCAACGGGCGATGACGAGACGCATGGTCGGTCACGCTACTCGACGCCGGGCCGTCCACGCGATTCGCCCCGGATGGGCCCAAACGCCGATGGCCGGTTGTGTGCGCATTCTCCTGGTGCGTCGGCAGTGGCCGAATTACCGTTGAATGGGGCGGTCGCCGTACGGGCACTCTCCGTTGTCGACCGTCCGCCCATCCCTTAGACCCCGCTCGCGGGGTCGCGAGAGGAGAACCCATGTCGCTCGACGTCTCACCGGCCCTCCTCGAACAGGCCGAGCGAGGCGAGGTCGACGAAGCCGAATTCGTCGACTGCGTCCGGACCTCCCTGCCCTACGCATGGGAGATGGTCAGCTCCCTGGTGGCTCAGCTCAAGGTGGACGGTGGCGAGTTCGCCGACAACCAGACGCCTCCTCCGAACGAGCAGGCGCGCGGCCAACTGCTGCGCGCGCTGGCGAGTGACGCGATCCGCGGTGCGCTCCAGCGGCACTTCGGGGTCCGCCTGGCGTTCCAGAACTGCCACCGGGTTGCGGTCTTCCCGCTCGACCCGGCGGTCGACGACCGTCTCGCCCGTTTCACCTCGATCCGCGGCCAGCTGCTGAACCAGTCTCCGGAGCTTCGGGACTGCTGATGTGATCCGGCTGCCGCCCCGCCTGCGGGAGGTGCGTCCAGGGGCGGCAGCATCCCGGCCCGGTCAGCCGAGCAGCGGGAGCACCTCGGCGCCGAGCCGGCGGATGTTCTCCTCCGTCGCCGCCAGATCGCCCGAGCCCTCCGTCAGGAGGGCGAACCGCCGGATGCCGGTCCGCTCGGACAGGGCCGCCAGGCGGTCCGCGCACAGCCGCGGCGGGCCGACCGGGTGCAGGCCGCACAGCAACTCCGTGTAGGCCGCCGGGTCGCGCATCGCGCGCTCGCGCCCGTCGGCCGTGACATGGGCGGCCAGCCCCTGGCGCAGCCAGCCGGGCATCGACTTCATCAGGGTCTCCGCCGCGGCGCCCTCGCCGTCCTCGATCTGTACGACACCGGCCGATACGTGCCCGGCCGCCGCGACCTCCTCGGGCGGGCGGCCCGAGGCGAGGGCGTGCTCCCGCCACAGGGCCACCATCTCCGCCTTCTCCTCGTCGCCGCAGTGCATGCCCAGCAGCATGGGCAGGCCGCGCTCGGCCGCGAGCCGGGCCGTCTTCGGCGAGGTGCAGGCGACGATCACGGGCGGCTCGGCGAGCTCCGGCAGTTCGTCCGCGCGCGGCACGACGTCCACCTCGCGAAAGGCGTACCGCTCCCCGCACGCCCCCACTCTCGGCTCCCGCAGCCAGCGCGTCAGCAATTCGAGGGATTCCGGGAACCCGGATTCGTACGCACCGATCCCCGATCCGAACACCTCCAGATCCACCCACGGCCCGCCGCGCCCCACCCCGAGGGTGAACCGCCCGCCGGAGACGAGGTGCAGCAGCGCCGCCTGCTCGCCCAGGGCGACCGGGTGCGCGGTCGGCAGCACGCTGACGGCGGTGCCGACGCCGATCCGGCGGGTGCGGCCGAGCAGCAGCCCGGCGAGGGTGACGGCGGACGGGCAGACGCCGTACGGGACGAAGTGGTGTTCGGCGAGCCAGACGTCGTCCAGCCCCGCCTCCTCGGCGACTTCCGCGGTCCGTACGGCGCGGTGCAGCGCCTCCCCCTGTCCCTGGCCGGGGAACTGCGCTGCCAGGACGAAAGCTCCAACGCGCATCGCTCTTATGCCTCCTAGCGACCGACGCGACATCCCCCTGTAGGCAACAACGTGTGACACGTGCCAAGGGCACGGCTTCGCATAAACTTTCATGATGATCAGAGGGAGGCCAGAGGAGCGGCTGCCCTACATGTACCCGGGGCGGTGACCCTGACGCGTAATCTGGTGACGCCCCGTAGCTCTCCAGATCCCCATGAGGTGTCCTGTGTCCCCGCGCCGAAACCGCCCGCGAGGCGGCGCCGACAAATACGCCGCGCGAGATGAGGGCGGCGTCCCCAGCGAGCGCTACGGTCTGGAGCGCTCGGAGGACTGGCGGGGCGAGCCGTGGATCGTGCGCATGGTCGGCGGCGGCGCCGCGGCCAAGCACTACCGGTGCCCCGGCTGCGACCAGGAGATCCCGCCCGGCGTCCCGCACGTCGTCGCCTGGCCCGACCACGGCGGCGTGGACGACCGGCGGCACTGGCACAAGGCGTGCTGGAACGCGCGGGACCGCCGGAGCGCGCGGCTCCAGCGGTCCCGTAACGCGCCGCGGTACTGACCCCGGCGTCATTCCTCTGCTTACACGTCGCGCTTGGACAGGGCGGCGTAGGCGCCGGCCATCACGACCGCCGTCAACCCCAGCATGATCCACAGCGGGGTCCAGCCGGTGGGGCCGTCGTCCCCCATCCCGGCGCCGTACATGCCGCCGAGCTGGCTGGGGATCGAGTACAGGAAGAGGAACTCGCGGACCTTCTGCAGGCTCTCCGAGACCATGAACAGGCCCAGCACCAGCGGCAGCAGCACCACGCCCAGCATGACCGTGACGGCGCCCGCGGAGTGCCGCAGCAGTGTGCCGACGGCCATCGCCAGCAGGCCCAGCGTCGCGACGTACAGGCTCACGCCGATCGTCGCCCGCACCCAGTCGCCGCCCGTCGCCCCGCCGTCGGCGGCGTTGCTGCTGAGCAGCGCGGACTGGATCAGCGCGACGAGCACCGTGGCGACGGCGGTGATCACGAACGCCACCGCGAAGAAGACCATGCCCTTCGCGGCGAGCACCCGCCCCCGGCTCGGGCAGGCGGTCAGCGTCGTACGGATCATTCCGGTGCCGTACTCCGAGGTCATCGTGAGCGCGCCCAGCGTGATCACGCACATCGAGCCGAGCAGTACGCCGAAGAAGCCGAAGCTCGGCAGCGGGGTGGGGGTCTCGCCCTGGGAGCTGACGGCCACGGCTACGAGCAGGCCGATGCCGAGGACGAGGGCGACCATCACGCCGAGCGTCCACATCGTGGACCGCACCGACTTGATCTTGGTCCACTCGGAGGCGAGGGCGTCGCTGAGGTTCGCCTGGCGGACGGGGATCGGCGAGGCGTAGCCGTAGAGCTGGCCGTGGCCCCTCTGATGCTGGTACTGACCCTGGCCGTACGCGCCGCCCTGCCACTGCTGCGGCGGACCCGCGTGGGCCGTCGGCTGCTGCCCGTACGGGGTCTGCTGCGGGGCGTTCGCGTGGGGCCCCTGCGGCGGCACGGGTCCCTGGGGGGCCTGCTGCTGGTTCGGGGTCGTCATCGGGCGTCCTTGTGCTCGGGGTGCTCGCGGTTGTCGCGCTTGTCCAGGTCGGCGGGGGCGGGGGCGGCCTGCGGAGCTGCGGCGGGCGGCGCCTGCGGGGGCTGCTGAGGCGCCTGCTGCGGCATCGGCTGCGGGGCCGCGTACGGATTCGGCTGTGCGCCGGGCTGTCCGTACCCGCCCTG
Organism: Streptomyces sp. NPDC050617; assembly: GCF_040654795.1. Taxonomy (NCBI): domain Bacteria; kingdom Bacillati; phylum Actinomycetota; class Actinomycetes; order Kitasatosporales; family Streptomycetaceae; genus Streptomyces; species Streptomyces sp. NPDC050617. The sequence goes on along the minus strand of NZ_JBFAIS010000020.1, from coordinate 66,038 downwards.
CTGGGGCGCGGCGGGCCCCTGCGCGCCCCAGCTGTCGGCCGGGTTGTAGCCGACCGGGGTGTACCCGGCGGGCACCTGCTGGTGCAGGCCGATCCGCTGGTCGGCCGTGGAGCGGTAGTCGACGGCGCCCTGCGTGAGGCGCATGTACGCCTCCTCCAGCGACGCCTGGTGCGGCGAGAGCTCCCACAGCCGTACGTCCACGCCGTGCGCGACATCGCTGATCCGCGGCAGCGGCAGCCCGGTGACCCGCAGCCCGCCGTCCTGCTCCGGCAGCACCTGGCCGCCGGCCTCGATGAGCGCGGCGGTGAGCTTCTCGCGCAGCTCGGGCTCGGTGTCGGGGGTGCGGACGCGCGCGAAGTCCGCCGAGTTCTGCGAGATGAAGTCCTTGACGCTCATGTCGGACAGCAGCTGGCCGCGGCCGATGACGATCAGGTGCTCCGCGGTGAGAGCCATCTCACTCATCAGGTGGCTGGAGACGAAGACCGTGCGGCCCTCGGCGGCCAGCGACTTCATGAGGTTGCGGACCCACAGGATGCCCTCGGGGTCCAGACCGTTGACGGGCTCGTCGAACAGCAGCACCTGCGGGTCGCCGAGCAGCGCCGCCGCGATGCCGAGCCGCTGGCCCATGCCGAGCGAGAACCCCTTGGAGCGGCGCCGGGCGACGTCCTGGAGGCCGACGACCCCCAGCACCTCGTCCACGCGGCGCGCGGGGATGCCGGAGAGCTGGGCGAGGCAGAGCAGGTGCTGCCGGGCGCTGCGCCCGCCGTGCACCGCCTTGGCGTCGAGCAGGGCGCCGACCTGGCGCGGGGCGTTGGGCAGCTCGCGGAAGGGGTGGCCGCCGACGGTGACGCGCCCGGCGGTCGGCTGGTCCAGACCGAGGATCATGCGCATGGTCGTCGACTTGCCGGAGCCGTTGGGCCCCAGAAAGCCGGTGACGGTCCCCGGCCGCACCTGGAACGACAGGTTGTACACGGCCGTCTTGGCGCCGTAGCGCTTCGTCAGGCCGGTCGCCTCGATCATTCTCCGCCCCTCACGAGATGGTCGGGGCGCGTGCCCCCGTAAGCGTTAGGAGGATAACCACGCGTTGACGGTTCCCGTTAAATGAGAATTCGGCGGGGGCCGGGGTGACGGCATTTCGCCCTCGGGATTCGGGGAACCCTTGTAGGGGCGGCGGGGACGCGGGGAGGCCCCGCGCGGTGCGGCTGTGCCCTGTGGGGGCGCGGGGAACTGCGCGACCAGCCACGACGCTCCCGCACCGGGCGCGCCGGGCCGCATCCTGGCGGAGCGTCTACGCGTCGCGCGGGGGGGGCGGGGAGGTCCCGCGCGGGGCGGCTGTGCCCTGTGGGGGCGCGGGGAACTGCGCACCCGGCGCACCGGGCCGCATCCTGGCGGAGCGTCTACGCGTCGCGCGGGGGAGCGGGGAGGCCCCGCGCGGTGCGGCCGTGCCCTGTAGAGGCGCGGGGAACTGCGCGACCAGCCACGACGCTCCCGCACCGGGCACGCCGGGCCGCACCCGACGTACGGAGCCGGCCCCTGGCTGGGCCCGGCTGGGCCCGGCTGGGCCCGGCGGAGCCTCGACGCACCCGCAGGCGCGCGTACCTACCAAACCCCAGCGGAGCGCCTAGGCATCGCGCCGCTTCAGCGACAAATAGCCGAAGAACAGCGCCGCCGCCACCCACAGCACCATGATCGCCAACCCGCCCCACGGCCCGTACGGCGCGTCGTCGCTCGTCGGAACCACCTGCATGATCTTCCCGCCGGCCTGGTCCGGAAAGTACTGGCCGACCTTCTTGGTGGCGGAGACGCTGCCGAGGATGTTCGTGACCAGGAAGAAGAACGGCATCAGGACGCCCAGCGACAGCACGGGGCTGCGCAGCACCGCCGTGATGCCCATCGAGAACATCGTGATGAGCGTCATGTAGAGCCCGCCGCCGACCACCGCCCGCAGCACCCCCGGATCGCCGAGGGACGCGCTGTGGCCGCCGAGCATCGCCTGGCCGACGAAGAACGTCACGAACGACGTCACCATGCCGACGACGAGGGCGAGCAGCGTGGCGATGGCGGCCTTGCCGAAGAAGAACGTGCCGCGCTGCGGTACGGCCGCCAGCGAGGTGCGGATCATGCCGGTGCTGTACTCGTTGGAGACCACCAGCACCCCGAAGACGATCATCGCGAGCTGGCCGAGCCCCATGCCCGCGAAGCTGGTGAGCGTCGGGTCGAAGGTGAGCTGGTTCTCCTGCGACAGGTCCTTGAACCCGTTCTTGGACACGGCGCTGATCAGCGCGCCGAGCGCGATCGTCACCACGGCGGCCAGGCCGAGCGTCCAGGCCGTGGACCGCACCGATTTGATCTTGGTCCATTCCGACCGCAGGACCTGTTGCGCCACGGCCATCGTCAGGAGCCCTTCTTCCGGTTCTTGCGGTTCCGCTGACTTTGCTGCTGCCAGTCCGCGCCCCACTGCGGCGCCGGCGCGCCCGCCGTGCCGCCCGCCGCGACCCCGGCGCCGCCTGCCGGAGCCCCCGCGCCGTCCGCCGCCGCGTCCGGCGCCGCCGCCTCGGCCGCGAGCCCGGTCGACGACGAGTGCGCGTGGTACTCCACCGATCCGGCGGTCAGCTGCATGAAGGCCTCTTCCAGGGACGCCTGCTGCGGGCTCAGTTCGTGGAGTACGAGCCGGTGTTCGGCCGCCAGCTCGCCGAGGGCCGGGGCGGCCACGCCGTCCACTTCCAGACGGCCGTCCGCGACGGTCACCGCGGTGATTCCGGCGCCTGCCAGGACATCGCGCAGCCGCTCTTGTTCGGGCGAACTGATTCGTACGTATGACCGAGAATTCTCGCGAATGAAGTCGGCCATCGATGTGTCCGCCATCAACCGCCCCTGGCCGATGACGACCAAATGCTCCGCGGTGAGCGCCATTTCACTCATCAAGTGGCTGGAGACGAAGACCGTACGGCCCTGTGCGGCCAGCGACTTCATCAAATTGCGAATCCAGTGGATGCCCTCGGGATCGAGCCCGTTGACCGGCTCGTCGAACATCAGGATCTCCGGGTCGCCCAACAGCGCGCCCGCGATCCCCAGCCGCTGCCCCATGCCGAGCGAGAAACCTTTGGAGCGCTTCCTGGCCACCTCCGACAGCCCGACCATTTCCAGCACCTCGCCGACCCGCGCGGTGGGGATGCCATTGCTCTGCGCCAGACACAGCAGATGGTTGTACGCGGTCCGGCCGCCGTGCATCGCCTTCGCGTCGAGCAGCGCCCCGATGGACCGCAGCGGGTCCGTCAGCTGCCGGTAGTGCCTGCCGTCGATCCGCACGTCGCCGCTGGTCGGGTTGTCCAGATCCAGCATCATCCGCATCGTCGTGGACTTTCCCGCGCCATTGGGCCCCAGGAAGCCGGTGACCATTCCGGGCCGTACGGTGAACGTGAGATCGTCCACGGCGAGCTTGTCGCCGTATCGCTTGCTCAGCCCCTCAAGCTCGATCATGCGGCCACGCTAAGGGGGTATCCGGGCCTCCGCCACCCCTGGCCGGATACGGGCCGAAGAACGCCCCGCACAGGCCCCGCACGCCCCGCAGGACACAGCAGAGCGCCCCCGCCACCGCCTCAAGGGCGGAGCGGGGGCGCTCCCCGGTCCATCGAGGGCCGGACGGCCGCGCGGCCGGGCCTCAGCGGGTCTGCTGGGCCGGGACGCCGCGCGAGACCTCGTCGTCGCCGGGCGTGCCGGCCGCGGCCACCGCGGCGCCGGTCAGCGTCGCCAGCATCTCGCGGACGTTGGTCAGCTGGGCGTTGATGGAGTCGCGGCGGTTGGTGAGCGCCGCCAGCTCCCGCTCCGACTCGCTGCGGATACGGTCCGCCTTGGCGTTCGCGTCGGCCACGATGTCCTCGGCCTGGCGCTGCGCGGTCTCCACCGTCTGACGGGCCCGGCGCTCCGCGTCCGTACGCAGCTTCTCGGCCTCCAGGCGCAGCTGCTCGGCGCGGTGCTCGATCTCCGCGAGCCGCTTCTCCGCCTTGGCCTGACGCGACGCCAGGTCCCGCTCGGACTGCTCGCGGCGCTTGGCCAGGTTCGTCTCGAAGTCGGCGGCGGCCTGGGCGGCCTTGGCGCGGGTCTCCTCGAAGAGGGAGTCCGCCTCCTCGCGCTTGGACTGCGCGTCCTTCTGCGCCTCGGCGCGCAGCGTGGAGGCGTCGCTCTTCGCCTTCTCGACGATACGGGCGCCCTCGTCCTCCGCCTTCGACTTCCGCTCGGCGGCGAACGCCTCGGCGTCGTTGCGGACTTGCTGGGCGGCCGACTCGGCCAGCTCACGGTGCTGCTCGGCGGCGCGGCGGGCCTCCTCGCGCAGATCCTTGGCCTCTTCCTCGGCCAGCCGAAGGATCTTCTCGACGCGGGCGCCGAGCCCGGCGTAGGACGGCTCCGCGTCGTTGACCTGGGCCTGGGCGTTCTGCGTTTCGAGGTGCAGCTCCTCGATCCGCTTTTCCAGAGAGGTGATACGGGCCAGTGCACTGTCACGGTCGGCGACGAGCTTGGTAATGCGGTCGTCCACCTGGCCGCGGTCGTATCCACGCCGCACGAGCTCGAAGCCGAAGGGGGAGGAAGTGTCGCTCATGGGGTTCCTGTCGAAAGAGACCGGTGAGGTGATAGAGGGAATCCTAGGGGTGCGAACGGCGTGTCATCGAGTCAACGTCCGATTGGTCTGGAGAATGTCCCCTCATTCGAGTGGCTAGTTATCGGACTGCTTGCCACTCGTACGGGTGGAACCTGCTCCGGCCGCCGCCTTGACCCCGCCGCTGTCCTTACCCCCGGCGGCGGTCGGCGACTCGAATGACTCCAACGCCTCCAACACGTCCTGAACGCGGGAAATCTCTGTATTGATGTCCTTGCGGCGACGTACCAGCACCTCCAGTTCCTGTTTGCCCTCGTCCACGATCCGCTGGGCCTCCGCGACGGCCTCGGCGCGCACGCGCTCCGCCTCCCGGATCGAATCGGCCTTCTTCTGCTCGGCCTCCTTGAGCAGCCCCTCCGCCTTGCGCACCGCGGCGATACGGACCTTGCTCGCCTCGCTGCCGGCGTCCGAGACCAGCTTCTCCGCCTTCTCCTTGGCCTCCGCGAGCTGCTCGGTCGCGGCCGCCACCAGCTTGTCGCAGCGCTCGCCCGCCGACTGCATCGCCTCCGACGCCTCGCGCCGCGCCCGGTCGTGCAGCTCCTCGACCTCGCCCTCGATCCGGGACCGCAGCTCCTCCGCCCGGTCCCTTATGGCCGTCGCGTCCCCGCGCGCCTCGGCCAGCAGCGTGTTCGCGTCCGTACGGGCCTGCTCGACCAGGACGTTGCCCTCGCCGGTGGCCTCCGTGACGATCCGCTCGGCCTCCTTGCGGGCCGCGCCGACCATCGTGTCGGCCTGCTCCTCGGCGGCCGTCGCCGCCCGTACGGCCTCCTCCTGGGCCTTGGCGACCAGCTGGTCCGCCTGCTGGGCGGCGTCGTTGCGGCGCTTGGACGCCTCCTGGCGCGCCTCGTCCAGGGCCTCCTGCGCCTGCGCCCGCGCCTCGGCCAGCAGCCGCTCCGCCTCCGCCTCGGCGTCCGCCTTGACCTGCTCGGACTCGGCGCGGGTACGGGTCGCGTGCTCCTGCGCGGAGGTGACGGTCTCGGCAGCCTCGGCGCGCAGCCGGTCCGCCTCCTGCGTCGCCTCGGCGATCAGCGCGTCGGCCTGCTCGGCCGCCTCGCTGCGGCACGCGCCCGCCGCCTCGCGGGCCTCGTCGAGCGTACGGGCCGCCTCTTCCTGCGCGCTGCGCAGCGCCTCGGCCGCGTCCGCGCCCAGCTTCTCCGACTTCTCCGTGGCGTCGGCCACCAGCGCCTCGGCCTCGGTCAGCGCCTCCGACATCAGCCGGTCGGCCTGCTCGGCGGCCTCCGAGCGGCGGGCGTTCGCCGCCTCCCGCGCCTCGTCGAGGATGCGGTCCGCGTCCTCCTGCGCCGAAGAGGTCAGCTCCGTGGCCTCGTTGATGATGCGCTCGGCCTCGGCGCGGCCCTCCGCGCGCACCCCCTCCGCCTGCTGGGCGGCGTCGGCGCGCATCTTGTTCGCGTCGTCGCGGGCCTCGGCACGGGTGCGGTTCGCGTCCTGCTCCGAGGAGGCGAGCGCGTCCGAGGCGTCCGTCCGCAGCTGCTGGGCCTTGGCGGAGGCGTCCGACACCATCCGCTCGGCCCGCGCCGTCGCGTCGGCCACGAGCTTCTCGGCGTGCTCGGCCGCCTCCGACCGCTGCGTCTCGGCGGCCTCGCGCGCCTCCTCCAGCGCCGTCGTCGCCTCGGCGCGCAGCCGCTCGGCCTCCGCCGTGGCGTCCTCGACCAACTGGTCGCCGTACGCCGTGGCCTGCGCGCGGTGCTCCGTCGCCGACGCGCGGGCCTCCTCCAGCGCCGCCGCGGCCTCGGCGCGCAGCCGCTCCGCCTCCGCCGTCGCCTCCGCGACCAGCGCGTCGGCCTGCCCGGCCGCCTCCGCGCGCCGGGCGTCGCCGGCCTCGCGCGCCTCGTCGAGCAGCCGCTCCGCCTCCGTACGGGCCTGCTCGACGGTCTCGGCGGCCGCCGCGCGCTGCTGCTCGGCCTCCTCCGTCGCCATCGCCATCAGCTCGTCGGCCTGCTCGGCGGCCTCCGTGCGGCGGGCGTTCGCCGCCTCGCGGGCCTCGTCGAGCACCGAGGTCGCCTCGGCGGTCAGCCGCTCGGCCTCGGCCGTGGCCTCCGCGACCGTCTGCTCCGCGGCGGACTCGGCGGCCTCCGCGGTCTCCTTCGCCTCCTGGCGGACCCGCGCGGCGTCCTCGGCGGCCCGCTCCCGCTCGGCGTACGCGTCGGAGCGGACCCGGTCCGCCTCCTCCTGCGCCTCCGTGCGGGTGCGCTCCGCGTTGTGCTCGGCGGCCGAACGCAGCCCGGAGATCTCCTCCTCGGCCTGCTCGTGCAGGCCCGCGACGGCGTCCCGCACCTGCTGGGCCGTCTGCTCCGCCGTGGAGACGAGTTCGCTCGCCCGCTGCTCGGCCTCCGCCGACAGCCGCGCGGCCTCCTCCTGCGCCTCCGTGACCCGCTTACGGGCCGAGGCGAGCAGCTCCTCGCTCTGCTCATGGGCCTGTTCGCGCTCCGCCTGCGCCTCGGAGCGGGCGTCGCCGAGCAGTTGCTCGGCCTCCCGGCGCCGCCGGGCCGCCTCCTCCTGAGCCGCCGCCAGCGCCTCGGCGGCCTCGGCCTCCGTGCGCTCCGCCGCGGCGTTCGCCTCGGCCCGCACCCGGTCGGCGGCCTCCTTGGCCTCCGCGCGCAGCCGCTCCGTCTCCTCGGCGGCCCGCTCCCGCAGCCGTACGGCCGCGGCCTCGCCCTCGGAACGGGCGCTCGCCGCCTCCTCGACCGCCTCGGCGCGCACCCGCTCCGCCTCGGCCTCCGCCTGCTGCTGGAGCGTGCGCTGCCGCTCCGCGGCCTCCGCGCGCAGCCGCTCCGTCTCCTCCGCCGCCTCCTTGCGCAGCCGCTTCGCCTCGGCGCGGGCCTCCTCCAGCGCCGACTCGGCCGCCGCGACCCGCGTCTCGGCCTCCTCGCGCAGCCGCGTCAGCTCCGCCTCGGCCTCCTCGCGCAGCGCCTCGGCGCCCCGCTCGGCCTCCTCGCGCACCTGGCGGGCCGTCTCCTCGGCCTCCGCGCGCGTCAGTTCGGCCTGGTTCGCGGCCTCGGAGCGCGTCTCCTCGGCCTCCGCACGGGCCTTCTCGACGCTGTCCTCGGCCTGCTTGCGCAGCGCCGCCGCGCGCTCGGCGGCCTCGGTCCGCACCCGCTCGCTCTCGGCGCTCGCGCTGCCGCGGGTCTCCTCCGCGTCCGACTTGGCCTTCGTCAGCAGCTCCTCGGCGGTACGGGCCGCCTCCTCGATCTGCTGAACCGCCTCGCGCCGCGCCTCCGTGCGCAGCCGCTCGCCCTCGGCGACGGCCTCCGAGCGCAGCTGCTCGGCCTCCCCGCGCAGCCGCCGGGCCTCCTCCTGGAGCTCGACGGTCTTGGCGCGGTACTCCTTCGTGTCGTCCTTCGCCGCGCCCTTGAGCTGCTCGGCGGACTCGGCGGCCTGCTCGCGCAGCCGGTCGGCCTCCGCCTCGGCCTCCCGGCGGATGCGCTCCGCCTCGGCCGCCGCGGACTTCGTCGTGGCCTGCGCGTCCTCGGACGCCTTGGTCAGCACCTCCTCGGCCTGCCGCGCGGCCTTCGCGAGCTGCGCCGCCGAGTCCTCCGCGGCGGCGCTGCGGGCGTCCTCGGCGGCCTCCGCGACCAGCCGCTCCGCCTTGGCCCGCGCGTCGTCCCGCTCCTGCTCGGCCTCGGCCCGCAGCGCCTCGGCCTGCTTGGTGGCCTCCGCGACCAGCCGGGCGATCTCCGCCTTGGCCGTACGGGTGCGCTGCTCGTTCTCCGACTCGGCGCCGGCCAGCCGCTTGGCCGCGGCCTCCTTCGCCTCCGTGACGAGCTTCTCCGACTCGGCCCGCGCCTCGCGCAGCGCCGTCTCGGCCTCCTGCATCGCCGTCTCGGCGGCCCGCGTCAGCTCCGCGGCCCGCCGGCGGGCCTCCTCGGACTCGCCGGCCGCGCCGGTGCGCAGCTGCTCGGCGTGGTCGGTGGCCTCCTGCGCCTGCGTGGAGGCGGCGGTCAGCAGCCGCTCGGCGTCCGTACGGGCCCGCCGCAGTATGGCCTCGGCCTCGGCACGGGCGTCCTCGGCGGCCGAGTTCAGCCGCTCGCGGGCGCGCTCGGTCAGCCGCTGCGCCTCCGCGTGGGCCGTGGCGACGGCCTGCTCGGACTCGGCCCGCGACTCCTCCAGCAGCCGGCGGGCCTGGCCCTCGGTGCGGGAGCGCAACTGCTCGGCCCAGGCGACGTTCTCGTTCACATGCGATTCGACGGTCCGGCGGCGCTCCGCCAGCTCCTCGTCGAGCCGCTGGCGGCGGGCCACGGCCTCGGCGTGCAGCTCGGATTCGAGCCGGGCCTGCCGCTCGGCGTGCTCCTGGAGCAGCCGCTGCGTCTGGGCACGGGCCTCGCGCACCTCGCGCTCGGCGTCCGTGCGCAGCTGATCGGCCTGGATCTGCGCGTTACGGAGCAGCTGCTCGGCCTGGTAGCCGAGATCGCCGCCGTCGTAGGCAGGGCGAGCCGCGAGGCTGCGGCGCGCCTCGTGCAGCTTGGCGCGCAATACCTCGACCTGATAGCCGAGGTCGTCGGCGTGCTGAACGGCCTTCTCCCGCTCGGTCCGCAGCCGCTTCATCTCGGCTTCGAACTTCGAGAGGTGGTCTTCAGGCTCGTAGCGGTCGTCGCCCCGCACTGCGCGGTCCATCCGTCCCCTGGTCGCGTTGGCGGCCTGCTCCGTCCTGCGCGCTGGTGCGAACGCGGAGCCGGCCCTTCCGAAGAAATGGTGTCAGATCATCGGCAAAGCTTGGGCCGAGCCCCGATCCCGTACCCCGGCCGAACCTGCACTCTACCGGCCGGGGATGGCAGAGGTCAGTGCTCAGGTGCCGCAGTGACGAGTTCGGTGAGGACTCCGTGGCAGTCCTTGGGGTGGAGGAAGGTGATACGGGAGTCCATCGACCCCCGTCGCGGCTGGTCGTAGAGGACCCGGACGCCCTTGTCGCGCACGGCCGCGGCGTCCGCGTCGACGTCCTCGGTGCCGAAGGCGATGTGATGCACGCCCTCGCCGTTCTTGGCCAGCCATTTGCCGACCGCGCTGTCCTCCCGGATCGGTTCCAGGAGCTGGAGGTACGAGGCGCCGCCGTCGGACGTCTCATTGATTTTCAGCATGGCCTCGCGCACGCCCTGTTCCTCGTTGATCTCGGTGTGGAACACCTCGAAGCCGTACGTGGCACGGTAGAACTCGACGGTCGCGTCGAGGTCGGAGCAGGCGATCCCGATGTGGTCGATTCGCGTCAGCATGCCTCCAGTGCACCGCTCGCACGCATGGTTACGCAACGTGCGCGCGATCACACCTTCCGCCCGGTGACCGGGCGGGTACCGCTCAGTACATTGACGGGAACCCTCGTTAACATCCCTCAGCGCGAAGGGGCCGCACCATGACTGGTACGACCGGCACCACCTCTGTGATCGTCGCGGGCGCCCGCACGCCCATGGGCCGTCTGCTCGGCTCCCTGCGGTCCTTCTCCGGGGCCGACCTCGGCGGAGTCGCCATCAAGGCCGCCCTCGACCGGGCCGGCATCGGCGGCGACCAGGTGCAGTACGTGATCATGGGGCAGGTGCTCCAGGCGGGCGCCGGGCAGATCCCCGCCCGGCAGGCGGCCGTCGCGGCCGGCATCCCGCTCAGCGTGCCCGCGCTCACCGTCAACAAGGTCTGCCTCTCCGGGCTCGACGCCGTCGCCCTCGCCGACCAGCTGATCCGCGCGGGCGAGTTCGACATCGTCGTGGCCGGCGGCCAGGAGTCGATGACCAACGCCCCGCACCTGCTCCCCAAGTCCCGCGAGGGCTACAAGTACGGCGCCGTGGAGGTGCTCGACTCCATGGCGCTCGACGGGCTCACGGACGCCTACGAGAACATCGCGATGGGCGAGTCCACCGAGAAGCACAACACCCGCCTGGGCATCGGCCGCGCCGAACAGGACGAGATCGGCGCCCGCTCGCACCAGCGGGCCGCGGCGGCCCAGAAGAACGGCGTCTTCGAGGCCGAGATCACGCCCGTGGAGATCCCGCAGCGCAAGGGCGAACCGGTCATCTTCGCCAAGGACGAGGGCATCCGCGGCGAGACCACCGTCGAATCGCTCGGCAAGCTCCGCCCCGCCTTCGCGAAGGACGGCACGATCACCGCGGGCACCGCCTCGCAGATCTCCGACGGCGCGGCCGCTCTCGTCGTGATGAGCAAGGCCAAGGCCGAGGAGCTGGGCCTGGAGTGGATCGCGGAGATCGGCGCGCACGGCAACGTCGCCGGCCCCGACAACTCCCTCCAGTCGCAGCCCTCCAACGCCATCCGGCACGCCCTCGGCAAGGAGGGCCTGGAGGTCGGGGACCTCGACCTCATCGAGATCAACGAGGCGTTCGCCGCCGTCGCCGTGCAGTCAATGAAGGACCTCGGAATCTCCTCGGAAAAGGTGAACGTCAACGGCGGCGCCATCGCCCTGGGCCACCCCATCGGGATGTCCGGCGCCCGGCTCGTACTCCACCTCGCGCTGGAGCTGAAGCGGCGCGGCGGCGGGGTCGGCGCGGCGGCGCTGTGCGGCGGCGGCGGCCAGGGCGACGCGCTGATCGTGCGCGTGCCGGGTAAGTGAACAGCGAAGACTAGCGAGCACCGGAGAACGGAGCAGTGATGGCGGACGTCCCCACCCTGGTCGAGCAGGCCCGCCAGGGCCGGCCGCGCGCGGTGGCCCGGCTGATCTCGCTGGTGGAGGGGGCGTCCCCGCAGCTGCGCGAGGTGATGGCCGCGCTGGCGCCGCTGACCGGCGGCGCGTACGTGGTGGGGCTGACCGGCTCGCCCGGCGTCGGCAAGTCCACCTCGACGTCCGCGCTGGTCAGCGCCTACCGCCGGGCGGGCAGGCGGGTGGGTGTCCTCGCCGTCGACCCGTCCTCGCCGTTCTCCGGCGGCGCGCTCCTCGGCGACCGGGTGCGGATGTCCGAGCACGCCTCCGACCCCGGCGTGTACATCCGCTCCATGGCCACCCGCGGCCACCTCGGCGGGCTGGCCTGGGCCGCGCCGCAGGCCATCCGGGTGCTGGACGCGGCGGGCTGCGACGTGGTGCTCGTCGAGACCGTCGGCGTCGGGCAGTCCGAGGTGGAGATCGCCGCCCAGGCGGACACCTCCGTGGTGCTGCTGGCGCCCGGCATGGGCGACGGCATCCAGGCAGCCAAGGCCGGAATCCTGGAGATCGGCGACGTCTACGTGGTCAACAAGGCCGACCGCGACGGCGCCGACGCCACCGCCCGCGAGCTCAACCACATGCTGGGCCTGGGCGAGTCCCGCGCCCCCGGCGACTGGCGGCCGCCCATCGTCAAGACGGTCGCCGCCCGCGGCGAGGGCACCGACGAGGTCGTCGAGGCGCTGGAGAAGCACCGCGCGTGGATGGAGGAGCACGGGGCGCTCGCCGAGCGGCGCGCCCGGCGCGCCGCCCGCGAGGTCGAGACGATCGCCGTCACCGCCCTGCGGGAGAAGATCGGGGACCTGCGGGGGGACCGGCGGCTGGGCGCGCTGGCCGAGCGCATCGTCACGGGGTCGCTCGACCCGTACACGGCGGCCGACGAGCTGGTCGCGGGGATCACGGAGTCCGGCTGACGGGGCTTTCGGGCCGGTCGCCGCGGACCCGCGGAAGTCCGGTGCGCCGCGGCGCACCGGACCTCTGGCGGAGCGCTCAGTCGTCGTCCGAGTCGTCGGAGTGGTCCGAGTGGTCGGAGTGGTCCGAGTGGTCGTCATCCGCCGGGCCGTTGGTCACGGCCCCCGTCCGCGGGTCGACGATCAGGTTGTGCTCCTTGCCGTCCTTGGTGACGGTCTCCACCTTCCACACCGACGCGGAGCGGTGGTCGTCGTCGAGGTCCGCCTTCGTCACGGTCGCCCCGTCGCGCGCGCCCTTGCGCACGGCCTCGGTGACGTCGACCGTGGCGCCCTTCAGCTCCTTACGGGCGTGGCTCACGCCGTGGTAGCCGTTGTCCTTGTGCTCGGTGTGCTGGTCGAGGACCCGGCCGTTCCCGGCGTCGAGGGTGACCTCGTGGAACTTCCCGTCCTTGCCGAGCACGTCCGCCTCCCAGACCAGGCCCGGGTCGTCCTCGTCGAGGTCGATCTCCGTGACGGTGCCCGGCACGGCCTTGAGGGCGGCGGCCACCGCCTGGGGAGCGGTGATCTTCGCGGTCCTGGCCTCGACGAGGTCCTCCTGCGCGTCGTCGTCCTTCACGCGGACGCTCGACTTCGGCCCCGTGTACCCGTCCGAGGAGTGGCCGTCGTCCGAGTGCTCGTGGTCGGAGGAGTGCTCGTCGTCCGAGGACCGCCCGCTGTCCGACGCGTGCCCGCCGTCCGACGCCTGCCGGCTCTGCGACGCGTGCTGGGCCGATCCGTCGCCGCCGGTGACGGCGACGGCCGTCGCGGTGCCACCGGCGATCACGGCGGCCGCGGCCACGGTGGCGATGACGATGTTGCGCCTCATGAGGTTTCCTCCCGATCAGTCGTTCTCGACAACCCCCACACTGGCCACACGTCCCTGAAGCCAACCTGAAGCCGCCTGAAGATTTCTTCAGGCGCCCTTTGGCAGAGTCGTCCCCATGCGCTTGTTGATCGTGGAGGACGAGAAGCGGCTGGCGCTCTCGCTGGCCAAGGGGCTCACTGCCGAGGGGTTCGCCGTGGACGCCGTCCACGACGGGCCGGAGGGGCTGTACCGGGCCCGCGAAGGCTCGTACGACCTGCTGATTCTCGACATCATGCTGCCCGGCATGAACGGCTACCGCATCTGCGCCACGCTGCGCGCCGAGGGCAGCGAGGTGCCGATCCTGATGCTCACGGCGAAGGACGGCGAGTACGACGAGGCCGAGGGGCTCGACACCGGCGCCGACGACTACCTGACCAAGCCCTTCTCGTACGTGGTGCTGGTGGCACGGGTACGGGCCCTGCTGCGCCGCCGCGGCACCGGCGCCGCGCCCGTGCTCACCATCGGCGCCCTGAGCGTCGACCGGGCCGCGCGGAAGGTCTGCCGGGACGGCGTGGAGGCGGCGCTGACCGCCAAGGAGTTCGCCGTCCTGGAGCAACTGGCGGTGCGGGCGGGGGAGGTGGTCTCCAAGGCGGAGATCCTGGAGCACGTCTGGGACTTCGCCTACGACGGGGACCCCAACATCGTCGAGGTCTACATCAGCGCGCTCCGCCGCAAGCTGGGCTCCGGGACCATCACCACGGTGCGCGGCGCCGGATACCGGCTGGTGGCGCGTGCGTAGGGGGTTCGGCTCCGTACGGTCGAAGGCCGCGCTGGGCGCGACGCTGGTGGTGGCGCTGGCCCTGGTGGCCGCCGGGATCGCGGTGCTGGCGGTGCTGCGCGGCAACCTGACCGACCAGGCCGACCTCCAGGCGGAGGCCGACGCGCGGGGGGTGGCCTCGCAGATCGCGACGGGCGAGCCGTTCAAGAAGCTGGAGGCGGAGGACCACCATCCGATGCAGGTGGTGGACGACGACAAGCGGGTACGGGCCGTCAGCGACCACCTGGAGGCGGTGAGCGGCACGGGCAGCGAGAGCGTGAAGGCCCATCCGTCGCCGACGCCGAGCGGGGACGACAGCGGCGACGACGGCGACGGGGACAACGACGACGACGGCGACAGCGACAGCGACGATGACGGCGGTGGCGGCGGGCGCGGGCCCGGCCGCGCCAAGGTCTCCGACGACGTCGACATGAGCGGCGGCACGGCCAAGGTCCATGGGAAGACGGGCGACTACCGGTTCGCCGCCGTGGAGGCCCGCACACCCGCGGGCGAGAAGGTCACCGTCTACGTGGGCGCGCCGCTCGCCGCCGAGCAGGACACGGTCGCCACGGTGCGCGGCGCGATGCTCATCGGGCTGCCCCTGCTGCTCGTCGTCGTGGCGGGCGTGACATGGCTGGTGACCCGGCGCTCCCTGCGGCCCGTCGAGGGCATCCGGCGGGAGATGGCCGCCATCACGGCCAGCGAGGACCTGGGGCGGCGGGTGCCGGAGCCGCAGGCGCGGGACGAGGTGGCGCGGCTGGCCCGTACGACCAATGAGACGCTCGCCGCCCTCCAGGCGTCGGTGGACCGGCAGCGGCGGTTCGTCGCCGACGCCTCGCACGAGCTGCGGAGCCCGATCGCCAGCCTGCGCACGCAGCTGGAGGTGGGCGCGGCCCACCCGGAGCTGCTGGACGTGGAGGGCGCGGTGGAGGACACCGTGCGGCTCCAGAACCTGGCGGCGGATCTGCTGCTGCTGGCGCGGCTGGACGCGGGGGAGCGGCCCGCGGACACGCGGGTGGAGCTGGCGGGGCTGGCGCGCGAGGAGGCGTCGCGGCGGGTTCCGGGCCGGAGCGGGGTCGCGGTGCGGACCGGGGAGCTGGCGCCGGGTGAGGTGCTGGGCTCGCGCGGGCAGTTGGGGCGGGTGCTGGGCAACCTGGTGGACAACGCCTGCCGGCACGCGGAGTCGGAGGCCGTGCTGTCCGTGCGGGCGGAGGGGCGGTGGCTGGTGCTGGCCGTCGCCGACGACGGGGCCGGGGTGCCGGCGCCGGAACGGGAGCGGATCTTCGAGCGGTTCGTACGGCTCGACGACGCGCGCAGCCGGGACGACGGCGGGGCCGGGCTGGGGCTGGCCATCGCCCGGGACGTGGCCGCGCGGCACGGCGGGACGCTCACGGTGGGCGAGTCGCCCCGCGGCGGCGCCTGTTTCGTCCTGCGGCTGGAGCGGGCCGGCCCGCCGGGGTGACGGCGGGCCGGCCCGGTCTCAGGCCCGGCCGCGCGTGGTGCGCAGGTGCTTGGCGACGGGCGCGAGGGAGCCGTAGAGCGCCTTGAGGTCCTCGTTGGTGAGCAGGTCGATGAAGTGCCTGCGCACGGAGGCGACGTGGTGCGGCGCGACCTGGCGCATCGTCTCCCAGCCCTGCTCGGTCAGGACCGCGTAGAGCCCGCGGCGGTCGGACTCGCAGTTCTCGCGGCGGACCAGTCCGGCGTTCTCCATCCGGGTGATCTGGTGCGAGAGGCGGCTCTTGGACTGGAGGGTGACGGTGGCGAGGTCGCTCATCCGCATCCGGTGGTCCTCCGACTCCGAGAGGTTGACCAGGATCTCGTAGTCGTTGTTGGTGAGGCCGAAGGGTTGCAGGTCCCGTTCGAGCTGGTGCGACAGGAGCCGGCTGACGTCCAGGTGGGCACGCCAGGCGCGCTGTTCCTCGTCGCTGAGCCAGCGGGAGCCGTTCTCGGTGTCCATGGATGGATTCTACCTAAGGAAGTTGAAATATGAATCATTATCGGCCATGCGAGGCGGTGCTGGGTCCTGCCGTCCGATGCCGGTTCGTGGTCGTACGGGGGCGTACCGGTCGGAGTCGGGCAGGGCTGGACGGCGTCATGGAGCTATATGGTCACGCGTTCGACGTCACCCTCTGCAGAGTACCGCTCACAGCCCGAAACGACGCTGGAGGGCTCCCAGCTGGCCGGAGCCGCCCGGTTGGGATGGCTGATTTGCACCGGTTGCATTCGGAACGCCTTCCTGCTGCGGCACCGCGCCCGTCGCCAGCTCGGGCATCAGCTCCTCCGTCGACTGCAACAGCACCGTGCCGCTGCCCACGAACTCGAACTGGTGCTCCTCGCCCGACGTGCCGCCGATCCCCGTCCACGCCCGCACGCCGCCCAGCACGCCGCGCAGGTACTGATGGTCGTAATGGTGGCAGGGGGAGGGGCAGTCGGCCCAGCCGACCAGCGCCTGCGGATCGACCCGGATCGGCGGCTCCACGAAGACCACCGGACCGTTCGACGCGGCGACGAACTTGCCCGTGCCGATCAGCGTCAGAAACCCCGGAATGATCGACTGCTTCAGCGAAAGGGACGGTTGAAAAGCCAAGAGATTGCCGGAGCGTACGGTGAGGTTGCCGTCTTCGAGGTCGTACGAGTTGACGTCGAAGGCACGGTCCGCGAGCACCATCTTGCCCCGGCCCTCCGCCACCACCCAGTCGGAGGCGTGCAGCGGCGAGTGGAAACTGTGCGCGATGAGGCTGTCGAGGCGGCCCAGCCCGATGCCGTGGAAGTCGATCTGCCCGTAATAGGCGACCATCTTCCCCTTCTGCAGGAACCACTGGCCGTTCAGATCCACGCTGAAGGCGTACGAGTTGACGTTGTCGTCGACCGGAAGCGTCTGCGCGTCATGGATTTCGGGACCGGTCACAGCTTTTCCTCCGACGCCTGTACGTACACCGTGCCGCTGCCCGACAGCTCCAGCTGGAACGCCTCGCCCGAGCCGCGGCCCACCATCTCGCGCCAGCCGATCGCCGTGGACAGCTTGTTGCGCACGTCGCCGCGGTGCGCCACATACGCCTGCGGGTCCACATGGACGGGCCGGCCCGGCGCTATCGGCAGCTCCACGAAGCCGCCGTGCGCCAGCACGGCAGCGGCGCCGTGCCCCTTGAGCGTCGTGGTGAACAGCCCCTGCCCGGTGACCTGGCCGCGCACCATCCCCATCACGCCGCCCTGCGACCCCATGAACATCGTGCCCTGGTCGAGCGTCCCGTCGAACGCCAGCAGCCGGTCCGACTCCACATAGAGGGTGTCGCCGGCCATCTCGATGACGTGCACATGGTGCCCGCCGTGGCCGAACATCACCGTGCCGTCGCCCTCCACGATCATCAGCGGCGTCGCCTCGTTGGCCACCCGCCGCCCGATCATCGACAGCACACCGCCCTGACCGCCCGTGATGCTGGGCGTGAAGGACACGTCCCCCTGGTAGGCGAGCATCGCGCCGCGCTGGCTGAACATCCGCTGCCCGGGGAGGACCCGGCCCTCCACCATCCGCGAGTTGAGCATCTGGAACGGCACTACACGTCACCCCCGATCGTGTTCCGCTCGCTCGGCTGCACGTACACCAGCCCGTCGCCCTCGAAGCGGATCTGGAACGCCTCGCCCGAGCCCTCCCCTATGAACGTGCGGAAGTTCACGCCCGACTGGAAGTGCTGCTTCAGATTGCCGGTGTGCGCTATGTACGCGCCGGGGTCGACCTGGAGCGGCGTCTGCGGCGTCACGCGCAGCACGATCGCCGTGCCGTCCGAGAGGATCGCGGCCTGCCCCGTGCCCTCCACGCTGGTCGTGAACAGCCCGTTGCCCTGGGACGCGCCGCGCAGCCCCGTGAAGGTCGTGCCGGTGCGCAGCGCCGAGTCCGTGCAGAGCAAGTTGCTCGCCTCGACGTACAGCTTCTCGCCGCGCAGCTCCACCAGGTTGATCTCGCTCGCCCGGTCCGCGAAGTAGCAGGTGCCGCGGCCCTTCACCTCCATGACTTCCATCTGTTCCCCCGTGAGGCGGCGGGTCACCATGCCCCGCAGGCCCTCGCCGCCGCCCGTGCGCTTCTTGAACGTCATCTCGCCGTCGTACGCGACCATCGCGCCGTTCTTGGCCTTGACCGCGTCGCCTGTCATATCGACGGCGAGCATCTTGCTCCCCTGGAGCCGAAACTGAGCCACGGCTCAGACGCTATCCGGCGCGGGCCCGGCCGTCACCGGTGCGCGGGGCGGCGCCGGGCGGCCCCGCACGCCGGTCCGGCCGCCGCCGGGACCGCGCCGCGCCGCCGAACGGCCCGCCTGCCTGCGCATCTGCCGCCGCCCACGCCCCCGCGCGCCGGGGCGCCGCGGCCGGGGGCGATAATGGCTGTCTCTTGTGAACGTGATCACAAGAGCCGCCACCGTCGATCAAGAGGTATCCGTGGACATCAAGACCGCCTCCGCCCTGCGCCGGCTCCGCCTGGTCTCCGCCCCGGAGGCCATTTCGTTCCTGCTGCTCATCGTCTGCTCGGTGCTCAAGCGGACCACCGACTTCAACGCCGTGCCGGCCATGGGCATGATCCACGGCGTGCTCTTCGTCCTCTATGTGATCTTCTGGGCCGACGCCTGGAACCGCACCAAGTGGCCGGTGAAGACCGCGGCCCTGTACTTCATCCTCTCCGTCCTGCCCACCGGCGGCTTCTTCGCCGAGCGCATGCTCCGCCGGGAGGCCGAGGCCAGCCTCATCGCCGCCCGCGCCCGCAAGGAAGGCGTGGTCAACGCATGATCGTCGCATTCTCCGTCTCCCCGCTCGGCGTCGGTGAGGATGTCGGCGAGTACGTGGCCGAAGCGGTCCGCGTCGTCCGCGAATCGGGCCTCCCGAACCGCACGGACGCCATGTTCACGTCCATCGAGGGCGAGTGGGACGAGGTCATGGACGTCGTCAAGCGCGCCGTCGCCGCCGTCGAGGCCCGGTCCGGCCGCGTCTCCCTGGTCCTCAAGGCCGACATCCGGCCGGGCGTCACCGACGGTCTGACGAAGAAGGTGGAGACGGTCGAGCGGTACCTGTCCTCCTGACGGGACATGAGGAGCGGGCGGCCCCGGCCGAGGAGTCCGCGCCCGCGTAGGGACGTACGGGCCGGGGCCGGGCGCCCGCGGCCCGGACTCCTAGGAGCGAGCCGGTTCCGGTTCTGCCGGTGAGGGGCCTGCCGCGGTAGCCGCACCGGCCGGTGCGCCGGGGATCAGGGCGGTGGCGATCAGCCCGAGGACGACGAAGCCCGCCGCGATGAAGCCGCCGACGGTGATGCCCGTGGTCATGGCCGAGCGCGCCGCGTCGGCGACCGGCGCGGTGGCCGGGTGCGCGGCCAGCGGGCCGATCGCGGCGCCCGCGCTGTCGGTGACGGCGTGCGCGAACCGGCCGGACTCCCGGGCCGACAGGCCGGCGTCGCCGAGGCCGGCGCGCAGCCTGGAGCCGAGGGTGGTGAAGAACGCCGTGGTCAGCACGGCGATGCCCAGGGCGGAGCCCAGCTGGCGAAAGGCGCTCTGGATGCCGGACCCCTGGCCCGCGCTGTGGCCGGGGACCTCCGCGAGGACCACATTGGTGACCTGGGCCGTGGCGAACCCCACGCCGATGCCGTACCCGAAGAGCACCAGCGCGATCGACCACCACGGGCTGTCCGCGGTCGCGATCAGCGCGAGTCCGGCCAGCCCGACGACCTCCATGGCCAGCCCGATCCGGACCTGGCCGAGAGCCGCGACCTTCGCCGACATCGGGAAGCTCGCGCCGCTCGCGACGAAGCTGCCGACGGCCACCGGCACGAGGGCGAGCCCCGCCTGGAGCGCGCTGTAGCCGAGGGTGAACTGGAGCCACAGCGGGAGCACCGCGACGATGCCGAACTCGCCGAGACCGATGATCAGGGTGGCGATGTTGCCGTTGCGGAACGACGCGACGGAGAACAGCCGCACGTCCATCAGGGCGCGCGCGGGGTCGTCGCCGCGGCTGAGGACCGCTTGGCGGCGGATGAACACGGCCAGGGCGGCGACGGCGAGCACCAGGGCGACGAGGACCGGCGAAGGGCCGCTGTCCCACGTGAACCCGAGGGCGTCCAGCGGGCGGATCGAGGTGAGCCAGCCGTACGTACGCCCCTCCACGAGCCCGAAGGCGAGCAGGCCCAGACCGAGCGCGGACAGGACTGCCCCGGCCGCGTCGACGCGCCCCGCGGTCCGGGGTGAGGGGGCCAGGAACAGCAGCGCGCCGACCGCGATCAGCGCGGCGAGCGGCACGTTGATGCCGAACGCCCAGCGCCAGGAGGCGTGCGCGGCGAGCCAGCCGCCGAGCAGCGGGCCGAGCGCCGACGCGGCGCCGATGGTCGAGCCCCAGACGGCGAACGCCTGACCGCGCGCCTTGCCGGTGAACGTCGCGTTCAGCAGGGCCAGCGAGGTCGGCAGGATCATCGCCGCGCCCGCGCCCTGGAGGAAGCGGGCCAGTACGAGCAGGCCGCCGGTGGGCGCGAGGCCGGCCAGCACGCTGGTCGCGCCGAAGACCACGACCCCCGTGACGAAGACGCGGCGGGCGCCGAGGATGTCCGCGCACCGGCCGACCAGCAGGAGCAGCGCCGCGACGACGATCGCGTACGACTCCTGGATCCACTGCGCCTGGCCGGAGGAGATGTCCAGGTCCTCGATGACCGAGGGAACGATCACGTTCACGATCGTGGTGTCCACGACCATCAGCGCCACACCCAGCGCGATGGCGATCAGGCCCAGCCATCGACGGGCGGGGGAAGGGTCTCGCATCTCGATACCTCCATGGTGAAGTAATTCCACGGTGAAGGTAGGTCTGAGGCGATAGGTTGTCAAAAACGAGCCCCCGGCTCGGATCACCGGTACGAACGGACGGAGGGCGGCGGGCCTTGGCGGAGGAACCGACGCAGGGCGACATCGCGGCGCGGCGCGAACGGCTGGTCGAGGGGTTGCGGACCTACGGCGGTCAGCACACCGAACTGAGCCGCGGCTTCGCCGCCTGGATGGGCCTGCACTCCACCGACGCGATCGGACTGCTGGAGATCATCGGTGCGGAGGAACGGGGCGCCCCGCTCTCACCGGCCCGGCTCGGCGAACGCATCCCGCTGTCCTCGGGCGCCACCACCGCGCTCCTCAACCGCCTCGAAGCCGCCGGACATATCGTCCGCACCCGCGAGCACGCCGACCGGCGGATCGTCACCCTGCACAGCAGCCCGCACATCCAGGAGCTCGCCGACGAGTTCTTCGGCCCCCTCGGCGTCCGCGTGGACGCCCTGCTGACCCGCTACCCGCCCGAACTCCTGGACCGCTTCGACGAGTTCCTGCGCGAGATGTGCGCCACCATGAACGCCCACATCGTGGAGGTCTCCCAGGCGGGCCGGCGGGATCAGCAGGGCCGGCCGGGCCGCGGCGACTGAGCGCACCGCCCCGGTCGCCGACGCGCCCTCAGCCCCCCTCCGCCAGCGCCGTCCCCAGCGGCGTGCGTTCGTACAGCACGCGCAGCCCGTCGCGGCGGGAACGGAGCAGTCCGGCGGCGCGGAGTACGGACAGGTGGGCCGATACGGACGACGGCGCCAGGCCGTGGCGGTGGGACAGGTCCGTGGTGGCGGCCGGGGTGTCGAGGCCGGCGAGTATGGCGGCGCGGTTGGGGCCCAGGAGGCGGGCCAGGGCGTCGGTCCCCTGGCCCGGCGGTGTCCACAGGGCGCCGATGCCGCGCGCCGGGTAGACCACGGTCGCCTGCCACGGCGGGTCGAAGCCGCTCACGACGTCGGGCCAGACGAAGACGCTGGGCACGAGCATCAGCCCCTCGCCGGTCAGCACCCGCGCATGCCGGGACGGCGACCGGTTCGCCACCGTCAGCACGCCGTCCGCCCAGCTCAGCCGCGGATGCAGGCCCGCGAACAACTGCTCCAGACCGCCGTCGGCCAGCCGCCGCGAGTGGAAGGCGACATCGGCCTCCAGCAGCGCCCGCAGCCGCGGCCAGTGCGGCGCGACCAGCGCGTCCCACACCTGTTCCAGCAGGTCCGCCAGGTCTCGTACGGCCCGCGCCGGATCGTCCAGCAGGGCCCGCCCCCGCGGGCTCCCGGCCGCGCCGGGGGTGTCGGCGAGCGAGCGGGCCAGCTCCGCCCGTACGGTGCGCGGGTCGGCGGCCCGTACGCGCTCCAGCTCGTCGGCGAACGAGGCGAGCGGGCCGGTCGGCGGCGGGCACAGGAAGTCGGGGTTGTAGCCGTGCGGCGGCATCAGCAGCCGGACCGGCGCGAGATCGATCCCGGCCGCCGCCTCCCGCATCCGGCGCAGCCACGGCAGGTGGTAGCCGTGCCGGTCGGGCCGGCTCAGCGTCCGTACGGCCTCCTGCGTCTCCCACAGCGGCGAGATCGCGAACCGGCACCGCAGCAGATCCGCGGCCCCGAACCACATCCGGTACCCCACCCGCCCACCCTCCGCCATGCCCGCGCCGAAAAGCCCCTCGCCGGGTTCCCCGCGGGGACCTCCGCCGGAAGCCCCCTGCCGGAAGCCCCTGCCGAGCAGTCTCGGCCACCCCCTCGGACCACCGTACGAGCGCCGTGCCCCGCGCGCCCGCCGGCCGGGTCCGGAGTCTGGGATGGCAGTGACCAACATATGACCGGCCGGTAGGCTCAGTGGGGTGTCGAAGCCCCTCAGCCTCACGTTCGATCCCATCGCCCGCGCCGACGAACTCTGGCAGGAGCGATGGGGAGCTGTTCCCTCCATGGCCGCGATCACCTCGATCATGCGCGCGCAGCAGATTCTCCTCGGCCAGGTCGACGCCGTCGTCAAGCCGTACGGGCTGACCTTCGCGCGGTACGAGGCGCTGGTGCTGCTGACCTTCTCCAAGGCGGGCGAGCTGCCGATGTCGAAGATCGGCGAGCGGCTGATGGTGCACCCCACCTCCGTGACCAACACCGTGGACCGGCTGGTCAGGTCGGGCCTCGTCGACAAGCGGCCGAACCCGAACGACGGGCGCGGCACGCTCGCCGCCATCACTGAGAAGGGCCGCGAGGTCGTCGAGGGGGCGACCCGCGACCTGATGGCGATGGACTTCGGCCTGGGCGCGTACGACGCGCAGGAGTGCGGCGACATCTTCGCGATGCTCCGCCCGCTGCGGGTGGCCGCGGGTGACTTCGAGGAGAGCTGAGGGGAGGGCCGGGCGGCGGGCCGGCGGCCGGCGTCCGTATCGCACCCCCGGCCGCAAGATCGCCTGGAACGTGCGGTTACGCTCGACTCCATGCGGCAGTCTCCCGGGGCCCTTCCCCCGGGCTCCCGGCCGGGACGAGGCCGCCCTTAGACGGCAAGGCGAGGGAACCCCAGTGAAACGAAGCGTGCTGACCCGCTACCGCGTGATGGCCTATGTCACCGGCGTGCTGCTGGTCCTCCTGACTCTCGGCTGCATCGCCAAGTACCTGCTGGGCATGGACGGTGCCGCGGACTTCACCAAGGTCGTCGCCATCGCGCACGGCTGGCTCTACGTCCTCTACCTGATCTTCGCCTTCGACATGGGCTCCAAGGCCAGGTACCCGTTCGGCAAGCTCATCTGGGTGCTGATCGCCGGCACCATCCCGACCGCCGCCTTCTTCGTCGAGCGCAAGGTCGCGCGGGAGCTCGCGCCCCTGGTGGCGGACGACTCCGCCGAGCCCGCCAAGGTCTGACGCCGCCCCGGCACCGCCCGCCGCGACCCGCCGCCGCCCCGACGCCTCTTGTGTTCGGGGCGGTCTTGCGCGACCATTTACTAGGACGTCCTAGTAAATCTGCGTGCGGCCGCCGGCCGCCGACGTCATGAAGCCGATGTCACGGAGCCGCTATCCCAGAGGCGGCGTCACAGAGGCGGCGTCACAGACTCGCGCCGGGGCGCGGAGAGGCGAAGAGACCGCATGGATGCACAGGAGATCGAGGCAGGGCGCAGCCGCTGGCAGGCCCGCTACGACAAGGCGCGCAAGCGCGACGCGGACTTCTCGACCCTGTCCGGCGACCCGGTCGAGCCCGTCTACGGACCCGCGCCCGGCGATTCCTACGACGGATTCGAGCGGATCGGCTGGCCCGGCGAGTACCCCTTCACCCGCGGCCTGCACCCCACCGGCTACCGCGGCCGGACGTGGACCATCCGCCAGTTCGCCGGGTTCGGCAACGCCGAGCAGACCAACGAGCGCTACAAGATGATCCTCGCCGCGGGCGGCGGCGGGCTCTCCGTCGCCTTCGACATGCCCACCCTCATGGGCCGCGACTCGGACGAGCCGAAGTCCCTCGGCGAGGTCGGCCACTGCGGCGTCGCGATCGACTCCGCCGCCGACATGGAGGTCCTCTTCAAGGACATCCCCCTCGGCGACGTCACCACCTCCATGACCATCAGCGGCCCGGCCGTCCCCGTCTTCTGCATGTACCTGGTCGCCGCCGAGCGCCAGGGCGTCGATCCGGGCGTCCTCAACGGCACGCTCCAGACGGACATCTTCAAGGAGTACATCGCCCAGAAGGAGTGGCTCTTCCAGCCCGAGCCGCACCTGCGCCTCATCGGCGACCTGATGGAGCACTGCGCGCGCAGCATCCCGGCCTACAAGCCGCTGTCCGTCTCCGGCTACCACATCCGCGAGGCCGGGGCGACGGCCGCGCAGGAGCTCGCCTACACCCTCGCCGACGGCTTCGGCTACGTCGAACTGGGCCTCTCCCGCGGCCTCGACGTCGACGCCTTCGCCTCCGGCCTCTCCTTCTTCTTCGACGCCCACGTCGATTTCTTCGAGGAGATCGCCAAGTTCCGCGCCGCCCGCCGCATCTGGGCCCGCTGGATGAAGGAGGTCTACGGCGCCAAGACCGACAAGGCGCAGTGGCTGCGGTTCCACACCCAGACCGCCGGCGTCTCGCTGACCGCGCAGCAGCCCTACAACAACGTGGTCCGCACCGCCGTGGAGGCCCTCGCCGCGGTGCTCGGCGGCACCAACTCGCTGCACACCAACGCCCTCGACGAGACCCTGGCCCTCCCCTCCGAGCAGGCCGCCGAAATCGCCCTGCGCACGCAGCAGGTGCTGATGGAGGAGACCGGCGTCGCCAACGTCGCGGACCCGCTGGGCGGCTCCTGGTACATAGAGCAGCTCACCGACCGCATCGAGGCCGACGCCGAGAAGATCTTCGAGCAGATCAGGGAGCGCGGCGCCCGCGCGGTGCCGGACGGACAGCACCCCATCGGCCCGATCACCAGCGGCATCCTGCGCGGCATCGAGGACGGCTGGTTCACCGGCGAGATCGCCGAATCCGCCTTCCGCTACCAGCAGTCCCTGGAGAAGGGCGACAAGCGCGTCGTCGGCGTCAACTGCCACCACGGCTCGGTGACGGGCGACCTGGAGATCCTCCGCGTCAGCCACGAGGTCGAGCGCGAGCAGGTCCGTACGCTCACCGGCCGCAAGGCCGCGCGCGACGACGCGCGGGTCACCGCCACCCTCGCCGCGCTGCTGACCGCCGCCCGCGACGGCTCGAACATGATCGAGCCCATGCTGGAGGCCGTACGGGCGGAGGCGACGCTCGGCGAGATCTGCGAGGCGCTGCGCGAGGAGTGGGGGACGTACACGGAGCCCGCGGGCTTCTGAGCGCTACGGGCCGCACGGGCGTCGTAACGTCATAACGGGCGTACGTACGCCGCTCGTCAAGCGCCGGGCGCGTCCGGCGGCCGCGGCGGGGCCGCCCCCAGGCCCGCCATCAGCAGGGCGGTGAAGGTGCGCGCCCAGTCGGTGTCCACCGGCTCGGCGCTCACCAGGGCGCGGTGCACCACCGCGCCCGCGATGACGTCGAAGATCAGGTCCGCGTTGCGGGCCGCCGCCGCGGGGTCCTCCTCGTACGGCAGCTCGCCGCGGGCCTGCGCGCGCTCCCGGCCGAGCAGGACGAGCGTCTTCTGCCGCTCGACGATGGCCGAGCGGATACGGGCCCGCAGCGCGTCGTCGCGGGTGGACTCGGCGACGACGGCCATCAGGGCCGTCTTGGTCTCCGGGAGCTCCAGCAGGGCGGCGAAGCGCAGCACCACGCCCTCCACATCGGCCTGGAGGCTGCCGCGGTCCGGCAGGTCGAGATGCTCGTCGAAGAGGGCCGCGACCGCGTCGACGACCAGTTCGTTCTTGCCCGCCCAGCGGCGGTAGAGGGTGGTCTTGGCGACCCCGGCGCGCGCGGCGACGTCCCCCATGGTGAGCTTGGACCAGCCGAGTTCGACGAGCGCCGCCCGCGTGGCGGCCAGGATCGCCAGATCGGCTTCGGCGCTGCGCGGGCGGCCCGGCCGGCCGGTGGGCCCCGGCCCGCCGGCCGGGCTCCTGCGGCCGGCTGGGGGATTCATGGCGGCGACCTTACCGCCGAGTAGCCCGCTTCCCCAGAGACCATCGTCCGTGAGTGAGATCACGGATGGGCCCTGTTGCCGGGTCGATCGTTCCAGTTACGCTACGAGGCGTAGCGAAAGAGCGACAGCCGCGGGCGCCAGGGTGGGGACCCGGCGCCGATCGAGGGCCCCACGGGGGCGTTTTCCAGACTTTTCGGCCGAGTTCGACCGTATGCCCCGCAAACCGGCGGGGGGCTGCGAGCGGGCCCGGTCCGTGCATTGCGCAACTTGCTTTACCGATCGCCTGGCGAAAGGGGGAGGATAGACCCATGCAGCCACGGAATATGTCCATGAGTGGAGTGGTCGACCTCGCCGCGGTGAAGGCGGCCGGGGAAGCGAAGCAGAAGGCGGAGCAGACACGCGCCGAAGCCGCGCGCAACGGCGGTGACGCCGGAGCGGCCGGGGCCGCCCGTTTGATCTTCGACGTCGACGAGGCGGGTTTCGAGCAGGAGGTGCTGCAGCGCTCCGCCGAGGTGCCGGTCGTCATCGACTTCTGGGCCGAGTGGTGCGAGCCGTGCAAGCAGCTGAGCCCGCTGCTGGACCGGCTGGCCGGCGAGTACGCCGGGCGCTTCGTTCTCGCCAAGATCGACGTCGAGGCGAACCAGCTGCTCTTCCAGCAGTTCGGCGTGCAGTCCATCCCCGCCGTGTTCGCGGTGGTGGCCGGGCAGGCGCTGCCGCTGTTCCAGGGTTCCGCGCCGGAGGCGCAGATCCGGCAGGTGCTGGACCAGCTGATCCAGGTCTCCGAGCAGCGGTTCGGGATCGTCGGCGCGCCGATCGACCCTGCGGCGGCCGCCGGTGACCAGGGTGGTGAGCAGGGCGCCGCCGAGGCGCCCGAGCAGCCCGCGGGCCCGTACGACAGCGCGCTCGGCGCGGCGCACCAGGCGCTGGACGAGGGCGACTTGAGCGGCGCGATCCAGGCGTACAAGAACGTGCTCTCGGACGACCCCGGCAACGAGGAGGCCAAGGCGGGGCTGGCCCAGGCCGAACTGCTGCGGCGGGTGCAGGACCTGGACCCCCAGCAGGTGCGCAGGACCGCCGCCGAGTCCCCGGCGGACGCTGCGGCCCAGATCGCCGCAGCCGACCTCGACCTGGTCGGCGGGCATGTCGAGGACGCCTTCGGCCGGCTCATCGACACGGTCAAGCGCACGGCGGGCGAGGACCGCGAGGCCGCCCGGCTCCGGGTGCTGGAGCTGTTCGAGGTGATCGGCGCCGACGACCCTCGGGTCACGGCAGCCCGGATGGCGCTCTCCCGAGCGTTGTTCTGACCACTCCTGTCCCACCCCTGTCTCAAACAGTGCAGCGGCCGCGCTTTACCAAAACTTGGTAAACGCGGCCGCTGTTACTCGCAGTAAGTGAACTTCGGTGTTCTGGCCGGATTTTTGCGATTTCTCCGTTTCTTTCCGACCAGTTCACGGCAACGGTCGGTGCCCGCTCGATGGCGGTCGGTCGAGCATTGTTGATCTGTCCGTTACTCGCTAGTAACGAGCCCCTTGTGCCTCGGCCGGGAATGGACCACGATCGGCCAAGCTCGGTCCATTCCCGAAGCCCGGCAGCCGGTCGGCGCGTTGGGGCGTGGGTCCCCACCGGGCGGCCGGCGGCGCCGCCACCGGTCAGTGGACAGGGGGGTCTCCGCCGCCATCGGCGGGGCCTGTCCAGCAGGTTGCGCGGGAGCGCGGCCAGTGGTTGTCGCTCGGGGGTGATCGCCAATGGATTCGGAGCGCGGTGCGCGCCTTCGATGACGGCGTTCTCCTTCCCGAGGACGTAGCACTTCTCCCATCCCGGATCACGGCCAGGCCCCAAGTGGCCCGGCCCGTACCGGAGATGTACGTCCGAGAAGGAGGAAAGTCATGGAGTCCCTGGCTCGTGGCGGGACCAGATGGCGGCGGTTCGCCGTCGTCATGGTGCCGAGCGTCGCCGCTACGGCCGCGATAGGAGTCGCCCTCTCACAGGGGGCGCTCGCGGCCTCATTCAGTGTGTCGGGACAGCAGTTCAAGGTCACGGCCAAAGAGCTCAACGGCAAGGGGTTCGTCCAGTACGGAGCTGTTGACACGAACAGCTCGGACGACAAGAAGCCGGTCGCGGTGGTCGGCTTCGACTCGGCATATATCACCGGCCTCTGCCAGTCAGTGTCCGTCCCGGTGCCGCTCTTCGGCGACTTCACGATGAGGCTCGATGCGGGTCCGGGCCCGAGCAAGCAACAGCAGGTCTACGCCAAGACGCTCTACATCGACGCCGACGACCTGCACGCCGACGCGGAGTTCAAGAACATCGACATCGGTGTGGACGTGGACAAGTCCCAGAAGGGCCCCGGACCGTCGGCGGGCGACAAGGCGCAGAAGAAGTACCAGCCCGGTTCGTTCGCCCAGCAGGCCGACAAGGTGAAGTTCACCAACGTCCAGCAGCGTGCCTGGGCGACCACGGCCGGCACGTTCAGGCTGAGCGGGCTGCACATGGCCGTCAGCAAGGGCAACGGCGCCGAGTGCTACAAGGACTGATGTCCTGAGTGGCTGGGTGCGGAGTGACGGTCGTCCCTCCGCGCCCGGACGCCGACCGCCGTCGAGCCGGTACTTCGGTTCGCGTACCACCGATTCGCCAGTCCTGAGGAGCTGTACGACATGAGCGCCGACACGCGATCGCGGCTGACCGACACACTCGGCCGGAAGCGCCGATCGTTCCGGGGATGGCGCGGACAACGCCCCTTCTGGGGCGGCCTGCTGACGCTGCTGGCCGGTGTCCCGATCATGTACGTCCCTTATCAGAATCTCACCCTCGGTTCGCTGACCATCCGACTGGCCACCACGGCGGGCGCCGGGTCGTTGATCATCGGCATTCTGCTGATCGTGCTCGGTCTGACCATGTGGTTCCAGCCCCAGTCGAGAGTGTTCGCCGGTGTCGCGGCGATCCTGCTGGCACTGGTCTCCCTGGTCGTCTCGAACTTCGGGGCCTTTCTGATCGGCTTCCTCCTGGGACTCATAGGCGGTGCGCTCGGGGTGTCCTGGGTGCCCGGCATCAAACCGGCGCGCAAGTCGCCGTCCGAGCCGACCGCCGAGATGAGCGCCGACGACGGTGAACAGCACACGGGAACGCAGCCCGCTGAGGGCGGAGAGAACACCGGAAAGGGCGGTTCCCTGGGCGGTGACCTGCCGGGGGCGAGCCCGATGAACGGGAGGTACCGTGCCGCCTGATGAGGAACAGGACGGGCGAGGCGCAGAGGCCGCCGCCGGCCGGGGCAGAACCGGTCCGCGGCACGCCGCGCCGAGGAAGACGCTGCTGACTCGGTTCCACGTGCCCGCGGGCAAGGCGATCGCCATCGCCGCGATGCCCAGCGCGGTGTTGATGGGCCTGGGCTTCACGCCCCAGCTGGCCCAGGCCAAGCCGCTGCCGAAGAATCCGTTCCAGGACGGGCCGTGCGTCACGGCACCGGACCAGAAGACGGACGACGACGGTAAGGATAAGAAGGACGACAAGTCCAAGGACGATGGCAAGTCCGAAGACGGTAAGTCCAAGGACGACA
The DNA here is from genome assembly GCF_040654795.1 of Streptomyces sp. NPDC050617. Taxonomy (NCBI): domain Bacteria; kingdom Bacillati; phylum Actinomycetota; class Actinomycetes; order Kitasatosporales; family Streptomycetaceae; genus Streptomyces; species Streptomyces sp. NPDC050617. The sequence goes on along the minus strand of NZ_JBFAIS010000020.1, from coordinate 36,277 downwards.
AAGCCAAGGGTGACCAGGGCAAGGGCAAGCCCAAAGGCGAGAAGACGGTCACCGGCAAGGTCGACACCGTTCCGTCCCCGAGCGCCTCCGGCGACAAGGAGGCCAAGGGCAAGGCCGAGGACACGAGTCCGTCCCCCTCTTCCCCCAGCGCCACCCCGTCGCCGTCCGCCACCCACAACCCTCTCGACCCGCTGGGCCTCGGCGACAAGATCAAGGACCTCATCAACGGGGGCCACGGCAAGAACGCGGGCAAGCCCGCGCAGCCGTCCACGCCGACCCCCACGGCCACCCCGACGACCGGCGGGAATTCCGCGGCGGGCCAGAAGCCCGCAGGTGAGGAACCTTCTCCCGACAAGGTTTCCGGTGATTCGTCATCCGACAAGGCCGGTAAGGATGAGAAGAAGGACGACGAGAAGGCCGACCAGAAAGACCCCTCGGCCACTCCTTCTCCCGACCTCACCCCCACCCCAACTCCCACCACCACGCCGGACGCCGACGGCAAGAAGCCGTACCCCTGCGTCGTGGAGAAGAAGTCCGGCGGCAAGGACGAGCAGACGCCCGTAGGGCTGCCGAATCAGCCGTGGACCCTGAAGTCCGACCTCATCACCATGCACAACCTCAAGTACCACGGCGTGGTGAACCTCCGGACGGCCGACGGTCGGACCAAGCAGGCGCTGAAGTTCACGATGGACTCGGCGACCATTCGGAACCTCGACCAGACGGCCGATCAGGGCGTGGGCGGCAAGAGGACGTACGTACGCGGCGGAAAGGGGACCACCTCCACCATCGATGGAGGGGTCACCATGTACACGGAGAGCCTGAAAGGGAATCTCTTCGGGCTGCTTCCCATCACCTTCACGCCCGACTTTCCCCCGCCCATCACGCCGCCGGAGATCTTCTTCACCGACTTCACCGCCATCCAGGCCGGCCAGTTCGGCGGCACGCTGCGCATCCCGGGGCTGCACAGCGGCATGGAGTGACCGCGGGCCCCAGGGCCGTGCGCGCGGCCGTACGAAAAGTGCCGGGAAACGCCACCCACGACGTTCCCCGGCACTCGTATGTCACTTCCCCCCGGTGCGTACTACCGGGCCCCGGTACGTACCGGCTCCGCCGAGCCGTCTTCCGTACCGCCTTCCGTACCGCCTTCCGTGCCGGCGTCCGGTGCCGGCGCCGAGCCCTCCGCCGTCACCGGAGCGGCGGCGAAGCGGCGGCCGGGCATCCACCAGTTCCAGCGGCCCATCAGGCGCATGGCCGCCGGTACGAGCAGCAGGCGTACGAGCGTGGCGTCGAGGAGGATGGCTATCGCCATGCCGAACCCGAGCTGCTGCATGGGGACGATGCCGGTGAAGCCGAAGGAGCCGAAGACCGCGACCATCAGCAGCGCGGCGCCGGAGATCAGCGGCGCCGTGCGGGTCAGGCCGCGGGCGACCGAGACGGTGTTGTCGCCGGTGGCCAGGTACTCCTCGCGGACCCGGCCGAGCAGGAAGACCTCGTAGTCCGTGCTGAGGCTGAACAGCAGCGCCAGCAGCAGCACCGGCACGAAGTTCTGGAGGTAGTTGGTCTTCTCGAAGCCGAGCAGGTCGGTGCCGAAGCCGTGCTGGAAGACGAGGACGAGGACGCCGTAGGTCGCGCCGATCGACACCAGGTTCATGGCGATGGCCTTGAGCGGGAGCAGCAGCGAACGGAACGTCAGCAGCAGCACCACGTACACGGCGACGAGCATGAGCAGGATGACGGCCGGCAGCTTGTCCTGGATGACGCGGTTGGCGTCGATGCCCTCGGCGGTCTCGCCGCCGACCACGGCGTGCAGCGGCCCGGTCAGCTTCCGCGTCTCGTCCTGCACCTGCGTGAGCAGTGTGCGCGCGGCGTCGCCGGCGGCGCGGTCGTCCATGATCACTTCGAGGACGGTCTTGCGGTCGTCCGCCGCCGCGAAGTGCCGGACGGTGTCGCGGGCGTCCGCGGGCAGCCGGCCCAGGACCGAGCCGTTGAGCGCGGCGAAGGGCTTGTCGGGGGAGGCGGTCCGCAGCGTGCCGACGGCCGAGTCGACCCGTACGACGTGCGGGAGCTTGCGCAGCCGGTCGCTGAGCCCCACCACCTGCGCCGCCTGGTCCGTCTCGCCGAGCGGGCGGTCGGAGGCGACGACCACCTGGATCGGGGAGGTCTGGCCGACGCCGAACGCGTCCTGCACATGGTCGTAGCCGACCCGTACGGGCGAGGAGCTGGGCAGGATGCGCGCGTCGGGGGAGAAGGTGCGCAGCTGGGCGGCGGGTGCGGCCAGCGCGATCAGTACCACGGCGCTGCCCGCGAGGAAGAGCACGGGGCGTCCCATGACCCGCAGGGCGATGCGGTACCAGCGGCTGGACTCCTCGTTCTCCGGGCCGGTGCGGCCGCCGCTCAGCCACCGCGGCAGGCGCACCCGGCCGGCGTTGATCCGTTCGCCCAGCAGGTGCAGGAGGACCGGCAGGAAGAGCACGGCGGTCAGTACGGAGAAGGCGACCACGACGATGGAGCCGAGGGCGATGGAGAGGATGACGTTGAGGTCGATCAGGAACAGGGTGCACATCGCCAGGACGACGGTGATGCCGGAGGCGATGACGGTGTGCCCGGAGGTGCGCAGCGTGGCGGCCACGGCGGCTTCGACGGACTGGCCGCCGGCGAGCTGTTCCTTGAACCGGGTGACCATGAAGAGCGAGTAGTCCACTCCGACGCCGAGCCCCAGCATGGTGGCGGCGTTCTCGACGAAGACCGAGAGCTCGTAGTGCTGGGCCACCGGGGAGAGCAGGCCGAGGGTGAAGACGATGGCGCTGACCCCGACCGCCAGCGAGACCAGGGCGGCGACCACGCTGCGGAAGAGCAGCAGCAGAATGATGATGATCAGCGGCATGGTGATCAGCTCGGCCTTCATCAGGCTCTGCTGGCTCAGATCGTTGACCTCGCCCCAGAACGACGACGGGCTCACCAGGGAGACGTCCATGCCCTGCGGTCCGAAGCGGTCCGACAAATCCTTCTGGATCTTGGGGAGTTCGCGGCGGGCGGTGCCGTCGTCGAGCGAGAGGGCCACCGAGTCGATGGCCGTCCGCTTGTCCTTGCCCACGTAGGCGGAGCGGTTCTGCGGCGAGAGGGTCGTCCAGCCGTAGCTGTCCGTCGCCTTCAGCTGGGGATCGGCGATCACCTCTTTGGCCACGGCCCGTACGCGCTTCTCGAACTCCGCGGAGTCGGCGCGGTGCTGCTTGTCGTGCATGACCAGGGTGACCGTGGTCGCGCCGCGGCCCTTGAAGCCGTTTTCGAGCTCGGCCGCGGTCCGGGTCGAGTCGGCCCCGGCCGCGTACCACCCGCCGCCGCTGAGCGAGTTCGCGATGGACATCGCCCCCAGCCCGCACACCGCCAGTGCCACGAGCCACACCCCGAGGAGCGGCCACCGTGCCCGGCCGATCAGCCGGGACGCGCGGGCGGCGAGGTCCGGGCGCGGTGGCCCGTCCGCGGCGCCGCCATCCGCGGGCGCGGGTGTGGTGGAGAGCTGTTTCGACATGTGAGGGCTCCCAGAGCCTGGAGGGATCGGGCGGCAGTGGGGGATAGTGGCAAGTGGAAATACTCTGAGTCGAATAGCGACTCTCAGTCGGTGAGTATCCTTGGGGGCACTATGGCAGTCAAGTCCAGACGTGAGGAATACGCGGCCCTCACCCGCGCCGCGCTCTTGGAGGCGGCTTCGGGCCTGTTCGCGGAGAAGGGGTTCGACGCCACCTCCATCGACGACCTCGCCGCGGCGGCGCGGGTCAGCAAGGGCGCCGTCTACCACCACTTCGCGGACAAGCGGGCCATCTTCGACGAGGTGTTCCGGGTCGCCCAGCAGGAAGCCATCGAGCAGGTGCTGACGGCCGCGCTGACCGGCCCGGGAGCGGGCGGCACACCGTGGGACGTGGCGTCCGAGGCGGTGCGGGCGTTCCTGCGCGGCTATGTGACCGACGAGAACAAGCGGTCGCTGCTGCGACAGTCCGCCGAGGTCCTCGGCGTGCGGCGGTGCCGCGAGATCGACGAGGAACTGGCGCTGCCTCATATGAAGGGGCTGCTGGAGACCGTACGGGCGCGTGGCGAGCTCCGGCCCGTGTCGCTGGACGCGACGGCCGTCGTCGTCTTCGGCACCCTCTGCGAGGCGGCCACGTCGGTGGCCTTCGCGCGCAACCCCACCGAGACGTGTCAGGAAATGTCGGTCGTGGTCGGGCACATGCTGGACGGCCTGCGCAAGTCGCCGGATATGCCGGAGACCCCGGATGCACCGGAGACGCCGGAGACGTCGGAGGCGCCGGATGCACCGGAGACGCCGGAAGCATCGGATACGCCGTAGACATCAGCCTGACGCGCGTCGTGCCCGGCGTCGTACGGTCGGGTAGCGCATAGCACCCGGCGTACGGGCCTCAAGAAGCGCGCGGCGGGCCGGGCGGGGCGTCATCGTGTGACGGGCCCGCCCGGCCCTCTGCCGGGTGCGGCTCCCTGTCGGGGGAGGTCAGGAAGCCGCTTCGGGGCCCCGGCCGTTTCGGGCCGCGTCGCTCGCGGCGCGGTTGCGCGTCGCCAGCTTGCGCAGCCCCCCGATGAGCACGAGCGGCCGTTCCAGCTCCGCTGCCAGTCGGCGGGGCAGCGGGCGGGTGGCGCTGTGCGCGTTGACGGCGACGTTGCGCTTGACCGGCGCCCCGGAGAGGATCTCCGTGGTCATCCGGGCGGTGAGCGCGCCGAACAGCAGCGACGCGTAGACGAGCTGCGGCACGCTGTAGCCGTCCTCGCCCAGGTGCTCGCGCGCGTTCTTGAGCATCTCCAGCGGGATGAACCGGGTGGGGATCACGCGGAAGAGCAGCGTCCAGATGACCGCGTGATCGACCTGGTGCGCCGTGACCCGGCCGTCGAAGGGCAGCGATCCCGCGCGCCGGTAGTCGTAGAACCGGATGTACTGGGTGCCGGCCATGTCGTACCCCGTGAGCACGGGGACGCGGGCCCGCGCCGCGGCGCGGTGCAGCGCGAACTTGGCCTGCCAGCCCGAGCGTTCGGTGACGTCGACGCCGTCGATGACCACCGAGCACTCCGCGACCAGCTTGTCCGCGTTCTCCTCGGTGATGCCCTCCAGTACGGTCTCGGCCTCGGCGTGCGGGTTGATGGCCCGTACGCGCTCGGCGGCCACCTCCGCCTTGTGGCGGCCGATGTCGGCGAAGGCGGCGTGCTGCCGGTTGAGGTTGTTCAGCTCGAAGCTGCCGGTGTCGGCCATGACGAACCGCTGCACGCCGATACGGACCAGCGGCTCCACGGCGGCCCCGCCGGTCGATCCGCAGCCGGCGATCAGCAGCCGGGCCTGGCCGAGCCGCTGCTGGGCGGCGGCGGAGATGAAACCGCGGTTCCGCTCGGTGAATTCCGCGTAGAACGCGTCGCGGTCCGCGGCGGAGGCCGCCGGGGCGGCAGGCTCCGCCACGGCCTCGGGCACTCCGGACACCTCAGGCACCTCGGGCACCTCGGGCACCTCGGATATCGAAGTCTCGGTCATTACGCCGCCACCTCGATGTGCCGCACCGAGCCGGAGAGTTCGGACAGCAGATCCCGTACGGCCTTGAACGGCGCCTCCGCCGCGGCGGCCCGCTGGACCACGGCGCTGCGGTGGACCGTCTCCTCCGGCGAGGGGAGATGCGCGAGGAAGGGGTACACCTTCTCGCGGGTGACATACATGGGGTGCATGAGCTCCTTCAGGCCGAGGCGCGGCGTCGTCCCGTCCAGCAGATGGACATCGAGGCCCAGGAGAACCAGATGGCGCAGCGCCACATGCTTCTCCACATCGCCGATCAGCATTCTGGTGGTGTGGCGCTCCTGGCAGAGAATTCCCGAGATGCCTGCCAGCAGTCCCAGCATGACCCGCAGCCGCATGGTGCGGTCGGTGAGCGAGTGCGCCTGCACGAAGCGCTTCACTTCCCGTACGGAGTGCGTGGTCATGCCGTCGGAGGGCTGGAGCAGCGACAACAGGCGCAGATTGTGGGCCTGTTCGCAGGGGAACAGCCTGCGGTCCGGGGCGTCCAGGGGGCGCGGGGCGTGGTCCTCGCTGTGCGCGAGCGAGACATAGCCGAGGATGCGGCCGGTCTCCTGGTCGGTCGTGATGACATGGACGTCGGACCGGTGAATTCCCTGTACGGGTTCGCAGAAGAGCGAGTTGTCGAAGACGATGTCCTCGCTCGCGTAGCCCGCCCGCAGGTATTCGGAGAGCCGGAAGCCGGCCAGGCCCAGGAGATAGCGCTCGGGTATGGCCTCGGTGGGCGCGGCCGTCGTGATGACGCCCTTGCCGTGGGCGGCCCGGTAGACATAGGAGTCGGTGCGGTGCAGCCGTCCGGCCAGGCCGCCGAAGCTGAGCCTGCTGTGCAGCCGGAGGATGTCCTCTATGTAGCGGCGGCGCACCCCGCTGCCGGGCCCGGCAGCGTCATCGGACCGTGCGTCGGGCCCGGCGGGAGCGGCCGGCGCTTCGGGGGCGGCGGGAACAGCGGGCCCGGCCGGTTCGGCGGGTACGGCCGCCGGGGAGTCCTCGGTATCGGCGGGAAGGCCCAATGGCACGAGCCAGGGGTGGGCAGAGCCGGCCGCCGGCGGAGTCGTCGTGGTCATTTGGTGCTCCTCACGTTGGCGGGGAGAACGGGGAGAACGGGGCGAACGGCAGAAGCGGCGAGCGTCGCGGCGCCGGTGCTCAGAAGTCGTCCTCCGCGTACAGGGCCTCGGTGATGGCCAGGGCGAGCACCTCGGGCGTGCCCTCGTAGATGCGGGCGCCGAAGGATTCCCGTACGAACTTCTCCATGCCGTTCTCGCGCAGGTAACCGCGCGCGCCCATGAGGGACATGGCCTCCTGCGCCACCTCGATGGCGACGCGGTCGGCGAAGAGCTTCGCGGTGGCGGGCTCGTACGTGGGAGCGGGGATCTCGGTGTCCGCCGCCTGCGCCGCCTTGAGGTACATCAGCCGGGAGGCTTCGACCTTCGACGCCATCTCGGCGAGCTTGCGGGCGGTGAACTGGTGCTGGTGGAGCGGCACGCCGCCCTGGACGCGCTCGGCGCACCAGTCCTTGGCCAGGTCGAAGGCGCCGCGGGCGACGCCCGTGGAGATCGCGGCGACCGTGGCCCGCGCCATGTTCATCTGCTGGATGTTGATGAGCATGCCGTTGCCCTCGCCGCCGACGACGTTCTCGGCGGGGACCCGGACGTTGTCGAACAGCAACTCGCTGCCCAGGCAGGCGCGGTAGCCCAGCTTGTCGGCGACCGGGCCGCGGGTGACGCCGGGGGAGTCCAGCGGCACGATGAACGCGGTGAGGCCGGTGGCGCCGGGGTGGCCCTCGATGTTGGCGTACACGCTGCCGAACTCCGCGAGCCGGGCGTTGGTGATGAACCGCTTGCGGCCGGTCAGCAGGTAGCTGTCGCCGTCCCGGCGGGCCTGCACCACATCGGTGGCGTGCTCGGCGTTCTCCGGGATCAGCAGGTCGCAGCCGGCCTGGTCCTCGGTGATCGCGTTGCAGGCCAGAACCGGGTTGTCGCCGGAGAACAGCGGCAGGAACCGGGCCTGGAGGTGCGGGTCGCTGGAGAGCAGTACCGGGGCCTGGCCCAGCAGCGTCGCGCCGAATATGAGGGCGGTGCCGGCGCAGGCCGCCGCGATCTCCTCCAGGGCCACCGCCACGCCGAGCACGCCCAGCCCCAACCCGCCGTACTCCTTGGGGACCACCAGGCGCAGCAGGCCGGCCTCGTGCCCGAGGCGCACCAGCTCCCAGTCGAAGTCCTCGGCCGGCGCGCGGTCGTTGTCGGCGACCCGGGGTCGTACGTCCTTGTCGACGAACTCCCGGATGCGCTCCCGCAGTTCCTGGATCTGCGGCGGTTCCGCGAGGAAGTCGACGGGGGCGCTCTGGAATGCAGTGTCGGTCATTGCTATCCGTTCATTGTTCCTGGGCATGCCGAGGGCAGGCCTGGTGCTGTGCCGTGCGGAACCGTCGGCGTGGTGCCGCATGGAAGGGCTGGTCGTGGCGTCCGGCGCGGGGCCGGGCTCACGTGAAAGCGGTACGGGCGCGGGTCCGTGGAAGCGGTACGGGCGCGGGGCCGGTCAGACGGGCAGGCCCTCGTCGGCGGCGATCTGGGGGTACTGGTCGAATGCGGGCTGGAGCAGGGGCACGAATTCCAGCACCTTGGACACGCTGCCCTTGATGCGCACCTTTCCGGTGGCGAGCGCCACCGGCATCAGCAGCTTGCCGAGCCAGAGGCTGTGGGCGGTGTCGCTGGTCATCTTGATGCGGATGGCGGCGGGCGCCGGGGGAGCGCCGAGGTGCACTCCGTCGGGCGTGACGAAGAGTTCGACGTCGGGCTTCACCTGGATGAGGTGCAGCGAGATCCCCGACTCGCGCATGCGCTGGGTGAAGGTCTCGTCCTTGAGCAGGATGTTGAACAGTTCGCTGAAGACGCGGACCGCTTTTTCCGAGGACTCGAATACGGGCACGGGTGGAACTCCTTACGGGCATGGGACGGTGCGGCCGGGCGCGGGCCCGGCCTGAAACGGCCTGTTGTACCGGGACGCGACACGCGCCCCGGCGAACGGGCATTGCGAAATGGCGTGAACAGCGCACGCGGCAAGGCCGCTACGGCCGTTCACATACGGCGGTTTCGGAAATAGGCGTGATGGCCGGCGGCCCCGGCATGGAAATCCGGCGCCGCGCGGCGAAAGGTCGGCGAAGTGACCGCGGGCGGCGTCGAGTTGCCGCCGCGGGCGAGAGCGGATTAGAGAAGTGAGCTATAGGTGCGACGGCGTGGCGCGGGGGGCGTCGGCGCTGCCGCGGTCAAATCCGCGGCGGCCGCGCGACGGCTACGGTCGCGGATGCCGTGACCGCGGCGGGCGCACCGCTGTGACGGTGGCGTGCCGCGGCGACGGCGCATGTGGGGGGATGGGTCGCGTGTCGGTCAGGGTGAGCATCCGGTGAGTGGACACGCCCCGTCCGGGGTGCTGGTGTCCAAGACGTGGTTCGGTGGCTTGAGCCGCATGAGCACGGGTTGTGCGATCCCCCGATCGTGACGAATGCCGGATGACACAGACGCTGACACGTGTTTCCCCTTGGTGATTCCCCGTTTGGCGCGTTGAGGCCATGTAACCCACCGGCGGTCGCGCCGGTCATCATGCGCGGCAGTCGCGCTGAACCTGCCCCAGGTTCTGACTAAGAGTCGGTTTCCGACTTTAGGTTACTCAAGAAGCCTGCCAGGTGCATACCTGTTGAGTCAAGAACGATCCGGCGGACGGGGAGGCAGCCGTTCCCTGTCCAATCGGTCATGCGGAGGCGGGGTCAAGGGCATTGCGGGCTACGGGAGTTCACTTCGCCTTCACTTAGGTGGCGACCCCGCGAATACCCGTCGTGTCACTGCTCCACGGAAGCGGCACCTTTTCGTGCGGCGCCACTCGACGCCCCTCCGACCGTAGTTGAGATGTTCAAGGGTTGAACGCGGGGAAAGTGGGCGGATGTTGCTCAGTCGCTGGCCGCGTACGAGCCAATAGTGCTCACCGGCGCTGCTTGCGCGCGTGGGTCCGTGCCTTCATACGGTTGCCGCAGGCCGCCATGGAGCACCACCGGGCGGTGCCGGGGCGGCTGTGGTCCACGAGGAAGAGGTTGCATTCCTCGTTGGCGCAGGGGCGCAGCCGGCGCGGCAGTTCCGTGGTGACGCGCGACCACGCGAGGACGACGCGGGCCGCGAGCCGCTCCTCCGGCGCCGCCTCCAGGCTCCAGGACACGCCCTCGGGCGAGACGGCGGGGCGCAGGCGCGCCCGGTCGAGCGTGGCGGCGAGGGGGCCGACGTCCGAGGAGGCGCCCCGGATGAGCAGGTGCAGCGCGTCGCGGACCTGGCGCAGCCGGTCGAGCTCCCCGCTCGCGCCGCTCCCCCCGAGCGCCCGCACCCAGTCGGCCGCCCCGGGTCCGGTCAGCGCGTCCGCGGGGCGCCCGTCGCTCACGGGGGCGCTGTTGAGCACGGTGAGCAGCAGGTCCTCGTCCTCGACCACGGCCCACTCTCCTTGACATCTCGTGCGGCTGTCCGCAGGATCAGAATAACCTAACCGGTTAAAACGATTTAAGAGGTTATCGTGGTCGCTGTTCACCACCGCACCGTGGACGTCGACGGGCTCACCGTCTTCTACCGGGAGGCGGGGCCCTCGGACGCCCCCGTCCTCCTGCTGCTGCACGGCTATCCGACGAGCTCCCACATGTTCCGCCGCCTGATCCCGGCGCTGGCCGGCCCGTACCGGGTGATCGCGCCCGACCACATCGGCTTCGGCCGCTCCTCGGCGCCCGACGCGACGGACTTCGCCTACACCTTCGACGCCCTCGCCGAGGTGACGCGCGGCTTCCTGGACGCCGTCGGCGTGCACCGCTACGCGATCTACGTACAGGACTACGGCGCGCCCGTCGGCTGGCGGCTCGCGCTGGCGGACCCGGACGCGGTCCTCGGCGTCGTCTCGCAGAACGGCAACGCCTATGAGGACGGCTTCGTGCCGGAGTTCTGGGAGCCCGTCTGGGCCTACGGGGACCGGCCGGACCCCGCGAACGAGGCGCGGCTGCGGCCCGCCCTGGGCCGGGAGGCCGTCGAGTGGCAGTACACCCACGGCGTCCCCGACCCGAGCCTGATCGACCCCGACGCCTGGGAGCACGACCTGGCGCTGCTCGCCCGCCCCGGCGTCGACCGCGCCCAGCTCGCCCTGTTCGGCGACTACGCCGGCAACCGCGCCCTGTACCCGGCGGTGCACGCATGGCTGCGGTCGCGCCGCATGCCCGTCCTCGCCGTCTGGGGCCGCAACGACGAGATCTTCGGGCCGGCCGGCGCGGAGGCGTTCCGGCGCGACGCCCCGGACGCGGAGATCGTCCTGCTCGACGGCGGCCACTTCCTGCTGGAGAGCCACCTCGACGAGGTCGCCGCCGCCGTCCTCGCGTTCCGCCCGCGCGTGCTCGGCGCGCCGGACCGGGGCTGAAAACGGAACAGGGCCGGAGAACTGAAAACCGCCCCCAGGGCAGATCGACCCGGGGGCGGATTTCAGACGTGGAAGCCGCGGAAGCCCCAGAAGCCCCGAAGCTCTGCGAGCCTGAGAGGTTCGGCGGTCCTAGAAGACCGACTCCGCCTCGTTCATCCGGTCCTCCGGCACCCGCTTCAGCTCCGTCACGGCCTCCGCCAGCGGAACCATCGTGATGTCCGTGCCGCGCAGCGCCGTCATGTTGCCGAAGTCGCCCCGGTGGGCGGCTTCGACGGCGTGCCAGCCGAAGCGGGTGGCGAGGACGCGGTCGTACGCGGTGGGGGTGCCGCCGCGCTGGACGTGGCCGAGGATGACCGGGCGGGCCTCCTTGCCCAGGCGCCGCTCCAGCTCCACGGCCAGCCGGTTGCCGATGCCCGCGAAGCGCTCGTGGCCGAACTGGTCGATGGCGCCCTTCTCGTAGTCCATCGAGCCCTCGGCCGGGTGCGCGCCCTCGGCGACGCAGACGACCGCGAACTTCTTGCCGCGAGAGAAGCGCTCCTCGACCATCTTGACCAGGTCGTCCACCGCGAAGCGGCGCTCCGGCAGGCAGATGCCGTGCGCGCCGCCGGCCATGCCGGACTCCAGGGCGATCCAGCCCGCGTGCCGCCCCATGACCTCCACGACCATGACGCGCTGGTGCGACTCGGCGGTGGTCTTGAGGCGGTCGATGGCCTCGGTGGCGACGCCGACGGCGGTGTCGAAGCCGAAGGTGCGGTCGGTGGCGGAGATGTCGTTGTCGATGGTCTTCGGGACGCCGACCACCGGGACGCCCGCGTCGGAGAGCATCCGGGCCGCGGTGAGAGTGCCCTCGCCGCCGATGGGAATGAGCACGTCGATGCCGTACGCGCGGGAGAAGTCCTGGGCGCTCTCGCACGCCTCGCGCAGCCGGTCGCGCTCCAGGCGGGCGGAGCCGAGAATGGTGCCGCCGCGCGCCAGGATGCCGCTGACCGCGTCGAGGTCGAGCTTGCGGAACCGTCCGTCGAGGAGGCCCTTGAATCCGTCCTCGAAGCCGATGACCTCGTCGCTGTGGCCGACGAGCGCCCGGTGCACCACCGAACGGATGACAGCGTTGAGGCCGGGGCAGTCGCCGCCTGCGGTGAGAACTCCGATGCGCATCGTGCTGTGTCTCCTGCTCGCTACCGGTACATGTGAGCCAAGTTCGATTGTTTCATGACCCCAGTGGTACCGCTGCCCCCACCTCTGACTGCGCCCTATCCAGGGGCGCAGGTATTGTCAAGAGGGCAAGCCCGCCATACCGGGTGTTTTTGCCCAGGAAACCGGCAAAAGCGCAGCTTTTAGGTCGAGGTGGACCTGAGATGGATCAAGGAGAGCACGCGTGACGCGCAGCGTATACGTGACCGGGATCGACCGCGGGGACGGCCGGCAGGTCGTCGAACTCGGAGTGATGGAGCTCCTGACCCGCCATGTGGACCGAGTGGGCATCTTCCGCCCCCTCCTGCACGACGGACCCGACCGCCTCTTCGATCTGCTGCGGTCCCGCTACCGGCTCAGCCAGACCCCGGAGGCGGCCTCCGGGATGACGTACGCGGAGGCCACCGCCCTCCAGGCCGAACAGGGCACCGACGAGCTGGTCTCCCGGCTCGTCGAGCGCTTCCTCGCGGTCGGCCGCGAGTACGAGTACGTGCTGGTGCTCGGCACCGACTACGGCGCCACCAACCTCCCCGACGAACTGGCCCTCAACGCCCGGCTCGCCAACGAGTTCGGCGCCTTCGTCGTCCCCGTCGTCGGCGGCCAGGACCAGAGCGCCGAGTCCGTACGGTCCGAGGCCCGCAACGCCTACCGCGCCTACGAGGCGCTCGGCTGCGACGTCGTCGCCGTCGTCGTCAACCGCGTCGCGCCCGACGACCGCACCGCCATCGTCGAACGGCTCGCCGCCCGCCTCCCCGTGCCCTGCTACGCGCTCCCCGAGGACGCCTCGCTCTCCGCCCCCACCGTCGCCCAGACCGTCCAGGCCCTCGACGCCGAGGTGCTGCTCGGCGACGCCGCCGGGCTCGCCCGCGACGTACGGAACTTCGTCTTCGGCGGCGCCATGCTGCCCACCTTCCTCAAGGCGCTCACCGACGGCTGCATGGTGGTCACCCCCGGGGACCGCGCCGACCTCATCGTCGGCGCGCTCGCCGCGCACAGCGCCGGGGCGCCGCCCATAGCCGGCGTGGTGCTCACCCTCGACGAGCGCCCCGGCCCCGACATCCTCGCGCTCGCCTCCCGGCTCGCCCCCGGCACGCCCGTCGTCTCGGTGCGCGGCGGCTCCTTCCCCACCGCCGAGCAGCTGTTCGCGATCGAGGGCAAGCTCGACGCCGCCTCGCCGCGCAAGGCCGAGACCGCCCTCGGACTCTTCGAACGGCACGTGGACACGGCCGAGCTGACGCGGCGCATCTCGGTGGCCCGGTCCGGCCGCGTCACGCCGATGATGTTCGAGCACGAGCTGATCGAACGGTCCCGCGCCGGACGCCGCCGGGTCGTGCTGCCCGAGGGCGCCGAGGAACGCGTACTGCGCGCGGCCGACGTGCTGCTGCGCCGGGACGTCTGCGACCTGACGCTCCTCGGCGAGGAGACCGCGATCCGCAAGCGCGCCGCCGAACTCTCCATCGACCTCGGCGACGCGGCCCTCGTCGACCCGCACACCTCCCCGCTGCGCGAGCGGTTCGCCGAGCTGTACACCCGGCTCCGCGCCCACAAGGGCGTCAGCTACGAGCTGGCGTACGACGTCGTCTCCGACGTCTCGTACTTCGGCACCCTCATGGTCCAGGAGGGCCTGGCCGACGGCATGGTCTCCGGCGCGGTGCACTCCACCGCCGCCACCATCCGCCCCGCCTTCGAGATCATCAAGACCAAGCCGGGCGCGCAGATCGTGTCGTCCGTCTTCTTCATGTGCCTCGCCGACCGGGTGCTCGTCTACGGCGACTGCGCCGTCAACCCCGACCCGGACGCCGAGCAGCTCGCGGACATCGCCATCCAGTCGGCCGCCACCGCCGCCCGGTTCGGCGTCGAGCCGCGCATCGCGATGCTGTCGTACTCCACCGGAACCTCCGGCTCCGGCGCCGACGTCGACAAGGTCCGCAAGGCGACCGAGCTGGTCCGCGAACTCCGCCCGGACCTGCTGGTGGAGGGGCCGATCCAGTACGACGCCGCCGTCGACGCGGCGGTCGCGCGCACCAAGCTGCCGGAGTCCGAGGTCGCGGGCCGGGCCACGGTGCTGATCTTCCCGGACCTGAACACCGGCAACAACACGTACAAGGCCGTGCAGCGCTCCGCGGGCGCCGTCGCCGTCGGCCCGGTCCTCCAGGGGCTGCGCAAGCCGGTCAACGACCTCTCCCGCGGCGCGCTGGTGCAGGACATCGTGAACACCGTCGCCATCACGGCCGTACAGGCCCAGGGCGAGCAGCCGTAATCCCGCTCCCCCCTCCCTCCGTCCGCCGCCTACCGGAAAGCCCGCCCATGACCGCGAACGTCGACGCCACCCGCGTACTCGTCCTCAACTCCGGCTCCTCCTCGGTCAAGTACCAGCTCCTCGACATGGCCGACAGCACCCGGCTCGCCACCGGCCTGGTCGAGCGCATCGGCGAGCAGACCTCCCGGTTGACGCACTCCCCGCTCGCCACGGGCGGCGCCAAGCGCGAGCGGGAGCGGCCGATCGCGGACCACGACGAGGCGCTGCGGGCCCTCACCGAGGAGCTGTCCGCGGACGGGCTGGGGCTCGACTCGCCGAAGCTCGCCGCGATCGGCCACCGCGTCGTGCACGGCGGCCAGCGGTTCAGCGGGCCCACCGTCATCGACCGGGACGTGCTGGCGGAGATCGAGCGGCTGATCCCCGTCGCGCCGCTGCACAACCCGGCCAACATCACGGGCATCCGCACGGCCATGGGGCTCCGCCCCGACCTGCCGCAGGTCGCGGTCTTCGACACGGCCTTCCACACCACGATGCCGGAGCACGCGGCGCGCTACGCCATCGACGTCGAGACGGCCGACGCGCACCGCATCCGCCGCTACGGCTTCCACGGCACCTCGCACGCGTACGTCTCCCGCGAGACCGCGAAGCTGCTGGGCAAGGACGTGGCCGATGTCAACGTCATCGTGCTGCACCTCGGCAACGGGGCCTCCGCCTCCGCCGTCGAGGGCGGCCGGTGCGTGGACACCTCCATGGGGCTGACGCCTTTGGAGGGGCTCGTGATGGGTACGCGCTCCGGTGACATCGATCCCGCGGTCACCTTCCACCTGCGGCGGGTGGCCGGGATGAGCGTCGACGAGGTCGACGAGCTGCTCAACAAGAAGAGCGGCCTCATCGGCCTCTGCGGCGACAACGACATGCGCGAGATCGGCCGCCGGATGGGCGAGGGCGACCGCGCCGCGCAGCTCGCCTTCGAGATCTATGTGCACCGGCTGCGCAAGTATGTGGGCGCGTACACGGCGGTGCTCGGACGGGTGGACGCCGTCGCGTTCACGGCGGGCGTGGGCGAGAACTCCGCGGCCGTCCGGGAGGCGTCGCTGCGCGGCCTGGGCGTGCTCGGCATCGAGGTGGACGCGGTACGGAACTCCGTGCGCGGCTCCTCGGCCCGGCTGATCTCGGCGGACGCCAGCCAGGTCGCGGTCGCCGTGGTCCCCACCGACGAGGAGCTGGAGATCGCCACCCAGACGTACGCCCTGGTCAGCGCCTAGGTACGGGCCTCCCTCCGCCGGTGGCCGGCGGCCGGGCGGCCCGGCCCGACCCCCACTGGATTATTCCGCCCCGAAACAAACCGATAGGATCAGCTTTATGCGCCGTTCCAAAATCGTCTGCACCCTGGGCCCCGCCGCCGACTCCTACGACCAGCTCAAAGCGCTGATCGAGGCCGGCATGAACGTGGCCCGCTTCAACTTCAGCCACGGGACCCAGTCGGACCACGAGGAGCGGTACCACCGCGTCCGCAAGGCCGCCGAGGAGAGCGGCCGCGCGGTCGGCGTCCTCGCCGACCTCCAGGGCCCCAAGATCCGCCTGGAGACCTTCGCCGACGGCCCGGTCGAGCTGGAGCGCGGCGACGAGTTCACCATCACCACCGAGGACGTCCCCGGCGACAAGACGATCTGCGGCACCACGTACAAGGGGCTGCCCGGCGACGTCTCCAAGGGCGACCAGGTCCTGATCAACGACGGCAACGTCGAGCTGCGGGTCACCGAGGTCGACGGCCCGCGGGTCAAGACCATCGTCATCGAGGGCGGTGTGATCTCCGACCACAAGGGCATCAACCTGCCCGGCGCCGCGGTCAACGTGCCCGCGCTGGCCGAGAAGGACGTCGAGGACCTGCGGTTCGCGCTGCGGATGGGCTGCGACATGGTCGCGCTGTCCTTCGTGCGCAACGCCGACGACGTCCGCGACGTGCACCGCGTCATGGACGAGGTCGGCCGCCGGGTGCCGGTGATCGCCAAGGTCGAGAAGCCGCAGGCCGTCGAGAACATGGAGGCCGTCGTCGCGGCCTTCGACGCCATCATGGTCGCCCGCGGCGACCTGGCCGTCGAGTACCCGCTCGAAAAGGTCCCGATGGTGCAGAAGCGCCTCATCGAGCTGTGCCGCCGCAACGCCAAGCCGGTGATCGTCGCGACCCAGATGATGGAGTCGATGATCACCAACTCGCGGCCGACCCGCGCCGAGGCGTCCGACGTCGCCAACGCCATCCTCGACGGCGCGGACGCGGTCATGCTCTCCGCCGAGTCGAGCGTCGGCTCGTACCCGATCGAGACCGTCAAGACGATGTCCCGCATCGTCGAGGCGGCCGAGCAGGAGCTGCTCTCGCGCGGCCTCCAGCCGCTGGTCCCGGGCAAGAAGCCGCGCACCCAGGGCGGCTCCGTGGCCCGCGCCGCCTGCGAGATCGCCGACTTCCTCGGCGCGACGGCGCTGGTGGCCTTCACCAAGTCCGGCGACACCGCCCGCCGCCTCTCCCGCTACCGCGCGGCCCAGCCGATCCTGGCCTTCACCACCGACGCGGACACCCGCAACCAGCTGACGCTGAGCTGGGGCATCGAGACGCGCGTCGTGCCGCACGTCGACAACACCGACGCCATGGTCGACCTCGTCGACGCCGAGCTGCTCAAGCTCAACCGCTACAACGAGGGCGACACCATGATCATCACCGCCGGTTCGCCCCCCGGCGTCCCCGGCACCACCAACATGGTCCGGGTGCACCACCTCGGCGGCCAGAAGGCCGACCAGGGCGCCGGCCAGCAGGGCTGACGCGCAGCGCGACCCGTACGGCGGTGGGCGCCCCCTCTCCTTGAGGGGGCGCCCACCGCCGTTTCGCATCCGCCCGTCCTACTGCGCGCCGATCGACTCCAGCGGGCTCAGCCGGCCCGCCCGGCGCGCCGGCCACACCGCCGCCAGCACGCCCACGACCAGGGCGATCAGCAGGAACAGGGCGATCCGCGCCCACGGCAGGCCGAACTCGTACGCCGGGAACGAGGACTTCACCAGGTGGCCGCCCGACCAGGCCAGGAAGACGCCCACCACGATCCCCAGCACCGCGCCGAACACGCAGATCATCACCGACTCCAGCCGCACCATCTGCTTCACGTCGCGGCGCGCCAGGCCGATCGCCCGCAGCATGCCGATCTCACGGGTGCGCTCGAAGACCGACATGGCGAGCGTGTTCACGACGCCGACCACCGCGATGACCAGGGCCATGCCCAGCAGCCCGTACGTCATGTTCAGGATGTCGCCGATCGATCCGCTGCGCTCCGCGCGCAGGACGGACTGGTCCTTCACCTTCACCAGCGGGTTGCTGCCGAGCGCCGAGCGGATCTTGTCGTCGAGCTTGCCCGCCCGGCCCGGCTCCGCCTTGATGAGAATCCGCTCGTTGGCGAGGTTCTGCTGTTCGACGTGGCTCGCGATCGTGGCCAGCGAGGCGAGCGCGTTGGGCGCCACCTCGTTGTCGGTGTAGACGCCGACGATCTTGTACGTGGCCGTCTTCGGGCCCTTCGCACGGCCCGGCTTCCCCTCCTCCTCGTCGTCCTCCCCATCGGAGTAGGAGACCTTGACGCTCTGGCCGGTCCGCAGGCCGTTCTCCCTCGCGGTCTTCTCCGAGAGGGCGATGGTGTTCTTGACCCGTATGGCGTCCGCCGAACCGCTGGTGAAGCGCATGCCCGTCACCTTCGGCAGGTTCGCGGCGTCCGTGCCGGTCAAGCCGCCGGCACTGGACCCCAGGTCGGCGCCGACCGTGCGCACCGGTACGGCCGCGGCGACGCCCGGCACGCCGGCCAGCCGGTGCGCGGCGTCCTTACCGAGGCCGCGGCCGCCCTCCGAGGACACCTGGTAGTCGGCCGTCAGCCCCTGCTTCTCCATCATCTTGTCGACGCCCAGCGTGGCCGAGTGGCCCAGCACCGACAGACCGGTGATCAGGGTGAGGCCGATCATCAGCGCGGAGGCCGTCGCCGCGGTGCGGCGCGGGTTGCGCAGGGCGTTGCGCGTCGCGAGCCGGCCGCTGGCCGGGAACATCCGGGCCAGCCCCTTCCCGGCGAACGTCACCAGCGGGCGCGACAGCAGCGGCGCGAGGACAGCCGCACCCGCCAGGACGAGCGCCGAGCCCGCCATGCCGGCGTCGATGCCCTCGCTGGACGACAGAGTGGCCACGTACACCATGGTCGCCACGCCCGCGCCGCCGAGCACCGCGCCGATCACGCCGCGCACCACCAGGCTCCGCTGCGCGGGCGCCTGGTCGATCTCGGCCAGCGCCTCCACCGGGGCGACCCGCGCCGCGCGCCGCGCCGGCAGCCACGCGGACAGTACGGTCACGGCCACGCCGACGACGAGTGCGTAGCCGAACGAGGCCGGCTCGACGATCAGCGGCCCGTCGGGGAGGTGCGAGCCCGTCGCGTTGAGCAGCGGCCGCAGCCCCAGCGCGACGCCGATGCCCAGCACGAACCCGGCCGCCGAGGCCAGCAGCCCCAGCACCGCCGCCTCGGCCAGCACGGAGCGCACCACCTGGCGGCGGGACGCGCCCACCGCCCGCAGCAGCGCGGTCTCCCGGCGGCGCTGCGAGATCAGCATGGTGAAGGTGTTGGCGACGATGAACGCCCCGACGAACAGCGCGATGCCCGCGAAGACCATCAGCGACTTGGTCAGCGACCGGGTGCTCAGGGTGATCTCGTCGGCCTGGATACGGGCCAGCTCCGAACCGCTCTGCGCGAGCGCCTTGTCCTCGGGCAGCAGCCGCTCGATCCGCCCGGTCAGCTCGACGTCGTCGACGCCGGGCTCGGCCCCCACCTCGAAGTCGCTGTAGGAGCCGGGGGAGGCGAACAGGTGCTGCGCGGTCGCGGTGTCGAACAGCGCCAGCGTGCCGCCCGTCGTCACCCGCGGGTCGTCCGTGTCCACGACGCCGACCAGCTTCTTGGTCATCACCGGCCCGTCCACCGCGAACCGGATCTTGTCGCCGAGCGTGAACCCGGCGTCGGAGACGGCGCCCGAGTTCAGGGCGATCTCGTCGGAGGAGGCGGGCGCGCGGCCCTTGACGAGCGGGTAGCGGGCGTCCTTGCCGTCCTTGCCCGGCGTGAAGCTCGCGCCGAGCGACCCCCAGTCGTCGCCCAGGGGCCGCTGCTTCTTGTCGGCGATCGTGGCGAAGCCCGAGGCGATCGGCCGCACCGAGGCGACGCCCGGCAGCGCCCGTATCTTCTCCGCGAGCCGCTCGTCGAGCGCGGTCTTGTGCTGGTCGCCGGGGGAGCGCAGCCCTTCGTTGGCGGTCACCAGGGTGGCGATGCCCTGATAGTTCTTGGCGGAGACGTTGCGGTAGGCGTTGCCGGTGGTGTCGCCGAAGATCAGCGTGCCGGAGACGAAGGCGGTGCCGAGGACGATCGCCAGAGCGGTCATCACCAGCCGGGCTTTGTGCGCGAGTACGTTGCGCAGAGCGGTGCGAAGCACGTGTGGTCAGTCCTGGATCGCGGGGGACGGGGAGCGCCGGGGTCCGGCGGCGAGCGGTGGGCGGGGGCCGAGGTGGGGGTTCCTCAGCTCGTACGGCCCTTCGAGTCGAACGCCTTCATGCGGTCGAGCACCGCGTCGGCGGTCGGCGCGCGCAGCTCGTCCACGATCCGGCCGTCGGCCAGGAAGATCACGCGGTCCGCGTACGAGGCGGCGACCGCGTCGTGCGTCACCATCACGACCGTCTGCTGGAGCGCCGGCACCGACTCCTGGAGGAAGCCCAGCAGTTCCGCGCCCGAGCGGGAGTCGAGGTTGCCGGTCGGCTCGTCCGCGAAGATGATCTCGGGCTGGGAGGCGAGCGCGCGGGCCACGGCGACGCGCTGCTGCTGGCCGCCGGAGAGCTGCGACGGCCGGTGCGTCAGCCGCGCGGACAGGCCCATCGTCGAGACGATCTGCTCCAGCCAGGCCCGGTCGGGCCCGCGGCCCGCGATGTCCATCGGCAGGGTGATGTTCTCGATCGCGCTCAGCGTCGGCAGCAGGTTGAACGCCTGGAACACGAAGCCGATCCGGTCCCGGCGCAGCCGCGTCAGCTCCCGGTCGCCCAGCGACGCCAGCTCGACGTCGCCGATCCGGGCCGAACCGGACGAGAAGGAGTCGAGCCCCGCCATGCAGTGCATGAGCGTGGACTTGCCGGAACCGGACGGCCCCATGATCGCGGTGAACTCGGCGCGCCGGAACTCCACGGACACCGCGTCCAGCGCGACCACCTGGGTCTCGCCCTGCCCGTACACCTTGCTCAGCTCGGTCGCCCGCGCGGCGACGGCGGAGCCGGCGGCTCCGGGGACGGCGGTCGACGTGGGAAAAGGGGCGGAACGGGACACAAGGTCTCCTGGGAGAGCGGGGAATGAGTGCTCTCCCATCCTTGACCACCGGGCCCCCGCCCCACCTCGGCCGCACGGCCCGACCTCGGCACCGGCCAAATGGCCGATGCCGGGTCCGTACGTCGTACTCAGGATGGACGCCCGTCCGACTTCCGGGCGAACGGGATCACGGGGGCGCGGCCCTCACCCCTTCACCGCGCCGCCCAGCGCGAAGCCGCCGCCGAGGCGCCGGGAGATTAGGACGTACAGCAGGATCACGGGCGTCGAATAGAGGAGGGAGAAGGCGGCGAGCTGCCCGTAGGCCACCTCGCCGCGGTAGCCGAAGAACGTGAAGATCGATACGGATGCCGGAAGTTGGTCCGGGGTGAGCAGCAGCATGAAGGGGACGAAGAAGTTCCCCCACATCATGATGAAGCTGTAGACGGTCACGACCGCCACACCCGGGCCCATCAGCGGCAGGACCACCCGGACCAGGGCCTGCATGGGGTTCGCCCCGTCGGTCCAGGCGGCCTCCTCCAGGCTGACGGGGATGGAGTCCATGAAGTTCTTCATCAGCCAGATGGCGAACGGCAGCTGCGTCGCGGCGAGGAAGAGCGCCGTGCCCAACAGCGAGTCGATGAGGTTGATCTGCACGAAGAGCCCGTACACCGGGACCATGACCGCGGTGATCGGCAGACAGGTGGTGAACAGCACCGCCATGAGGTACGGGCGCTTGAAGCGGGAGCGGAACCGCGAGAGGGGATAGGCGGCGAGGGCGGCGCAGACGATGGTCAGGAGCGTGCCGCCGCCGCACAGGAGCAGGCTGTTGAGCATGGGCCGGTAGGTGATCTCGGGGTCCATGAGGGCGTCGAAGTTGGCGAGCGTGGGGTGGGACGGCACGGAGACGTCGAGCGAGGCGTGCTCGTCGACGGAGGACAGCACCAGCCAGGCCAGCGGCACGGCGAAGGCCAGGGCCGCGACCAGCAGCGCCGCGTCGGCGGCCAGCCGCTGCCGCGTGGCGCGCCGCAGCTTGGTCGTACGGAGGCGTGGTCGCCGGGCCCCGCTCGATGTGCGGCGCATCTCAGACCTCCTCGCGCAGCAGTCGCAGATACACCATCGAGAACAGCGCCCCCACCAGGAGCAGCAGCAGCGCCACCGCCGTGCCGTAGCCGATGAGCGCCTTCAGGAACGCCTGGTCGTACATGAAGACGGGGAGCGTCTGGCTGCGCGTACCGGGCCCGCCGCGCGTCATCGCCCAGATCAGGCCGAACACGGACAGCGTCTGGAGCGTGTTGAGCATCAGATTGGTGGCGATGGAGCGGCGGATCATCGGCAGCGTGACACGCCACATCCGCTGCCACCCGCTCGCGCCGTCCACCTCCGCCGCCTCGGTGACCTCCCGCGGGATGTCGGAGAGCGCGGCGGAGTAGACGAGCATCGAGAACGCGGTGCCGCGCCAGACGTTGGCGAAGGAGACCGCGAGGATGGGCAGCGTGAACAGCCAGTTCTGGGACGGCAGATGGAGCCATTCCAGAATGTCGTTGAGGGTGCCGCGCTGGTTGAAGAAGGCGTAGAGCAGAAACCCGGCGACGATCTCCGGCAGCACCCAGGCGGCGATGACGACGGCCCCGGTCAGCGTCCGTACGGGGCGCGAGGCGCGCCGCATCAGGGCGGCGAGGGCCAGGCCCAGGGTGTTCTGGCCGACGATCGAGGAGAGCACGGTGAAGACGAGGGTGAGGACGACCGCGTTGATGAACTTGTCGTCCGAGAACGCCTGCTTGAAGTTGTCCAGGCCCACGAAGTGCGTGGCCGAGGAGCCCGTCAGCTGCATGTCGGTGAAGGCGATATAGACGCAGTACGCGATGGGCCCGCCGAGGAAGAGCAGCAGGAGGAGGGTGGCGGGGGCGAGGGGCAGCCAGCGGAGGCGGCGGCGGGGCCCGCGGGGCCGCGCGGCGGGGAGCGCGGTCATCACTTCCTGCCCACCACAGCGCCGTCGGTGATCGACGAGACCTGCTCGTCGTACGCCTTCGCGGCCTCGGCGACCGACGAGTCGCCGGTGGTGACGTTCTCCATCTGCTCGCCGATCGCGGCGGAGACCCTGGGGTAGACGGGCAGCGCGGGCCGGAAGTGGCTGTACTTCACGAGAGAGGTGAAGAAGTCGATGCCGGGCATGGACGTGAGGTACTTCGCGTCGGCGGCGACATCGTCGCGGACGGCGATCTGCGCGCCCCGGATGTCCCACTCGACCGCGTTCCGCTTCGACTGGAGGGTCTCGATGACCTGCCAGGCCAGATCGGCGTAGCGGGACTTGGCGGGGATCGACCAGGCCCAGCCGCCGGAGAGGCTGACCTTGCCGGGCGCCTGCCCGTGCTGGGTGGGGAACGGGGCCTGGGCCATCACCTTCGACCACTGGGGCCAGGGCTTGCCGCCGGTGGGGAGCCAGTACTCGCCGAGCCAGGAGCCGTCGAGGTCGATGGCGACCTTGCCGGCCGGCAGCCACTCGCTGACGTTGCGCACGGCGACGTTCGGGTCGAGGGCGTCGGAGAGCTCGGGCCCGAGCTTCTCGGCGTAGACGCTCCGCACGAAGTCCAGCGAGTCCCGGAACCCCTTGCTGCCGGTGACCCATTTCTTCGCCGCCGGGTCGTAGAGCGGGTCCTTGCCGGTGCCGTACAGCAGCATCTCGAAGGTCTGCATCACGGACGCCTCGCCCGCGCCCTTGCCCGTATAGACGTTGAGCGGGGTGACGCCGGGGACCTTGCGCTTGATCGTACGAGCGGTGTCGAGGACGTCCTGCCAGGTCTTCGGCCGCCATTTCGCGGGCAGTCCGGCCTTGGCGAAAATCTCTCTGTTGTACCAGAGGGCGCGGGTGTCGGTGCCGTCCTGCACGCCGTACGTCTTGCCGTCCTCGGCTCTGGTGGCGGCCTTAGCGGCCGGTACGAACTGCTTCCAGTCGGCCCACGTCTTGAGCTTGTCGTCCAGGGGGCGCAGATATCCGCTCTTGATATCGGAGTTGATGAGGAACGTGTCCTCGTAGACGAGGTCCGGTGACGTCTTCGGGGACCGCATCATCTGCTGGATCTTGGCGTAGTAGTCGTTCTCGGACGCCTGGATCGGAATGAGTTCGATCTTCTTGCCCTGGTGCGTCTTCTCGAACTCCTTCTTCACCATGGCCAGATAGTCGTCGGTGTACCGGACCTTGCTGTTCGTGTTCCGCTGGTAGGCGACCTTCACGGTGTCCGGATGGGGCGCGGACCCCGCGCCGCAGGCGCTGAGCGCGCCTGCGGCGAGGGCGGCGGCGAGGATCACTGGAACGGTGGGGCGCACGGCTCGACCTCCAACTGGCCTCGGCGGGCTGCCCGGTGACCGCACGGCCGCCGCCGGCGGGGCCCTGCCCCGCGACCGTCAGCCGTTGTACCCGGCCAGCACCTTGGTGAAGTCGTACGTTCCCTGCTCGATGCCGCTGCACGCGTCACCGCCGCCGCCCGATCCGCACTTGCGGTCGCGGTTGAGCGCCCAGAAGGAGACGCGGGAGAGGTGGTGGCTCGTCGCGTACGACACCATGGATGTGAAGTTCGCGACCGAGACGATCTCGCCCGCCTGGTCGGTGCGGCCGTTCATCGAGGAGAAGCCGACCTTGCGGTAGGCGGCGTCCGAGGACAGCTTGTACTCGCTCGCGACGGTGTTCTTCAGCCCGTCCACCGCCGACTTCGTGGCCGCCGCCATGTCGACGCTGCCCTGCCCGAAGTCGAACGGCATCACGGCCCACTCCGCGTCGAGCTTCTTGGCCGCGCCGCGCTTGACGAGGTCCTTGCCGTCGGCGGTCGGGCCGGTGGTGGTCGTGCCGAAGGTGACGTAGATCTTGAGGCCGGGGTTCTTCGTCTGGGTCGTCTTCAGCGCGTCGACTACGCGCTGGCGCACGGTGGCGTTCGAGACCTCGGTGCTCTCGATGTCGATGTCGATCGACTTCAACTTATAGGCGTCGATCACCTTCTGGTACGCCCCGGCGAGCGCCCCCGCCGAAGAGCACTTCTCGCCCAGCTTGTTGCCGCTCCAGCCGCCGAACGACACGGTGACGTCGCCGCCGGCCGACCGTATGGAGTTGATCGTGGACTGGTCTGTCCCGCCGGTGAGGGCGCGGGTGCCGTCCCACTTCGGGTTGCAGCCGCCGTCGGAGAGCATGAAGGCCATGGTGAACTGCTTGATGCCGGTGGCCGACATGACGGACGTCGCCTTCGGCGGACTGCCCCAGCCGAGGTAGAGGTAGGGGCCGTTGAGCCCGCTGGGCGCGGCGGTGGCGGGCGTTGCCCGGGGGGTGTGCGAGCTGGGCGCGGCGGCCTGGGCGCCGGCGGTGAGGACGCCGCCGACGAGTGCGGCGGCGGAGAGTACGGAGAGCGCGGAGACGATTCTCTTGCGATGCACGTCGAACCTCCATGGGGGGGTGGGTTGAACGTGCGTGAACGCTAGCGAGACGTCATGCTCGCGACAAGACGGTGGTTAGGAATGTTTCCTAACGCATGAAGTTGCGGGGGTATTGGGGCCTGTGCGCCGTGAGTGACGTTATGGTGACGCAGGGGTGCGCCCCTCCGTCCCCGAGCCCGGTGACGGCGACCATCGCGAGCCGAAGTGGCCCATATGACTGCCGACATGACCGCCGACATGTCCACGGACTTCACCGCCCTACGAGCCCAGGCCGCCGAAACCCTCGGCGGCCTGGGCGCCTTCGCCCAGCCCTGGTTGCGCCGCGCCTTCGAGAGCGTGCCTCGGCACGCGTTCATACCGGACACCGTGTGGGCCGAGGACCAGGACGGTTACCGGGCCTTCGGTCGTACGCAGGACCCGCGGCGGTGGGCCGCCATGGCCTACGACCCGCGCGACGGCCTCGTCACCCAGGTCGATGACGGCCGCACCCCCGCGAACGGCGTCGGCACCCTGCCGACCTGCTCCATCAGCGCCCCCGACGCCGTGCTGAGCATGCTCGCCGAAGCCGATCTGCGCCCCTCGGACACCGTCCTGGAGATCGGTACGGGCACCGGCTACAACGCCGCCCTCATCGCCCGACGCGTCGGCGGCGACAGCGTGGTGACGGTCGAGATCGACGCATCGCTCCACGCCGGAGCCCGTGCCGCGCTCTCCGCCGCCGGCTACGGGAACGTCACCGCCGTGCGCGCCGACGGAGAGGCCGGCTACCCGTCCCGTGCCCCGTACGACCGGGTGCTGTCCACCGCCGCGGTCCTGACCGTTCCGTACGCGTGGGTCGAACAGACCCGCGCCGGCGGCCTGATCCTCACGCCCTTCCGCACCGCGTTCTGCTCCCACGGCCTCGCGCGCCTCACCGTCGAGGACGGCACGGCGTCGGGCCGGTTCGCCGGGGCCATGACCTTCATGACCGTACGCGGCCAGCGCCCGCGCTCCCCGATCGGCGAGCTGTTCACCGACGGGACCTGGCAGGAGGCGCGCGAATCCGCAGGCGACGGCGGCGCGGACCGCCTCGCCCTGACCGACCCGCACGCCGTCTTCGCCATCGGCCTGCGGCTGCCCGGCGTCGCCCACTGGGAGCAGGGCGACGCGCACTGGTGGTGCAGTCCCGACTCCTGGGCCTACGCGGCCGGCGGGTCCGTGCGTCAGTGGGGGCCGCGCGACCTCCACGACGAAACGCGCGCCGCCGCCGACTGGTGGCGCGACCAGGGCCGGCCCTCGCTGTTCGACTTCGGCCTGACGGTGACGGAAAGCGGCCAGACGGCCTGGCTCGGCGATCCGGGGAGCCCGCTTCCCTGAAATGCCGGTCGCGGCAGCTCAGGGAGCCGCGGCCTGCGGCGAGGGCGACGTGCCGATGGAGGAGCTGCGGCGGGCGGCGGTGGCGGGCGCCTGCGCGGCGCTGGGCATGGACCCGTAGCGGCAGCAGAAGGCGTCAGCCCGTCCGCGCGTCCGTCCCGTTCCGTCCCGTCTCAGCTCTGGGACAGCCACCGGTAACGGAGTTCGGGACGGCCGACATGACCGTACTGCGGGGTGCGGGCGGCGCGGCCCGTGTGGACGAGGTGTTCCAGATAGCGGCGGGCCGTGATCCGCGAGATGCCGACGGCGGTCGCGGCCGTGCCCGCCGAGAGCCCGTCCGCGCCGGCCGCGCGCAGCGCCTCGGTGATCGTCTGGAGCGTGTCCAGGCTCAACCCCTTGGGCAGGGAGGCCGGTTGCGGCGCGCGGAGCGCCGACAGGGCGCGGTCCACCTCGTCCTGGCCGCTGGCCTCCCCGGCGGCGGCACGGAAGTCCGCGTAGCGCACGAGCCGGTCGCGGAGGGTGGAGAAGGTGAACGGCTTCAGCACGTACTGCACCACGCCGAGGGACACGCCCTCTCGCACGACCGTCAGGTCGCGCGCCGACGTCACCGCGATGACGTCGGCCGTATGCCCGGCCGCGCGCAGCGACCGTACGAGCTGGAGCCCGTGCCCGTCGGGCAGGAAGAGGTCCAGCAGCAGCAGGTCCACCGCCGTCCGCTTGAGGAACTGCGACGCGTCCGCCCGCGAGTGCACCACCCCCGCCACGACGAACCCCGGCACGCGCCGTACGTACAGCGCGTGCGCGTCGGCCGCGAGCGGGTCGTCCTCGACGACGAGGACCCGGATCGGGTGGTCGGTGTTCACCGGCGGCGGCGTACTCATAGCGGAGCTCCTACGGGAAGGGAATGGCGGCGGCTCGGTCTCATGCCGTGACCTCGCTGCGCAACGGCAGCGCCACCGTGAACTGCGCCCCGCCGGCCGCCGACGCCGCCACGTTCACCGTCCCGCCGTTGCGCCGTGCGGCTTGCTGGACCAGGGCCAGACCAAGCCCCCGCCCCGGCGCCTTGGTGCTCCACCCCCGCCGGAACACTTCGTCGACCGCCCCCGGATCGATCCCCGGCCCGGTATCCGCCACCCGCAGCAGCAACTGCCCGCCGTCGGCCCGGACGGTCACGGTGACACACCGGCGGTCGGGCTCGGGGAGGGGTACGGAGGCAGGCGCAGGGTCGCGGACTTCGTGCGCGCCCGCGTCCGCCTCGTACCCGCCCCCGGCGGTCCCAGGAGCAGACCCCTGCTCCGCCCCCGCCCCCTCGACGCGGCGGCCGGGGCCGACGGCGGCCGGGGTCGCCCCCAAGGGCGCCGGCTGCGGCGCAGCCGCACTGGCATCGACGGCGTTGTCGATCAAGTTGCCCAGAATCGTCACCAAGTCCCGCGCCGGCAGCTCCGCCGGCAGCACCCCGTCGTCGATATGGCTCTCCGGGGTGAGCGTCAGCTCCACCCCGTGCTCATTCGCCTGTGCCGCCTTCCCCAGCAGCAGGGCCGCGAGCACCGGTTCGGCGACGGCCGCCACCACCTGGTCCGTCAGGGCCTGGGCCAGTTCCAGTTCCGCCGTGGCGAAGTCGACGGCCTCGTCGGCGCGGCCGAGTTCGATCAGGGACACCACGGCGTGCAGCCGGTTGGCCGCCTCGTGGGCCTGGGAGCGGAGCGCCTCGGCGAAGCCGCGTACGGAGTCCAACTCGCCCGACAGCGCTTGGAGTTCGGTGTGGTCCCGCAGGGTGACGACCGTGCCGCTGCGCTCCCCGCCGCTGACCGGTGACGTGTTGACGACGACGATCCGGTCTGCCGTCAGATGGACCTCGTCCACGCACGGGCCCGCCGCCAGGAGCGTCTCGGTGAGCGGGGCCGGCAGGCCGAGGGCGGTGACGTGGAGACCGACGGCGTCGGGGGTGAGCCCGAGCAGGTCGCGCGCGCCGTCGTTGATGAGGGCGATGCGGCGCTCGCCGTCCAGCATCACCAGCCCCTCGCGCACCGCGTGCAGCGCGGCCTGGTGGTAGTCGTGCATGCGGCTCAGCTCGGCGGCGTTCATGCCGTGCGTATGCCGGCGCAGCCTGGCGTTGACGATGTACGTGCCGACGCCGCCGAGCGCCAGCGCCCCCAGCGCCACCCCCAGCAGCGCCATCACCTGCCGCCGCACCTCGGCGCTGATCTCGTCCACCGTGATGCCCACGCTGACCAGCCCCGTGATCCGCGCCCCGGAACGGATCGGCGCCACCGCCCGTACGGACGGCCCGAGCGTTCCGGTGTACGTCTCGGAGAACGCCTTCCCGCGCAGCGCGGGCCCGGTGTGGCCGAGGAACTCCTGGCCGATGCGGGCCGCGTCGGGGTGCGTCCAGCGCGTTCCGTGCGGATCCATGATCGTCACGAACGTGACCCCGGCGTCGCGCCGCACCCGTTCCGCGTACGGCTGGAGCGCCGCGCTGGGGTCGGGGGAGCCGGCGGCGGCCCGTACGGACGGCGCGCCCGCCACCGCCGCGGCCGTCGCCGTCACCTGACGGCGCGCCGCGTCCTCCGCCTGGCCCCGCCCCGTGGCGTACGCGAAGAACGCGCACCCGGCCACCACGGCGGCGACCAGCACGATCTGCATCGCGAAGAGCTGGCCGGCCAGGCTGCGGGGGCGCGGTATGCGGGGTGGTATGCGGGGTGCGCGCATGGCCGACAGTCTGCCTCGCGCCCGCGCCGTGAACGTAATGCACGTAAGGGTGACCGCGGTCACAGACGGGTGCATAGTCTGCGGGGCCCCACTCATCACTCATCGGGAGAGCGCGGGCCGCCGGAGCCGCACGCCGCACACCGAGGAGCACCACCGTGTCAGCGCAGACACCGCCACAGCCGCCGTCGCCGGCGCCGTCCCCGGACGGGCCCGAGCAGGCCGCCCGTCCGAAGAGGGACCGCACCCACTACCTCTACATCGCGGTCATCGCCGCCGTGCTCCTCGGCATCCTCGTCGGGTTCACCGCCCCCGGCGTCGCCGTGGAGCTGAAGCCGCTCGGCACCGGGTTCGTGAACCTGATCAAGATGATGATCTCGCCGATCATCTTCTGCACGATCGTGCTCGGCGTCGGATCGGTCCGCAAGGCGGCCAAGGTCGGCGCGGTCGGCGGCCTGGCGCTGGGCTACTTCATGGTCATGTCGACGGTCGCGCTCGCCATCGGACTCGTCGTCGGCAACATCCTCGAACCCGGCAGCGGACTGCACCTGACCGAGTCCGTACGGCACGCGGGCGAGGCGCAGGCCAAGGGCGGCGACTCCACCGTCGACTTCCTCCTCGGCATCATCCCCACCACCATGGTCTCCGCCTTCACCAAGGGCGAGGTCCTCCAGACCCTCCTGGTCGCCCTCCTGGTCGGCTTCGGCCTCCAGGCCCTCGGCGCGAGCGGCGAACCGGTCCTGCGCGGCATCGGTCACATCCAGCGGCTCGTCTTCCGCGTGCTGGCCATGATCATGTGGGCGGCCCCGGTCGGCGCGTTCGGCGCGATGGCGGCGGTCGTCGGCGAGACGGGCGTGGACGCGCTCAAGTCGCTCGCCGTCATCATGGTCGGCTTCTACGTCACCTGCCTGCTCTTCGTGATCATCGTGCTCGGCACGATCCTGCGGCTCGTCGCCGGGGTCAGCATCTTCGCGCTGCTGAAGTACCTGGCACGCGAGTTCCTGCTGATCCTCTCCACCTCGTCCTCGGAGTCCGCGCTGCCGCGGCTCATCGCGAAGATGGAGCACCTCGGCGTCAGCAAGCCCGTCGTCGGCATCACGGTCCCCACCGGCTACTCCTTCAACCTCGACGGCACGGCCATCTATCTGACGATGTCCTCGATCTTCGTCGCGGAGGCGATGGGCGAACCCCTCTCCATCGGCCAGCAGGTCTCGCTGCTCCTCTTCATGATCATCGCGTCCAAGGGCGCGGCGGGCGTCACCGGCGCCGGCCTCGCCACCCTCGCCGGCGGCCTCCAGTCCCACCGCCCCGAACTCGTCGACGGCGTCGGCCTCATCGTCGGCATCGACCGCTTCATGAGCGAGGCGCGCGCCCTCACCAACTTCGCGGGCAACGCCGTCGCGACCGTGCTCGTCGGCACCTGGACCAAGGAGATCGACAAGGCGCGGGTGGGCGAAGTGCTCGCCGGGCGGCTGCCGTTCGACGAGATGACGCTGGTGGACGACGGGCACAGCGGCACGAAGGAGGCGGCGGAAGGCGGCCCGGGCGGAATGGAGAAGGAGCCCGCCGCCGTGTGAGCCGGATGACGCCCCGACCATCGGCTCGTGGACGCCGGCCGCGGTCCGTGTGTGAAGTACGAGCCGCTGGATACCCGGCCGGTGCGCGGACGGGAAGCGCCCACTCGCTTCCGCCTCGCACCCCCTGATCGCGAAGCCCCGCTGACGCCCCCGTTCAGCGGGGCTTCGCCGCGTGCGGGGCTGATTCCTCTGATCGTGTACGGGCGCCCGATTCCGTACGAGCGTCAGCGGGCCTGCCCCTGTCCCGGGCCTATCCCCGCAGCCGCCGCCGTAGCCTCCCGTACGGCCTCCGTCACCGCCTCAGCGGCGCGGGCCGGGGCGACGCCCGCCGTGGCCAGCACCGTGGTCGCGGCGGCGACGCCCGCCGTCTCGGCGGGCAGCGCGCCCTCGTTGACCGCTTGCATCAGCCCGAAGAGCGTGTGCTCGTAGACGTGCGCGAGGGCGCGCGAGGTGAGCGGCGAGCTGAACGCGCCGTCGTCCAGGCCGCGCTGGATCAGGCCCGCGGCCTTCAGCCGTACGGGCTCCAGGCGGGCCCGGATGCCCGCGTCCGTGACGCTGCGCTGGGCGAGGGCGACGAGGAGCCGGTAGCGGTCGGCGGACTCCCAGACCGAGAGGGTGGCGCGGGCGAGCGCCCGGTCGGCCGGGGGAGCGGGGGCCGTACCCGCCGAGACGTCCTCCATACCGGCCGCGAAGGCCCGTGACACGTCGTCGACGGCGGCGTCCGTCAGCGCGGTGATCAGCGCTTCGCGGTTGGGGAAGTGCCCGTACACGGTGCGGCGTACCACCCCGGCGGCGCGTGCGATGTGGTCCATGGACGCGTCCGGATTGCGCACCAGCTCGGCGAGCGCGATGTCCATGATGCGGCGGCGGTTGGCGGAGGCACGGCTGCTGAGTGTGGTCATGGTGGTGCGGCTCCTCGGTCGGCGTCCTCGTCCCCGTGCGGCGCGGGGCACGCGTGTGGCCGCCCATTCTCCGGGGGCGTGCGGCTGGTTGCCCCGGGCGTGCCGACCACTCCATTTTGCACACGGCTGTGCATTCGGCTAAATTGCGCACTGCTGTGTAATTGCACAGTGCTGTGCAATATCAATCAACTGGGGTCCTGCCCCGGATCATGAGAGGTGTCCGGATGCGCGTCGTCATGTCGACGCCGGTCGAGAAGATGGACCGGCCGTACGGAAAGCGCTGGGCAGCGCTGGGGGTGCTCTGCCTCAGCCTGCTGATCATCGTCATGGCGAACACCACCCTGACGGTGGCCGCCCCCGACATGACCATCGACCTGAACCTGAGCAGCGCCGACCTCCAGTGGGTCATCGACGGCTACACCGTCCCGTACGCCGCGCTGATGCTGCTGCTCGGCGCGATCGGCGACAAGTACAGCCGCCGCGGCGCGCTCGTACTCGGCCTCGTCGTCTTCGGTGTCGCCTCGGTCGCCGGAGCGCTCGCCGACAGCTCGAACGCGGTCATCGCGTCGCGTGCGCTGATGGGCATCGGCGCGGCCTTCGTCATGCCGGCCACGCTCTCGCTGCTCGCCGCGACCTTCCCGCGCGCCGAACGGGCCAAGGCCATCACCATCTGGACCGCCACCGCGGGCCTCGGCATCGCCGCCGGCCCCCTGGTCGCGGGCGCTCTGCTGGAGAAGTACAGCTGGAACTCCAGCTTCCTCATCAACGTGCCGATCGCCGTACTCGGCATCCTCGGCGCGCTGTTCCTCGTGCCGCCGTCCAAGGCCGGCCACAGCGACCGGCTCGACTACGTCGGCGGGCTGCTCTCCGTCATCTGGGTCGGCTCGCTCATCTACATGATCATCGAGGGCCCGCACTTCGGCTGGGGCGCCGCCGCGATCACCGCGGCCGTCGTCGCCGCCGTCGGCCTCGTCTGCTTCGTCCTCTGGGAGCTGCGCCACCCGCGCCCGGTCCTGGACGTCCGCCGCTTCGCGCGCCGCGCCTTCGCCGGGTCCACGCTCGCCGTCGCGCTCTTCTTCCTCGCCGTCTTCGGCGCGTTCTACTACCTCACCCAGCACCTCCAGTTCGTCCTCGGCTACTCGCCGCTGGACACCGGTGTGCGGATGCTGCCGCTGGCCGGCGCGGTCTTCGTCGGCGGCGCGCTGACGGCCCTGCTCACGCCGAAGTTCGGCATGAAGGTCACGGTCGCGCTCGGCATGGCCGTCGGCACGGTCGCCATCGCCCTGCTCACGCGGATCGACGCGCACTCGGGGTACGGGGACTTCGTGATCCCGCTCATCGTTCTCGGCCTCGCCATCGGCCTGTCCCTGTCGCCCTGCACCAACGCCATCATGGGCTCCTTCCCCGAGGACCAGCTCGGCATCGGCGGCGCGGTCAACAGCACCTCGATCGAACTGGGCGGCTCGCTCGGCATCGCCGTACTCGGCACGGTGCTGGCCAACACCTACTCCGACAACCTCGCCGACGCGGCGGCCAAGTCGGCCGCGGCCGGGGCGCAGATACCGGAGAAGGTGCTCTCCGTCGCGCAGGACTCGGTCGGCGCGGGCCTGGCCGTGTCCGAACAGCTCGCTGCCAAACTCGGTACGCAGCAGGGCGCGTCCTTCGCCGACGCCGTGCGCTCCGCGTTCTCCGACTCGGTCGCCCACACCAGCGTCGTCGGCGCGGTCGTGCTGGGCGTCGGCACGGTGATCGTCGCCTTCCTCCTGCCGGGCCGCAAGAAGGCCGCGGCGGACGCCGCGGCGGAGGGCGCGAAGGGCGAGGGCGCGAAGGGCGAGGACCGCGAGTCCGAGCGCGTCTGACGCTCCTGCCGCACGGCCTTCCGTACGGCTCTACTGGACGGCTTTACGGGACGGCTCTACGGGCCTCCGCACCGACTTCTTCGTCGGGGCGGAGGCCCGTAGGCGTACATATGGCGGTACGTAAGGCGGTACGTATGTACGCACGTACCGTACGGCCGCGACCACTACGACACCGCGTCAGCGGCCGGAGTTCATACGTCCCACGTGACAGGGAGGCTCTTCACCCCGTAGATGTCGGCGGTCTCCGGCCGCAGGGCGACGTCCTCGGCGGGTACGGCCAGGCGCAGCGTGGGGAAGCGCTTGAGGAGCGCGGTGAAGGCGACGCCCATCTCGACGCGGGCCAACTGCTGGCCCAGGCACTGGTGGATGCCGTGCCCGAAGGCCAGATGTCCGCTGAACTTCCGCCCGAGGTCGAGCACATCGGGGTCGGCGAAGCGCGCGGGGTCGCGGTTGGCGGTGTGGTACGAGAGGACGACTGTGGTGCCGGCCTCGATGGTCCGGCCGCCCAGTTCGACGTCCACCAGCGCCGTGCGCATGAACGACTTGGCGACGCTGAGATACCGCAGCAGCTCCTCCACGGCCTGACCGGTGAGCGCGGGATCGGCGCGCAGGGCGGCGAGTTGGGCGGGGTGCTGGAGAAGGGCGAAGGTGCCCAGCGCCAGCATGTTCGCGGTCGTGTCCAGCCCGGCGGCGAGCAGGATCAGGCTGATGCCCCGCAACTCCTCGTCGTCGAGGTCGCTGTCGGTGAGTTCGCTGAGCACGTCGTCGGTGGGGTTCGCGCGCTTGGCGGCGACCAGTTCGGCCAGGTAGTTCTGCGTAGCGGTGTAGGCCGTTATGAGCTCCTCGTCGGTGGTCTCCCCGCCCATGAACGACTCGACCTGCTTCTGGAACGAACCCCGTTCCTCGTACGGCACGCCCAGCAGCTCGCAGATCACGATGGCGGGGATGGGCTTGGCGAACGCGGTCACCAGGTCCGCCGGCGGCCCGGTCTGCTCCATGGCGTCGAGGCAGTCGGTGGTGATCTGCTCGACGCGCTCGGTCAGCATCCGCATCCGCCGCACGGTGAACTTGCCCACCAGCGGCTTCCGGTAGCGCCCGTGCTGCGGCTCGTCGGTGAGGAGGAACTCGCCGGGCGGGGCGGGCGGAAGCTCGAAATCGACCACGTTCATGAGCTCCTTGCGGGCGCTGAACCGCGAGTCGGCCAGTACCGACCTGACCTCTTCGTACCCGGTGATCAGCCAGCCGGGTACGCCGCCGGGGTGGATGAGGGGGCTGACGGGGCCGCGCCGGTGGGCTTCGGTCAGCTCCGGCGGAGGGGCGAAGGGGCAGCCGGAGCGGCGTGCTGTCGGGAGCGTCATGGGGGTGGGGGCGGTGGCGGTGGCGGGGGCAGTCGGGAGGGAATCACTCATGGCCATTCCTCATCTCGCGATATTACGCGTTTTCGATATCTCGAAAGCTACGGCGCGTTCGCGGGGCCGTCAATCTCGAAAAGTGCGTAATCCCAGGTGGGCGACGTCAAATTGATGCAATGACGCTGCGCGTGAACGCAATGGGGCGTTGCAATGAAGGGCGGCGAAAGCAATACTGCCGCCATGCCAGGAGGACGGTTGACCCAGCAGGACCGCCAGAGCATCGCGTCCGGACTCGCCGACGGACGTTCGTACGCCGAGATCGCCAGGCGGCTGCACCGGCCGACCTCGACGATCAGCCGGGAGGTCGCCCGCAACGGCGGCCCCAGCGGCTACCGCCCTCAGCAGGCGCACCGGGCGACGGTCCAGCGGGCACGGCGCGGCGTGCCGTCCCGCGTGCGCGCGCCCGGCGCGCCGGGCGGCGTCGCGGTGGAAGAGAAGATCGAGGGGAAGACCGCCGGGAAGACCGCGGGTAGGACCGCGGAGAAGATCGCGGTAGAGGAAGCCGCGGAAGGGGAGATCATCGAACTGGCGGTCCGGTCCGGACTGCCGAGGATCACCGCGCGCATCCACATCGACCTGCTGCTCTCCGAGGACGGCCGACGCACGGCAGCCGAGCTGACCCGAAGGCTCGGCGTCAGCCCGGCCTCCGTCTCCGTGGCCGTCAACTACCTGGTCGAGCAGGGCTACGTACGGCGCGAGCGCGATCCGCGACGCCGCCGCGACATCTACGTGGTCGACGCCGACGCCCCGTACAACGCGATCATGATCAGCGCGCGGCAGACGATCGAGGTGGCGCGGGCCGCGATGGCCGCGGCGGAGACGTTCGGCCGCGATACGCCCGTGGGGCGGCGGCTGACCAGGGAGGGGACGTTCCTGGAACGCGTCATCGAGGACATGATGACGTCGGCCGAACGCTGGCGCGGTCTCCTGTCGTGAGGGGCCTCGGCGCGGCGGTCGGCCATGTGGCGCCGGAAGCCGCCTGATCAGCCCGACGTCGTGATCCGGGGGAGGAGCCCACCCCGTTGCTTCCCTGAAGATCGACCCCGCGGGTCCGGGCACTCCTGCCGCACAGGCACCCGCCGCCACACCTCCGGCCGGCCTCCTGCGCCTGGTCACCAGCGGCCCGGCGTATCAGCCGGAAGGCGCTGGCAGCGCTCGGCAGCCCTTAGATGAATGAGTCCGATGTTTGTGCTGGCCGCGACCATGGCGAAGGGCGCCCGTTGGCTCGTGTGTGACGACAAACCTGGACACCCTTCTGGCGGCA